>CATPBJ010000101.1 GCA_955652395.1 uncultured Terriglobales bacterium | reverse complement strand
CCAAACCCTACAGATTCTAAGCGTCACGCTTTTCGAGAAAACGCCTATTTTATGCGCCCTCCAGGCCCTCGATGCGGGTGCCGATTTCGCCGAAAACGTCAACCAACTGATTCTCTTCGACCTTTAGCCGGACAGTAGTGACCCCTAAACTACCGTCGCCTACCAAGGTGTCTCACCACATACTCAATCGCTGTCGAAGCGTTGAAAAGCCCGCCAGCGATACATTGGCAAGTTCGAAATTTGGACACGAGCGTCAAAAGGCTGACACTGACTGTCTTCAGATGCGTGCTCTGCCCTGGGCTACGCCGCTCCTAACCCATATTTCTGTTTGTCTCCAATGGATTCGTTTTGGAAATCGGCGTGCATCCTGTTCCCACAAGTGGCGCAATTTTTTCAAAAGGAGCTGCGCATGGTAAGTCTGGAAGATGCGCGTCGAGTCATCGCCGCCGCTGAGAAGAAGGCACAACAGATACATCAGCCCATGAACATTGCGGTTGCTGACGAAGGAGCAAATCTTGTCGCTCACGTGCGGATGGACGGCGCGTGGCTCGGTAGCATCGATGTTTCCATCAACAAGGCGTACACCGCACGGGCTTTCGACATCTCGACGAAGGATCTCGCCGCGCACTCACAATCAGGCGGCCAGTTCTTCGGCATTCACGTCTCGAACCACGGCAGAATCATGATTTTGGCCGGGGTATGCCTCTCGAGCGCGGCGGAAAGATCGTCGGTGCCATCGGGATACGAAGACGACGGAAGTGGTAAACCAATCATCCTGATCTGGCAAATCGAACCTTTGTGGCCGTCGTACAATCTCGGTGGGCGGGGTATTCCAGGTTCAGCCTGATAGCTATAGACAGACCAATGACGGCCACTTCAGGAAACTTGGCCAAGGAGCAACGGAATGAACTACGCTCACCGAGTAATAGTCGCCGCGGCGTTTGTCGGCACCCTTCTGGCCCGGAGCTTCTCCTTTGTAGCGGTGGAGGGTCAAGGCATCTCGGACATGCCACCCCACGATGAGGCTATCGTCCTGTTCGACGGCACCAGTCTCGCCAACTTCGATAGTTTCCTCAAGACTAAAGGGTTGAACTACGATCCCGAGCATGTGTTCCGCCTCGAGAACGAAGTGATTCACATCTCCGGGGCAGAGTTCGGCTACTTGATCACCAAGCGGGAGTTTGCGAACTATTACCTACGGGCAGAGTTCAAATGGGGTGAGGCAACTCACCCTCCGCGGGAGGGCATGGCCCGAGACAGCGGAATTCTGTATCACGTTCAGGGCCCACAGAAGGTCTGGCCGACCTCGATCGAATTTCAGATCTGTGAGGGACAAACCGGCGATTTCTATATGACGGACGGCGCAGCCCTGACCGGGACTGATGGGAAGCGCGAGACCGGCCCTCCCGGTTCGGCCGCCAGGATTCGCCGATTCGGCGAAGGGCCTTGGCAGAACGTGACCGGATACCGCGATCCAGCCGGTGAGGTGGAAAGGCCCCACAGCGCGTGGAACCTGGTGGAACTCGTGGTGCAAGGAGACCACGTGAAGCAGTACCTGAATGGCAAGTTGGTGAACGAAGGCTCACAAGCGTATCCTTCCAGTGGAAAGATCCTGATCCAATCGGAAGGGGCAGAGGTCTTTTTCCGCGATATCAGACTGTTCCCCTTAAAGCGTTGATTCGTTCGTACGGCTCTGTCGAGAGAGCCAACGGATTAGGCGTTACGCTAGCTTAGCTAGCTGCGCTAGCGGTAGATTACTGCCGGGCTGCGCGCTACTCAAGGCGGGCAGCTCTTCCATGCGCCGCTCGCGGAACTCGGTCGGTGCTTGGTTCCAGGGTAGAGCAGAAATCTATAGTAATGTTATACAGTGCAAGTGAGCAGAAGCTACGCGATCTTGAACGGGGAGTTTGACAGCTGGTGGCCGCAGCCACACTGGACAAGGCCGTAGATGTGGTTGCGTCTGCGTAGTACGGAAGCCGGATTCACTGCGACATACTTTGCGGAGGACGCGACCCCAATGCGTTAGCCGTGCACACCTAAACGAGAAGAAGGAGATCTGTGCGGATTGGTTATGTACCAGAAGCGAAGCGGTATGACGCGGCGGAGTATCGGCGGTGCGGGCGATCGGGGATCGTATTGCCGCCGATATCGCTTGGGCTGTGGCAGAACTTCGGTGGTGTCGATGCTTTCGAGACCGGGCGGGCGATGGTTCGCCGAGCGTTCGACCGGGGCGTGACGCACTTCGACCTGGCGAATAACTATGGCCCACCGTATGGGTCAGCTGAGGAAAACTTCGGGGAGATTCTGCGAAAGGATTTTCGCAACTACCGAAATGAGCTCGTAATCTCATCGAAGGCAGGATGGGACATGTGGCCAGGACCCTACGGCGTGGGCGGCTCGCGGAAGTATCTGCTGGCGTCCCTGGACGAAAGCTTGCGGCGCATGGGCCTCGAGTACGTTGACATCTTCTACTCACACCGGCCGGCAATGGATGTGCCGCTTGAAGAGACAATGGGTGCGCTCGTGCAGGCAGTACGGCAAGGCAAGGCTTTGTATGTGGGCATCTCGTCCTACAGTCCGGAAAGGACGCGCGAGGCGGCACAGATTTTGAAAAGCGAAGGCGTACCGCTGTTGATTCATCAGCCGTCATACTCGATGCTGAACCGCTGGGTGGAGAAGGGATTGCTCGGCACACTGGAAGAACTGGGCGTAGGCTGCATTGCGTTTTCGCCGCTGGCCCAGGGACTGCTGACGAACAAGTATCTGAACGGGGTGCCGGAGCACTCTCGCTTAAAGGCTGACGGTTCATTTCAGAAGAAGTTCCTCAGCGAGGAAAATCTTAAACGCGTGCGGGCGCTGAACGAAATGGCGGGCAGGCGCAGCCAGTCGCTGGCGCAAATGGCGATTGCGTGGGTACTGCGTCACAAGCGGATTACCTCGGCGCTGATCGGAGCGCACAATGTGGAGCAACTCGACAACTCGCTCGATGCGGTTGAGAAGCTTCAATTCACGGATGCAGAGCTGAATGAGATTGATCGCTATGCGCAAGAGGGGGCGGTTGATCTTTGGAAAGGCGCCCGCGAGGGAACGGCGTAGCGAATACTATTGAGTTGATGAGTTCCCACATGCCGGTAGGGTCGATTGCCGGGGCAAAGCGGCAAGGAACTTGGACAACAGAACATGCTGAAAACAATACGCTTATAGTCCAGTTCCTTGGAAGCCGAACCGTAGATCCGTTTCCAGCCCCCGCCGCATCGCACCCAGCGTGCAGATTTCCCGCACTGGGCGCACCTGTTTGCTTAGTGCCAAGAGTTATGTGACGTATCGTGCTGGGATGGCTTTCGTGCCTGACCAGCGATAGAGCCGGTAGTCATTAAACAGACCCAGCCGATCGTAAAGCCATGCACTACTGAACCGCGTCCAGCCGTGGCCCTTGCCTTCCCGGGCACGCACTAGATGCCGCCGCACCTTTTTTTCTACCCAGTGCTTGATCATTGCAAAACAACGACTCGAATGACCGACCCGAAAGTAATTCACCCAGCCTCGCAGAATCGGATTGATCTTCTCAATCACTTTCTCTACAGGCCAGCTGACATGCTGCCGGAAGATCCAATTTCGCTGCCCGGGGCGTCTGTCGTGCGCATAGACAGCGGTAAGATTACCGACTGGGCAGATTACTATGACGGGCTGACTGCCCGCCGCACAGCCCTGGCTGCACATTTCACGGAGTGGGTGGAATACTGAAGGACGTCGCGTGGCCGCAAAGCTCTGTGTCTCAAATCACGAGCCGGAGGTCCTCACATCGCGTTGTAAAACGCTCTGTTCACTCGTACTTAATGCGGCTCCCACCTTGGCATTTAATCCTGAACCGTGGGGGAGCTCAGCCTAGACGGAGTCGGCTCGATAGTGTAGACACGACTGCACGTCGGCGTAGGGTCCCTCCCTTGATCTTGAACTAGAGATCCCATAAACGGCTCCTGCCGTGACTGCCGAGAAGACCGCCTTAACCCGGATTTGCTGAGTTTCGTCAAGGAGCAGCTTTCAAAACAACCTCGATAAAAAGAATCATTATATCAGGATAATCATCTTATTTGTGTGCTTGTTGCCATTTGGCAGAGAGCCTTAAGAAAAGACTATCTATGCTTCGTAAATTAATTGCCACCGACAATGACAGTGCGACGGCTATCCTTCGCTTCGTGCTCGGAGTAATTTTTTTCGCACATGGCGCCCAGAAGATGCTGGGTTGGTTCGGCGGGTACGGCTTCAGCGGAACTATGGGCTTTTTCACCGCCGTCATGCACATTCCCGCGCTGTTCGCGTTTCTCGCGATTGCTGCGGAATTCTTTGGCGGCCTCGGCCTGATTTTTGGATTCCTGACCCGAATTGCAGCATTGGGAATCTTCTCCAACATGGTCGTGGCCGTAGCCATGGTTCATCATCAGTTCGGCTTCTTTATGAACTGGACGGGAGCACAGAAGGGCGAGGGCTTCGAGTATCACCTGCTCGTGCTTGCGGTTACGCCTTTTCTGATGATTCATGGCTCGGGAGCAGTTTCAATCGACCGGGTGCTGTCGTCCCCGGCAAAGGAAGCCGCTCGGGTGCAAGTTGCCTGATAGCAAAGGTATGAAAAAGAGCGCCAGTCGTATTACTGCGCCCCGGCTGTGGTTGGTGATGACGAGGAGCCATCACGCGTTAAGACTCCTGGCCGAACAGAGCATCACAAATGCGGGAATGTGCCTCACGGATTTCGCGGCACTGGAAACCCTGCTGCATAAGGGTCCGCTCACCATCTCACAAATTCAGGACAAGGTCCTGCTGGCCAGCGGCTCCATGACCGCCGCAATCGATCGGCTCGAGAAACGTGAACTCGTCGTCCGAAAGTCCACTTCAAGCGATCGGCGCGCACGAATCGTGGAGCTCACGCAGGAAGGTAAACGGGTAGCGGCTGAGTACTTCGAAAAACATGCGAGGGATCTTGAGGCTCTCATGTCAGTGCTGTCGACGAAAGAGAAGCAACAAATATACGGATCCCTCAAGAAACTCGGACTGCTCGCCGCGCAAGAGCTTAACAAACGGGGGGGGCGCCAATGAACAGTATCGCGCTATCTGAAGCGGCAAAGGCTGTTGCCAGGCGAAATACCGAAGAGGTTCAAAGCAAAGGGAACTTCGATCTTTTCGAAGAATTGTTCGCGGACGATTTCGTCGATCACACACCCCAGCCGAACACCACTCCAGACAAAGCGGGTGTGCGAAAACTCTACACCTATATGCGTGCCGCGTTTCCTGACTTTCATGCGCAGATCCACTGGCAACTTGCCGACGGCGATCGAGTGACGACGTACAAGACGTATCACGGCACGCACGAAGGGCCGTTCCTTGGGGTCGCTCCAACCCAGCGGAAGATCCACTTCGAAACAGTCGATGTCATGCGCGTACAAAATGGCAAGATCACCGACCACTGGGGCGTCGCCAATCTCTTATCCCTCATGCAACAGATCGGCGGGTGGATTCCTCCGGCCCACGGGCCCCAACAAGAATGAGGAAGTACCCAGGAGTCGCAAAGATGCAGATCGGTGTCGACAGTTTCGGAGCAGTCATCTCTGACCCTGCGACGGGGATTACTCTAACCCCCGTCCAACGCATGCAGAATCTACTGGAGGAGATTGTGCTTGCTGACCAAGTTGGTCTCGATGTTTTTGGCATCGGCGAGCACCACCGCAGCGAGTTCGTGGATTCTGCCCCAGTTGTGATCCTCGGTGCGGCCGCTACGCGCACGAAAAATATTCGCCTTTCGAGCGCCGTGACCGTCCTCAGTGCGGCCGACCCGGTACGCGTCTTCCAGGAATTTGCCACCCTGGACCTGATCTCCCACGGTCGTGCCGAGATCGTCGCGGGCCGCGGTTCGTCAGTGGAGGCGTTTCCACTGTTCGGCTTCGATTTAGACGACTACGACTCGCTTTTTGCAGAAAAACTGGATCTGCTCCTCACGATTCGCGAGAACACCCACGTTCACTGGAGTGGTAAGCACCGTGCAGTTCTCACTGGACAGGCGGTCTATCCGCGTCCCCTGCAAGATCCTCTGCCCATTTGGGTCGGGGTCGGCGGAACTCCCGCGTCATTCGTTCGCGCCGGCACGCTCGGACTCCGCTGATGGTTGCCATCATTGGCGGCGAACCTATGAGGTTTCGCCCTCTGATCGACCTTTACCGCAAAGCTGGGCGGCGTGCCGGCCACTCCGCCGAGAGACTCATCGTCGGCCTCCACGCAATCGGCTTTCTGGGAGACACAACACAGGAAGCTGCAGACGATTTCTATCCAGGATATGCCCACACGTTCACTGAGATCGGTAAAGAACGCGGATGGCCCCCGGCTACGCGGGCACAGTTTGACGCTCTCCGCGGACCCACAGGTGCACTGCTGATCGGTGACTCCGAAGCGGTCGCGCAGAAGATACTGTACGTGAACGACGTTCTCGGCGGCCTTTCTCGCATCACTTTCCAGATGGGTGTCTCGGCGCTTCTGCACGAAAAGATGTTGCGTTCCATTGAGCTCCTGGGAACGCGCGTCGCTCCTATCGTGCATAAAGAGCTCACTGCTATGCCTTCCCGTTCCTGATTGATGCCTCTCGCTCCATTTTGGATCGAATCCCCCCGCTTTGGGCCAAGCTGGTGCGACCTTCCAGCCTGGGCCCTGCTATGCTTTCAATTCACAGCGGTAAGGTTCGCAACGTCGTCTCGACGACGTGTTGCAATGGGTCGCGAGTTGCACCGCCCGCTGCCTGGACTGCAATTCCGTAGATGACCGTGGCGATGTAGCGTGCGAGGTGGGCGGGATCTGCATCAGTCGACAGATCACCTGTTGATTTCGCATGTTGGAGACGACGGCGTAGCGCGGCTTCGCCCGCTGCGCGGCATGCCGCGAGTTCCCGCCGGACCGCATCGGACGCCTCACCACAGGCAAGCGCACCTTGCACCATGAGGCACCCGCCGGGATTGCGCGGCGCCGTGTTCAAATCAAGGGCTCCACGCAGCAAGCGTTCGACGACAGCGCGTGCGGTCGGCGCCTTCAATGCTTCTTGCATATACGCCGCTGGCCCATTCACATACCGGTCTAGGGCCTTGCGAAATAGCGCTCCCTTGTCGCCAAAGGCAGCATAGAGGCTGGGTCGGTTAATGCCCATCGCTTTGGTCAGGTCTGACAGGGACGAACCTTCATATCCTTTGCGCCAGAAGACCTGCAGGGCACGATCCAAGGCTCTGCCGAGATCAAAGGCCCGCGGACGCCCCATCCTCTTTGATGTTTTGACTCTCTTCATGCCCATAGGATGCGCGTTCCATACCTCTCGGTACAAATATTGAAACCATTCAGAGATCCGTTACATCTGTACTGCCTGATACAGAAGGTCAGCAGCGGAGACAGGATCAAAACAAGGAGAAATCGTATGGGTAAGCTAGAAGGGAAAATAGCAGTCGTCACAGGAGGCAATAGCGGAATCGGACTCGCTACCGCGCAACGCTTCGTTGCGGAGGGCGCATACGTCTTCATCACCGGCCGTCGTCAAAGTGAACTCGAAGCCGCGGTGAAGCAGATCGGTAAGAGCGCAACCGCGGTGCAAGGCGACGTCTCAAATCTCGCCGATCTCGATCGCTTTTATGCCACCGTAAAGCAGCAGAAGGGGCACGTGGACGTTCTCTTTGCCAACGCTGGCACTGGAGAAATTGGCCCGCTCGGGGCAATTACTGAAGAGCAATTCGACAAAACCTTCAACGCCAACGTCAAGGGCCTTCTGTTTTCTGTCCAAAAGGCGCTTCCGCTTCTGAAGGATGGAAGCTCCATCATTCTCAATGCGTCGATGGTTTCGAGTACAGGATCACCAGGACTCGCCGTCTATAGCGCGTCCAAAGCTGCTGTGCGGTCTTTCGCACGGACTTTCACCTCGGATCTCAAAGACCGCAAGATCCGCGTAAACGCAGTGAGTCCGGGTGTGATTCCTTCTCCCGGCTACCGCAACTCTTTAGGCTGGACCGACGAACAAATCCAACAATATGTGGACAGTGTCGTGGGCAAAATACCTCTTGGTCGCACGGGAACCCTGGATGAAGTTGCCAAAGCGGTCACCTTTCTTGCTTCCGACGAAAGTAGCTACGTCGCGGGCATCGAGCTCTTCGTCGACGGCGGGATGACCCAGGTCTGACCAACTGGCCGGAACGCGCACCAATGTTCTGTGCGCTGGCTGCACTAAGCCCTCAAAGCCTTGAGCGTTTCCAGAACTCCCGAGGTCGTAGAGGGATCAGCGTCATCGAAATCAGTGGTGCGGGCAATTATGAACCGATTAAGATTCCCACACCAGGCGGTTTGCAAAGCAGTGCCAGCCAGGTTTGGTTCAAAGGGGCTGCCCATCGCGCCAGGACGATCCTGTTTTGCGCGCGTTGCCACCGAATTAGCCGGAAGTGACCCTTTTTTGAACGGGCTCTCAGAGGCTCCCCCCTGATAAGGAGTTTAGCGTCTGCGTGCCTCGACGATATCGAGCGGGCCGCCCGGATGACTCGCGTGAACTCGAATCCTGCCAACTCAAGCAATTTCTTAAACTCGACTTCGGTTCTTTCCCGCCCCCCAGGAGTCATCACTAACATGGTCAAGTCCACATCGCGGAAATGCTTCCGCGTTTGGCTGCTCCGGAAGGACTCGGTCCATTGCCAACAAGGTGCCCGAGCCGCCGATCGCGCGGTGGCAGTTCCGCAGTATCGTGAGCGCGCGAGCGTCATCCCAGTTGTGGACTACGCTCTTGAGAACGTATGCGTCCCCACCTGCAGGTACGCTCTCAAGGAAGTTGCACTCGATTATCTCGCAGCGATTCGCGACTCCGGCCCGCTGAAGCATACTGGGAGCCTGACTCACCACGTGAGGGAGGTCGGCCAGACTGCCGGTCAACATCGGGTGCTGGCGCAGCAGCGCTGCCAGGAGCGACCCACTCCCACCGCCAACGTCAACAACCTTGCGAAAGCGCGAAAAGTCGTACGCTGCCAAAATCGGCGCTGACTCCATCTCCGTCAGCCCTTCCATCGCCTCGTCATGGATCTTCGACACGTCGGGATGCCGCTCCCAATAATCGAAGTTGGACATCCCCCACGCCT
>CATPBJ010000100.1 GCA_955652395.1 uncultured Terriglobales bacterium | reverse complement strand
TCGAGTAGAACTCCATGCTTACCATGGTCTCCTACTCTCACCGCCCGCAAAGCGGACATCTCATGTGCTATCTCAACCGGACATATCATGTGCTACCGACACTAACGATTTGCAGCGTTGTCTTTGTCCTTCACTTGGGTTAGGCTTGTTTGGCTCTCGCGCTTCTCCCCCTCCTCCAACTTCACCGTTCAATCTACGTTAAGGTGCTGCATTGTGGGTTCAATCTGGCGCGGTCGGTCGTAAGGCCATACCAGATATAGTGTTTTCGTACTTGACCCCGGCATGATTTGGCCGTTACAGTAGCTCTAATTTGTGCCTCGCCGAATCCAGCCTGGGAGGCGCTCACTAGAGCGATGTGTTGGAGGAATCCAATTAATTAACCGGGCTGATGATGCTTACATGATCCTTGCACTCGCCTTAATAAAAAGCTGAACAGCAGCACAGGTACGCAGGCGAGGGCGCCCGCGCAACACAACTCGGCATTCGTAATCGGCGATCCCCTAAGGAGTAGAAGGTGCTCAAACTGAAAAGGCTCCAGATTCTCGGATTCAAATCGTTCTGCGACCGGACCGAACTCAAGTTTCACGGGGATGGCGTTGCAGCCATCATTGGCCCCAACGGTTGCGGCAAGTCCAATATCGCGGACGCCATCTCGTGGGTGCTGGGCGAGCAGTCGGCCAAGACCCTTCGCGGTTCCCGCATGGAGGACGTGATCTTTGCCGGCACCCGCGATCGCAAGCCCACGGGCATGGCCGAGGTGTCGCTCACGCTGATCGATCCCGAGGTGTATGACGGATCCGACGCCCATGAGCCCACAGAAGTCGAAATCCGGGATGAGATGCCCGAGCCTGTCGAGGACTGGGACGAAGCCGAAGTCCGAGCCGAAGCTGCGGAAGAGACTGAGCGCCTGACCGAACAGGCTTGGCCGGGGCGGGCGGAGGAAATTGAAGGCGCGGTCACCGCTTCCGATGGAGAGCCAGGCGTCCCGCCCGTCGGGCCCGGCGAGGACGCACGGCGCTCCATGGAAACGGTAACTGCCGGACCCCAAGTGGTACTTAAGATTCGTCGCCGTCAGTTCAAGCAACAGTTTAAGGCTGGCGAAATCGTGGTGAACCGGCGGCTTTTCCGCACCGGCGAAAGCGAGTACCTCCTGAACGGAAAGTTGTGCCGCCTGCGCGATATTCAGGAACTCTTCATGGGCACGGGACTGGGGCCGGAATCCTATGCCTTGATCGAGCAGGGACGCATTGGCCAGATACTGAGCAGCCGTCCCACGGATCGCCGGGCCATCATCGAAGAAGCTGCGGGCATTACCAAGTTCAAAACGAAGAAGCGGCTGGCTGAAGCGCGCCTCGAAGACGCCAAGCAAAACCTTGCCCGCGTAAACGACATTTTCGAGGAAGTCACGCGGCAGATGAATTCTCTCAAGCGTCAGGCTTCCAAGGCCGAGCGTTACGCCAAGCTGCGGGAAGAAATGCGGGCCAAGCTGCGCCTGGTTCTGGCCAGCAAGTTTGCCCAATTGGAGCAGGAAAGCGCAGCACTCGATGCCCAGATCAGCACAATCTCGGAAGAGATGCGGCATCGGGCCGACAGCGTTCAGCAATCTGAATCCGAGCACGCCGAGCGAACCCAACGCGGATACGCCATCGAAACTGAACTTCGTGAAAACCGCGAGCGCCTGAGTCAGCTCAAGCTGGAGTCTGACCGCGCCCTCGCCCAGCGCCGTCACAACGAAGAACGTTGCGCGGAGCTGGTGGCGCGTGTGGCCTCATCCGAGGCCGAATTAGCCCAGGCCCAGCAGCGGCTGGCCGCGCTGGCGGCGGAACGCGACGCCAATCGCCAGATTCTGGACTCGGCGGCGAGCGATCTGACGGGGGCGCAACAGGAGTTAACCCAGAGCCAGCAGGAAGCGAGCGGCGCGGCTGCGGCCTTGGCGGAACTGGAACATCAACAGGAACAGTCGCGAGTCACGATTGTGGAAGCAGTAGCGGCCGCATCCACGCTGCGCAATCAGCACACACAAGTAGAAGAGCGGCTGGCTGGGGTAGATCGAGAGGCTCAGCGTCTGCAGGCGGAAATGGCCACGGCAAACTCTCAGATGGAGGTTTTCGGGGGACAGCGCGGGCAGTTGGGACTGGAATTTGAAACCGTGTCGCAGCGCGTTTCCGGCCTTACCGAAGAGTTGCACCAGACGCGACAGGCGCTTGACTCCCGGCGTCACGAGGAGTCTGAAACCAAGAACCACCTGGACAGCCTTCGCGCCGAGTATGCCTCCGCTATCGGCAAGAAGGGCTCACTCGAAGCCGTGATTGCCGAGCATGGATATTCCACTGAGTCGGTGCGCCGGCTCTTTCAATCGGGAGTCATGCAGGGCGGAATGGCTCCGGCGGGCGTGTTGGCCGACTTTCTCGAAGTGGAGACGCGGTACGAAGGCGTGGTCGAGGACTTCCTGCGCGACGAACTGAACTACATCGTGGTCAAATCCTGGGACGCGGCGGATGAAGGCTTGCGTCTTCTCCGCACCGATGTGGACGGTCGAGCGACATTCCTGGTGCATCCCGAGGACTCGCAAGCCAAGTTTTCTTTCGCGATTGACGAGAAGGCGCATCAGGTGCAGCCCGACCGACCGATCGTTCCGCTGAAGAATGCGATTCGCGTGCTCAACGGGTTTGGCCGGTCGCTCGAAGTCATCCTGCCGAAGCTGCGTGACGGCTACATCGTTCCCGACCCCACGTTCGCCCGCGAGCTGGCTCTGGAAAATCCCGATGCGTTCTTTCTCTCGCAATCGGGTGAGTGCTTTCACAACGTAACCGTGACCGGCGGAAAGCAACGCGCAGAAGGTCCGCTCTCGATGAAGCGCGAGCTGCGCGACGTGTTTCGCCAGCTGGGAGAACTGGAGCAGGCGCTGCGCCATGAAGAAATGCGGGTCCTGACCCTGGGCCGCGAAATGAAAGATCTCACTTCCCTGCTGGATCGCCTCGAGGGCGAAAAACGTGAGGCGGAAAAGCAGGCCATGACGTCCGGTCACCTGCTGCAGCAGCTGGAATCCGAATTCTCCCGGGTGAGCGAGCGTCTGCAGACCGCTCGTCAGGAACTGCAACGGCTGGAAGCTGAGCGGACGGAAAAAGGGTCGCTGCTCGACCAACTGCAGAGGCAGATTGCCGAGGCTGAACAAAAGCGCATTGAATTGGAGCATCTCGCAGCCGCGGGACACGAGCAGTTGTCCCACCTGCGCGAAGGCCGCGACCAGGCTGCGCAGGGTGCCTCGCAACGCCTGGCCAGAGTTGCCACACTCGAAGAACGTCATCGCAGCGCGACGGTTAGCCTCGAGCGCATCGAATCACTGGTTGGCGAGATGATTGAACGCGTCGCATCACTGCGCGTCCAGATCGAATCCTCGGTAGTCGAGAAACTACAGCGCGAGACCCAGAACCGGGAGATTGCCGTCCGGTTGGTGGATTTTGACGCCGAGCGCAATGCCTGCGAGACCCGCGACAGCTTGCTGCAAGTGGAGTCGGAACAGGTTCGTGCCCGCCTGGCAGAGATCGATGATGCGCTGCACCAGGCCCGCAAGCTGCTCGACCAGTCGCGTGACCGGCGTGCTGAGCTTTCGGCGGCTGCGGCCAAGTTGCAGTCCGACGCGCAGTACATGGCTGAAAGCTGTCTGAACGACCTCGGCGTCCAACGCCACGAGCTGATGGCGGACACTACGATCGCCGTTGTACGTGACGAACAGCTCATCGTTGAAGACCAGATCTATCGCGACATGCGAACCCGGCTGGACGCCATGGGTCCGGTCAACATGATGGCGCTCGAGGAATATAAAGAAACTGCTGAGCGTCACGCCTTCCTCGAAACTCAGAGAAAGGATCTGTACGACTCGATCGAGAACACCCAGGCCACGATCAAAGAGATTGACACGTTCTCACGTCAGAAATTTGAAGAGGCCTTCCACAAGATCAATGAGAACTTCCAGGCCACCTTCCGCAAGCTCTTTGGCGGCGGGCAAGGGTTCATGCGCCTCACCGACGAGGAAAACAGCGCGGAGAGCGGCATTGACGTAGTGGCTTCGCCTCCCGGAAAGAAGCTGCAGAACGTGTTACTGCTCTCCGGCGGCGAGAAGGCCCTGACCGCGCTGGCCCTTCTGGTCGGTATCTTCCAGTATCAACCCAGCCCGTTCTGCATCCTCGACGAAGTGGACGCGCCGCTTGACGAGGCCAACATCGGGCGTTTTACCGACATGGTGAAGGAGATGAGCCTTCAGACCCAGTTCGTGCTCATCACCCACAGCAAGAAAACCATGAGCATCGCGCCCGTGCTCTACGGCGTCACCATGCAGGAGCCGGGAGTTTCGAAGCTCGTCTCGGTGAGGTTCGGGGCAACGGCGTAACCTAGAGCCGCGGTCGCGCCCGCGCCGCTGAGGGCGAGACGCCCTCTTGCGGGACAGCCGACAGGATGTCGGCGCTACGAACCCCGCGTGTCGATCGTCTTTCCCTGTTCGAGAAAACTCTGCATCCAACCCAGCACCCGTATCCAACCATCGCCATGGCTCTTCGCCTGCGCGGGATTGCCGGCAAATCCTTGGTGGCGGATTTTCACGAACGTGCCCGTCCCCACCTTTTTGGGTCCCGGGTGCTGTAACCCATGAACTTCGCGGGGCTCCAGTTCCCAGCGAACCACTGTTTTCAGCGTCCCGGAGTAGCTTGCAACCCAGGTGTGCACCAGGAGGCGAGGACGGTCAATCTCCAGATACTCACCCTCTACGCGAAACGACGTACCATCGGCTCCGACACCGTCGCTTTGCCACTTGCCACCGGGCCGCAGATCGGCTTTCCACTTAGTAACGCGATACAGACCTTCTTGTCCCCACCATAAGGGCATCTGATTGGGATCGGTGATTGCCTGGAACACACGCTCCGGTGGGGCTGCAATGAAAACTTCCGCCTCAACCGCGTCCTTATCGGGAGTCACTGAACTGGTAGCCATGCACTGTCTCCTCGTCCCTTATTTTCGTTCGCAATGTTTTCTAAGCAAGTCGAGCAATCCCGGCCAGCCGCCCGCGTAATCCTTGCGTGCAATCGGTTGGTCGGCGAGGCCACTGTAAGTGACTCTGACCCGGGTGCCAGCTTTGGTGGCCGACAATTCCCAGCGCGCCGTTGACGGCCGCTCGGGGTGGTCGTGCCAGTTCCGAGCCAGGTGTAGGCCAGCACACGCGGAGGATTGAACTCAGTGATCTCACCGTGCGCTTTGAAGTCGCTTATTCCGTTCACCACAATGGTTCCGCTGGGATGGCTGGCTTCGAATCGCCATTTACCGCACATGTGGGCATCCATCTCCCAAAGCGAGTCTTGCAAATGGCGTCGCTCCGCCAGAGGATGAGTTGCGCCGGATCGGTCAGAGCTTGAAATACGCGCTCCGGAGGCGCGGCCATCTCGATTTCCGTGACAATCGCGTCCTGATCGGGCGTGAGTTGAGATGAAGGCATTGGGTTCATAGTCTCGCTCAATGGAGGACGGGCGTTCTCGCCCGTCCCCGTGGGTGCGCACAAACTTACTTTTTGCGCCGCAGGTCAAAGAATTCCTTCATCTCTTTACCGTGGTCGTTGTAGATCCATTCTTCCGTGTGGTGATTGGCGTCGGGCATCGACACGATTAAGCGATTCATGTGGCCCGCGTCGGGACTGGCAAGATTGGTAGCGTCGACAAAATCAAAAGCGATGGTCTTGCCGTCGGGCGAAGTGCTGGCCACCATGCGGGGCTGGTTGCCGACGGCGCAATAGTGGGTGATCAGCAGGCGCTCGCCGTCGAGATTGAACATGCTGATCATGTCTTCGTCGCCTTTGATTTCGCTCATTAGGGCGGATCCATTCGAGGTCACACGATAATCCACCTGGACCATTTTGCCGTTTGACGCCTTTCCTTCCCAGGACCCGTTCAGCGATTTGAGTTCTTCGAAAGATTTCTCTGCGACCGATGCAGCGAAGGCCGCCGAGGTGACGAGCACAAACAGCAGCGTGATTGCGATACGAACTGGTTTCATCTTCAACTCCTCCTCATTAGATTGGTCGCAGGGACCGTTTTTGCAACGAAGGTTCTATTACCCGTTCGGCCCGGATCGTTTAGAGCTATCTTTCCGTTTGCCCCCCGAGGCCGCAGTTTCCCGGGCATACTCGGCCTCCACGAACGCCTTGAGGTTCGTCAGGTTGGCCTGCCAGAAGACGCGGTACTGCTGCAGCCACGAGTCCACCGCCTTAAGTGGCTCCGGATTAAGTTGGTACAGGCGATGTCGTCCTTCGCGCTTCTCCTGCACCAGGTGGGCTCGGCGCAGCAATCGCAAGTGTTTCGAGATGGCAGGCCGCGACACGGGAAAGGCCCGCGCAATCTGTCCCGCCGGCTGGATTCCCTGTCGCAACAGGTCGAGCACGGCTCGGCGGGTGGGGTCGGCCAGAGCGTGAAACGCAGCCCCCGGCGAACATGTAACCGAACGGTTCCGCATAATGTGTAACCATAACGTTACATATGGGAGCGTGTCAAGGGGAAAATAACAAGGTGTTTTCAAGGGGAGTCTTGCAAATGGTGACTACTTGTTGTGCCCGTTGCTGACCAAGTCAAGAAACGCGCGATGCACGCGGCTGTCGTCAGAAAGCTCGGGATGAAAAGTCGCTGCCATCGCCCTTCCCTGCCGGACGGCTACAGGATCCTCGCCTTCGGTCGCGAGCACTTCGACTCCAGGCCCAATGCGCTCGATCTTGGGTGCGCGGATGAACACCATCTCGATCGGCGATTCCCCCAGCTTGCCTTCGACAAATCGGCCTTCGAGGATCGAACTGTCGAGCTGGCGGCCGTACGCATTGCGGCGGATGCGGATATCGAGCGCCCCCAATCCCGCCTGCTTGGGGTTTTCGACTTCACTCGCCAGAAGGATGGCTCCTGCGCAAGTTCCAAATGTTGGCTTGGTACGTGCAAATTGCTTCAGCTTCTCGAACCCGGTTTCGCCCAGCAATTTGAGAAATGTACCGGACTCGCCGCCGGGAATTACCAGGCCCTCGATTTCGTCCAACTGCTGAGGCTTTTTGACCAGCACCACTTCAGCGCCCAGCTCTTCGAGCCGGTTGCGGTGCGCGTCGAAGTCGCCTTGGAGAGCTAAGACACCGATTTTCATGAGTACGGTCTAAGTAGCGCCGGCCCCTGGCCGGCTGTCTGGCGGGCGTCCCGCCCGCTCATCGGCCGCTGGCGCGGGGGCGTTACCAACCCCGAGTCTGCAGCATGTGTGCTTCATCCAGCGCTGCCACCGCCAGGCCCTTCATGGCGCCAGTGAGATTCTCACTGACTTCAAGTAATACTTTAGGATCGTTGAAATGCGTGGCTGCCAGCACGATGGCTTTCGCCCGCCTCTCGGCTTCCTCGGGATCCGCGAAATTAGTCGAATCCTGCATGAAGATGCCGGAGCCCACGAACACGGACTCCGCTCCCAGTTGCATCACCAGCGCCGCGTCCGCCGGGGTGGCGATTCCGCCCGCTGAAAAGTTTGGTACCGGAAGCTTCCCTGCCTTGGCGACCATCCGCACCAGTTCATACGGTGCCTGGTGCTCTTTGGCTTTGGCGTAGAGCTCTTCTTCGCCCAGGACAGTGAGAATCCTCATCTCCTGCACGATCTGCCGCATGTGTTTCACGGCGTGGACGACGTCGCCCGTGCCGGCCTCTCCCTTAGTGCGGATCATGGCCGCGCCCTCGGCGATGCGACGCAGGGCCTCGCCCAGGTTGCGCGCGCCACAGACGAACGGAACCTTGAAAGCGTGCTTGTCCACGTGGTGAGCTTCATCAGCCGGGGTCAGAACTTCGGACTCGTCGATGTAATCCACGCCCAGTTCCTGGAGAATTTGGGCTTCCGCAAAATGTCCGATGCGGCACTTAGCCATCACCGGAATGGAAACTGCGGCCATGATCTCGCGAATCTTCTTGGGCGAAGCCATGCGTGCCACACCACCCTCGGCACGAATTTGCGCCGGAACCCGCTCCAGCGCCATCACCGAGACCGCGCCCGCCTTTTCGGCGATCACCGCCTGCTCGGCGTTGGTCACGTCCATGATGACGCCGCCCTTCAGCATTTCCGCCAGGCCGGTTTTCAGGCGCAAGCTGGTGGAACTTCCATTGTTCTGCGACATGAGGCTTCTCCTCTTCTAACGCGATCTTATAACCATAGACTAGCGCCAGATTGGACTTGTCATAAGGTCCATTTACGCTATTCTGTAAATACCAATGCCGAAACAGGCTACATCTCTGCCTTTGAGTCTGGCTGCGCCACGTTCGGGAATTCCCCTGTACCGCTGGTTCTATGACGAGCTCCGATCCGCCATACTCGACGGCCGAATTGTTCCCGGCGCCCGCCTGCCGGCCACCCGCGATTTGGCCCGCGAATACAAACTCTCGCGCGCAACCGTGGTCACTGCCTTTGAGCAACTGAAGTCTGAGGGCTACGTGGAAGGCAGGGTCGGGGCGGGCACCTATGTCAGCCAGGTACTGCCTGACGATTTTCTGCAGGTAGGCCGCACCAGCGCGGGGAAGGCCGCGGAGCCCTGGCGGGTGAGGTGGTCGTCCTACGCCAGCCGCCTAAAGATGTTCTACGGCGGCGAACCGCGCAGCACACGGGCTTTTCGCGCCAACCAGGCCGCTCTCGACGCTTTTCCCACCACGCTCTGGGCTCAGGTGGTCGCCCGGCGCTTGCGACGCGCGTCGGCGCAACTGTTGTCCGGCGGTGAAGCGCTGGGATACCGCCCCCTGCGCCAGGCAGTGGCCGCGTATCTGAACGCCTCGCGCGGAGTGAAGTGCTCCGCCGACCAGGTGCTGATCATTTCTGGAGTGCAGGAGGCGCTGGAGCGCGCTGCCCACCTGCTGATTGATCCCGGAGACCCAGTATGGGTGGAGGACCCGGGTTATCCCGGTGCGGACATTGTGTTCCGCGCGGTCGGGGCCAAGGTTCGCCCCGTCCCTGTAGACGCTGAAGGACTGGACCTGGAGTGGGGCCAGCAACGCTGGTTTCGTGCCAAGCTGATCTACGTAACGCCCGCACACCAGTTCCCGCTGGGAGTCACCATGAGCCTCCGCCGAAGGTTGGCGTTGCTGGAATGGGCGCGGCGCTCGCGCACGTTGATTTTCGAGGACGACTACGACAGTGAATATCGCTACCAGGGACGGCCCATCCCTGCTCTTCAGGGGCTCGATCGCGCGGGCGTGGTCATCTACGCCGGCACTTTCAACGAGGTCTTGTTTCCCGCGCTGCGTCTCGCCTATCTGGTAGTGCCGCCCGGCATGGTGGATCGTTTTGCCGCGGCCCAGTCGGTCAGCATGCGTCATGCTCCACTGCTGGACCAGGCCGCGCTCTGTGACTTCATCACCGAGGGGCATTTTGCGCGGCACATCCGACGCATGCGCGAACTGTATGCCGAACGTCTGTCCGTATTTCTGGAGGCTTCCCGCTCCCGACTTGGAGGGCTGCTGGAAATCCTCGACGTCGAAGCCGGATTGCAGACTGTAGGCTGGCTGGCGAGGGGAATCCGGGCTGACCACGCCGCCGAAGAAGCGGCCCGGCGCGAGGTCGAAGTGATACCGCTCACTCGCTACACCTCTCGTCGTTTCGCCCAACACGGTCTACTTCTTGGCTTTGCTGCGGTGGATACGCGAGAGTTGCGGCGTGGGGTGGAACAAATGGCGCTGGCTCTCGAAGCTTGCAGGGGTTGAGAGTCAGCAGAACCATGTTTGTAAAACCAGGTTACGGCGAAGTACTGCGGGGCTTTGCCCCGCCGCACGGGCGGGGCGCCACATGGTTCTCGTTGCTTAGCTTTTTACAAACTTTGCGAACATTTTGGGATCGATGGCGATGAACAGGGCGCGGCCGCGAGCCAGGACCTCTCCTCTTCGGTTGAGTATCTCGCCCATGTTTACGTGCCTCCGCCCGCGCACGCTCACCTCACACGATTCCACGCGCAGCGGTTGATTGAGCGGCACCGGGAGCAGGTAGTTCACCTTCATCTGCGAAGTCAGCGCGATTACCGGCCGCAGTTTGTTCACTTTGCCCATCGCCTCGTCGAGAATGGTGGCGATGATGCCGCCATGACAGTGTCCCGGAGGGCCGGTATAGCGCTGATCGAGACGGAAGCGACAGACAAATCGCTGGCGTTGCTTGTCGAAGGTAAATTTCAGATGCATACCAGCTGCGTTGTCCGGCCCGCAGGCAAAGCATTCGTTCTTTGCGAGGCGGACACCGTGACCGCGGCCTTCCGGTTTCGTCGGCATAAGCGAGAAATTTTATACCGTCCGCGTAATGTAGGCGCGGGCGTCCCACCCGTGCTGCAGGGCCCATGCTTCTGCCCTTCGTGATTATCTTCTTTGGCGCGAAGTCTTGCGTCCATCACACGTAGCTGTGATAGACTTCCCGGCGATCCGCAGATGTGTTTTTGATTCACCCGAATCGTTGTCCGAATTCCATGACCTTTAGGAGGTCTGGTAGATGGGCCTCGCTCTGCTCGCGATTATCTGGCTGATCACCTTCTTTAGCACCTACTTCTTCGTGGCCAAAACCTGGTGGTTGCCTCACGGCGCCTCCACTGCAGCCGCTTTTATCGACAATCAGTTCGCCCTGACTTATGTGCTGATGGGAGTCGTGTTTGTAGCGGCGCAGGGCGCCCTGGGACTATTCGTGTGGCAGTACCGCGACCGGGCGGACGCGAAGAAGGTCGAGTACTCCCACGGCAACGTCAAGCTGGAAGTGGTGTGGACGGTGCTCACCGCCGTTCTTTTTGTCGGACTGAACCTCATGGGCAGCAATGTTTGGGCTCGCGAGCGCTTTGCGCCGGCGGAATCCGGGTCTGTTCCGGTAGAAGTGACGGGCATGCAGTTTGCCTGGTACTTCCGCTACCCCGGTGCAGACGGCAAGTTTGGCGCCACCAGTCCTAAGTTGATGGATCCCTCCGCTGGCAACGAAGCTGCGGTCGGTCTCGATACGTCCGATCCGGCGGCGAAAGACGACGTGGTCACGGGTACCATGTATCTGCCCGTGAATCGGCAGGTGGACCTCAGGCTGCGCGCCGTGGATGTGATCCACAGCTTCTTTGTTCCGAACATGCGCTTTAAGCAGGACGCCGTCCCCGGTCTGGAGATCCGCATGCACTTCACTCCCACCGAAGTCGGGGACTACGAAATTGCCTGCGCCGAGCTTTGCGGTCTCGGCCATTACAAAATGCACGGCATGCTGAAGGTCGTCAGCCAGGAAGATTTTGACAAATGGCTGGCAGCTCGAGAGGCGGAGAAACAATAATGGTTGCCCAGGACGCTCACGACCCGCACGGAAACGACCCGCACGCACACGCAATCCACGCTCACGCGGCCCCGACCAGCTTCATTCGTAAGTACATCTTCAGTCTGGATCACAAAGTCATCGGGCTCCAATATTACTTTCTGGCGCTCGCGGCAGTGTTTGTCGGCATGTTCCTTTCGCTGCTGATGCGTATCCACATGATTTGGCCGACCGCGAATCTGCCGCTGATTGGCGAAATCAAGCCGGAAACCTACCTCAGCCTGCTGACCATGCACGGCACCATCATGGTGTTTTTCGTGCTGACCACGGCGCCCCAGGGCGGATTCGGGAATTACTTTCTGCCCATCCAGATTGGCGCGCCGGACATGGCGTTTCCAGTCTTGAACATGCTTTCGTTCTGGACCACGTTCATCGCGTTCATGGTGATTCTCGCTGCCTTCTTCGTGACCGGCGGCGCTCCGCTGCACGGCTGGACAGGCTATGCGCCGCTCAGCGCGTTGCAGAGCGCCGGCCCCGGCGAGCAGCTGGGCGCGGATTTGTGGATCACCAGCATTGCGATATTCTGTGTCGCGTCGCTGATGGGCGCTCTGAACTTCATCACGACCGTGCTGGATCTGCGCGCCAAGGGCATGACCATGATGCGAATGCCGCTGACTGTCTGGGCCTGGTTCATCACTGCCATCCTGGGTCTGCTGGCCTTTGGCGTTCTGCTTTCGGCAGGAATTCTGTTGCTCCTCGATCGCAATCTTGGCACCAGCTTCTACGTTCCGCTGGTGGTAGTGAATGGCCAGATCATGGGACACAAGGGCGGCTCGCCGCTGCTCTGGCAACACCTATTCTGGTTTTTCGGACATCCTGAGGTGTACATTGCGATCCTGCCGGGCATGGGTGTGGCTTCACAGTTGCTCTCCACGTTCTCCCGCAAGCCGATCTTCGGATACAAGGCGATGGTTTACGCCCTCATGGGCATTGGCTTTCTCGGATTCATGGTCTGGGGCCATCACATGTTTATGAGCGGTATGAGTCCGTACTCGGCGTTTGCCTTTTCCATCATGACCATGGCCATTGGCGTACCCTCGGCGATCAAGACCTTTAACTGGCTGGGGACAATTCGCGGGGGGCGGGTACGTTTTCAGACTCCAATGCTCTACGCCATCGGGTTTGTTTCCCTGTTCGTGTCCGGCGGGCTGAGCGGCCCGTTCCTGGCTCAGCCGGTGCTCGATATTCCTCTGCACGACACCGCGTTCGTAGTTGGACACTTCCATCTGATCATGGGCGTGGCGGCGATCTTCGGCATGTTTGCCGCAACGTATTACTGGTTCCCCAAAATGTTTGGCCGCATGATGAACGAGAAGTGGGGTCGGGTGCACTTCTTCCTTACGCTGGCGGGAACCTATGCCATCTTCATGCCCATGCATTATCTGGGCATGGCGGGACAGCCTCGGCGCTATTCCCAGTTCACCGAGCTTGCCTATCTGCAGCACCTCATTCCGCTGAACCGATTCATGACCTATGCCGCATTCGTGACCATTGCCGCCCAGTTCATCTTTGTGATCAATCTCTTCTGGAGCATGTTCAAGGGGCCGAAGGCGAGCGACAATCCTTGGGAAGCGACCACGCTGGAATGGACTACGGCGACGCCGCCTCCGCATGACAACTTTGGCGGGCGCACTCCAGTGGTCTATCACGGACCGTATGAGTACAGCGTTACGGGAGCGCCGAAGGATTATGTAATGCAGAACGATCCGGCGACGGTGACGTCACATTGAGATAGCGCCAGCATCCTGCCGGCTGTCGGGAGGCATCCCTGCCCACCAGCGCAGGCGAGACGCCCACGCGACAGCCGCCGGGACGGCGGCGCTACAAAAGGCACATGGCAACCCTCAGTTCCACAGTCACGATCACGGATCCGGGTGTCAAGGATCCCAAGACCGGCCGCGGCAGCGGCGGCACGCGTCCCCCTGTCCCGGGCGGTGGTGGTGGTGATCGCGGCGGTAATGGGTCCTCCGACCCTGGCGAGCGCTTGCGTCGTACCCGTCTGGGGCTGATCGTCGGCCTGGTCGCCAGCACCATGCTGTTTGTTTCGTTCACCAGCGTGTACATCATGCGCAGGGGGCTGCCCACGTTGGACGAGCGCACCGGCGGCTATGTCCGCGACTGGCTGCAGGTCAATCTGCCGACCAACTTGCTCCTGGTGAACACTTTCCTGCTGCTGCTCAGCAGCGTTACGGTGGAGCTAGCGCGCCGGCAGATCACTCGCCAGGCGGCTTTGGCCCCAGTTCGATCCATACCGGGAGTTTCTATCGGGAAGGAACGAAATTTCCCCTGGCTCGGTACCACCGTCGCGCTGGGTCTGTCCTTCCTGGCTGGACAGTGGATGGCTTGGCGTGAGCTCGGGAATCGTGGATTCTACCTCGCAACCAGTCCCAGCAGTTCCATGGTTTATGTGCTCACCGCGGCGCACGCCATTCACCTGGCGGGAGGTTTGCTGGTATTGCTCTATGCGGGGGGCACTGCGTTACGTCACCAGCCGGTGGAAGATCGCCGTATCGTGGTCGACGTGACCGCCTGGTACTGGCACTTCATGGCTTTGGTTTGGCTTTACATCTTTGCCCTTTTGGAATTTGTGCGCTAGACACGATTTGACGAGGCACAGATTTTGAACCGATTAAGACCCGGGAGATTAACCCATGTCTGATTTGGCGGTGCAGCAAGTGCCAGGCGTTTACGAGCCTTCCCTGTTTGGCACCTATTCCAAGAAAATCGGGATGTGGCTGTTCCTGCTCTCCGACTCGCTGACGTTCGGTGCCCTGCTGTACGCCTATACCTACGGCCGCGTCTCCACGCCGAACTGGCCTACGCCGTTTCATTCCGAGAGCATCCGGAACGCGACGCTCATGACTGCTTTTCTGCTTACCAGTTCGTTGACCATGGTGTTTGCCGTGCGCTCGGCGGTGATGGGAAACGCCAAAGCGCAGCGCCTATGGCTGTTCGCCACCATGGCGTGCGGCCTGGGATTCGTCGTGCTTCACGGTCGCGAGTGGACCAATCTCATCGCGGAAGGATTGTCCTTGCCGGTCTTCCCCACTCCTCCCGGGGGGGCTGGCAGTGCGGAGTTTGTGAATGTCACCAAAAGTGTGCCGCAATTTGCCGCCACCTTCTTTGGCTTGACTGGAATGCACATGGTGCACGTTACCCTGGGTGTGGTCTACCTGGGGGTGATTGCCTTGCGAAAATGGTTCATTCCGGTTTTGCTGGGATTGTGGCTGGTGGCATGGTTGGGCACCCCCAGCTACAGTCCGTTCCACTACGGCGCTGACGTACTGTTGGTGGCGGCGGTGGTGATCTCCCTCATTCTGTGGTTGAAGCCCAAGGTATACGATTCCTCGGATGTTGAAGTCGCCGGTCTCTACTGGCATTTCGTAGATCTGGTGTGGATGTTCATTTTCCCGCTGGTGTACCTGATGTCGACAAGGATTGTGTAGCCGACAAACTTTGAGGAGCTCTACGTCAAATGATGGACGCCACCCAGTTAGCGTTGGAACAGCGATCGGCCGAAGAACAACGGCATCATTCCAAGGGACAATTCCTGTGGGTCTGGGCCGCTTTGCTGCTGATGACCGGCATTGAGGTTTACCTGGCTTATCAGAACATGGAACCGGTCCGGATGTTGTCGATTCTGATGGGGCTGTCACTCATAAAAGCCGGGCTCATCATCGGCTACTTCATGCACCTGAAGTTTGAGATCTCCGCCATGAAGTGGGTTACCATGAGTTCGCTGGTCTTTTGCCTGGCCATGATGCTGGTCTTTCTGCCTGACGCATTTCGAATTCTGCACCTGGGAGTAGGAGTGAAATGAAGCTGCGTCTTTGCACGCTCGCGGTATTTCTGCTGTTGTGGGCAGCGCCCGCCTTCAGTCAGGGCTGTGCCATGTGCTACAGCAATGCCAAGGGCACCAGCAAAGAAGGCCAGAACGCAATCAGCCGAGGCGTGCTGGTATTGCTGCTTCCTCCAGTTGCGTTCATGACCCTGGGCGCAGGTTTCGCATTCCGCTACGGCAAGAGGCGGGACGAAGAACAGGTCAGGAAGTAGCAACCTCAAGCCATGTGGGGACGGGTCTCCGACCCGTCCAGGCCGAGCGGAGCTCGGCTCGGTCCCCCGGCAAGCCTCCGCATCACCTCACCCTGCTTTATAATAGAAAGATTCGCCAGTCCGGTTGGAGCTTTCTGAGCGCCCACCGAAGGGTGAGGTCAAAGCGGCGGTGACGGGTCCCTCTTAACTGATGTCCACGGAAACGATAGTGGTTCGCGGTGCCCGGGTTCACAACCTCAAAAACGTGGACTTCGAAATCCCGCATAATTCATTGACGGTCGTCACCGGCGTGTCCGGCTCCGGCAAGTCGTCCCTGGCTTTCGACACTATCTACGCCGAAGGTCAGCGACGCTATGTGGAGTCGCTCTCCGCCTATGCGCGCCAGTTTCTGGAGCGCATCGAGAAGCCGGATGCCGATTCGATCGACGGCATCGCTCCGGCGGTAGCCATCCGCCAGAAAAACACCACCCGCAACCCCCGATCGACGGTAGGTACGGCCACCGAGATTTACGACTATCTCAGGCTGCTCTTTGCCCGGGTCGGCCGCACTTCCTGCTTGCAGTGCGGCCAGGAAGTCAAGAAAGACACGGTAGACGAAGTAACCGCGGCCGTGCAGGCTCTAGGCGAAGGCACCCGCGCGAACGCTCTATTCCCGTTACAGGCCGGAGCTTCCCCAAGCAGCCCCAAGGACGAAGAACCGCGCGCCACGAAACGGACCACCAACAGTAGCGCTGGCGTCCCGCCGGCGGTCGCCGGGGCGTCCCTTCGGCTTGGCTCAGGGCAGGCTCGCCCGCGCCGCAAGAGCAATCCCGACGTGACTCTTTCCGATCAACTGCGCACCCGCCTGTTCGAACTCCGCCAGCGCGGTTTCAATCGCCTCTACCAGAACGGCCAGATCTTCGAATTCTCCACCCCAGAGTCGCTGCTCGACGTTGATTTCAGCCAGCCGGTCTTCCTGCTGGTCGACCGTCTGGTCGTCTCCCCAGATGCCCGTGCCCGGATCGTAGACGCCATTGAAATCAGCTATCGCGAGGCTGGCGAGGTCATTTTCGAAACAGCCGCACGCGACGACCAAGTCTCACAACGCCTCCGTTTTTCCCAGCGTTTTGAGTGCAAACACTGCGACCTGCGTTACGAGGAGCCCGAGCCACGCCTGTTCTCTTTCAATAACCCGTATGGCGCCTGTCCGCGCTGTCAGGGCTTCGGCAACACCATCGACTTCGATCTCGACCTGGTAATTCCCGACAAGTCGAAGTCCTTTAACGAAGGCGCAATCGATCCCTGGACCAAGCCCAAATATCGGACGCTCTTCGCCGAGCTCAAACGCTTCGCCAAGCAAGCAAACATCCCGCTCGATGTCCCTTGGGCTGAGCTTGATCCCGAGCAGCGTCGGATGGTGGTCGAGGGCGAGGCCAAGTTTCTCGGCATACGCGGTTTTTTCAATCATCTCGAGCGCAAGAAATATAAGCTGCACGTGCGCGTCTTCCTCAGTCGATATCGCGGCTACTCTACCTGCTCGGCCTGCGGCGGCGCCCGGCTTCGCATAGAAGCGCAACAGGTCAAGATCAACGGCAAGAACATCTGCCAGATCACCAGCATGACGGTCGAAGAGGCCTCGAAGTTTTTCTCCGAGGCCAAACTAACCGATCAGGAGTCCGCCATTGCGGACAAGCTGCTGGAGGAAATCCACGAACGTTTGCAGTTCCTGATTGACGTCGGTCTGGAATATCTGACGCTCGACCGTCTGGCTTCGACTCTCTCGGGAGGCGAGGCCCAGCGCATTCAGCTGGCAACGTCGCTGGGCTCGCGTCTGGTAGGAACGTTGTATGTGCTGGACGAGCCCTCCATTGGATTGCACAGCCGCGACACCCATCGCCTGATCAAGATTCTGCACGACCTGCGTGACCTGGGAAACACCATCCTGGTGGTCGAGCACGATCCCGACGTCATGCGCGCCTCGGATCGCATTCTCGACCTTGGACCGGGCGCGGGAGAGAGCGGCGGCCAGGTGATCGCGGTGGGAAGCTACGACGAAATACTGAGGGCCCCTGGGTCCCTCACCGGACGCTACCTTTCCGGCGAACTACGGATCCAGTTCCCCGCGGCGCGCCGCAAACCGGGCTCGCGGCAAATCAAAATCTTCGGAGCGCGGGCGCACAACCTCAAAAATATCGACTTTGCAGTGCCCCTGGGAATGCTGGTTGCCATCACGGGCGTGTCCGGGTCGGGCAAATCCACGCTGTTGCACGATGTGCTGTTCCAGGCCTTGTCCGCTGCCAAGAGACAGACCAACGGCGAGCCTTTGCCTTCTCCCGACTGGAGTGAACTGGAAGGCGACGATCTCATCGACGACGTTATCCTGGTGGACCAGTCTCCGATCGGGCGAACCCCGCGCTCGAATCCAGTCACCTACATCAAAGCCTTTGATGGAATCCGTGACCTGTTTGCCTCCCTGCCCGAGTCCAAAAAGCGAGGCTTCACCGCCGGGCATTTTTCTTTCAACATTCCCGGAGGCCGTTGCGAAACCTGCCAGGGCGACGGCACCGTCACGGTCGAAATGCAATTTCTAGCCGACGTCGAACTGGTCTGCGAGGAGTGCAAGGGCGCACGCTACAAGCCACAAGTACTGGAAGTACGATATCGCGGCAAGAACATTCACGAAGTCCTGAACCTTACGGTAAAAGAGGCGCTGCATTTCTTCTCCGGGGTGCACAAAGTCGTGGAGAAGCTGCGCGTGCTGGAGGAAGTGGGTCTGGGCTATCTGCGCCTGGGCCAATCCGCCACCACGCTCTCCGGTGGCGAGGCGCAGCGCATGAAGCTGGCGGCTCACCTGCAACCTGCGTCGCGGGACATCGGCCGTCCGTCCAATTCAGCCGCACCCACCCGCCGCCGTAATCGCATGCTTTATATTTTTGACGAGCCCACAACCGGGCTCCATTTCGACGATGTCAGCAAACTACTCTCTGCCTTCCGCCGTCTAATTGAAGCAGGGGGCTCGATCCTGGTTATCGAACATAATCTGGAAGTGATCAAGACGGCAGACTGGGTCATTGACCTTGGCCCGGAAGGCGGTGAACGCGGCGGATACGTGGTGGGCGCTGGTCCGCCGGAGGTTATCGCGAAGCTGCCCAATTCGTACACCGGAACGTTTCTGGCGCGAGTGTTGAATGGAAATGAATTTCCCACCAACGGCCGGAAGTAGCAACGCCCACGGAGGGGCAGGTGTCCTCACCTGCCCCTCCGAGCGCAGCTCGGCAAAGTTGGGGAGCACGCCGCAATTTGAGGCGATCCCCACATCGGCGAGCTGCGCTCGCCCGCCCAGACGAGGACAGAAGGGCCTACGTGTGATCGTGGCGGTCACGGCATTTGCGGTGACCACCGGCCTCGCACAAGCCCAAAGCTCCAGCAAGACCGTCCGCCATCACAAAGTTGCGGTCGACGATCCCTCCTCCCCGCCGGAACTTGTACAGGCCGAAAGCGCGATCGAAAAGCAGGATTATTCCACCGCGGAGCCTTTGCTAAAAAGAGTTGTCGAACAGGATCCCGACAACTACGCCGCCTGGTTTGACCTGGGATTTCTCTACAACGCTCTAGGCAAGACCGAAGACTCGATTGCCGCCTACCGTAAATCCGTGGCCGCCAAACCGGCCGTGTTCGAATCCAATCTGAATCTTGGCCTAATGCTGGTGAAAGAGCACCAGCCCGACGCCGAACAGTTTCTCCGCGCAGCGACAAAACTGAAACCCACTTCGCACGTTGCGGAAGGGCAAGCGCGCGCCTGGCTCTCCCTGGGCCACGTGCTCGAGAGCAGCAACCCTGACGGGGCCATCGTGGCCTACAAGCAGGCTGCTCTACTGGATCCGAAAGACCCGGAACCGCACCTTTCTTCCGGACCACTCTTGGAGAGTCAAAACCGCTTTGCCGACGCCGAACAGGAGTACAAGCAAGCCTTCGCCCTTGATCCCTCATCCACCGACGCGCTCACCGGCTTGGCCAACATCTACATGCGGGGCCATCGCTACACCGAGGCGGAGGAAATTCTGCGCAAGCTGGTCCGGTTCCATCCCAGTGACGCAGGAGCCCATATGCAACTGGGCCGCATGTTGGCCGCGGATGGGCAGAACGATCCGGCCATGGCCGAACTACAGGAATCGCTGAAGCTGGCTCCCTCCGATCCAACGCTGCAGCTCGACTTGGCGGACCTGTATGCCAATGCCAAGAAGTACGACTTGGCGGAAGCGCAGTATCGCTCGCTGCTCGCGGCCAAGCCCAATGATCCCGACTTGCGCTACGGGTTGGGCAGGGTTTTGCTCAATCAACGGAAGTTTCCCGACGCGCAGCAGGAATTGCTGGCTGCGATCCAACTCAAACCCGGCATGGGTGCGGCCTACGGCGATCTGGCCGCCGCCGCCAACGAGAACAAGAACTACGAACTGGTGATCAAGGCCCTGGATGCCCGCGCCAAACTTCTGCCCGAGCTTCCCATTGGCTACTTTTTGCGGGCCACGGCTTACGACCACTTGCGTGAATACAAGCCTGCAGCAGAGAATTACCATCGCTTCCTCGAGACGGCGACTGGGAACTTTCCTGATCAGGAATGGCAGGCCCGCCATCGTCTGATCGCGATCGAGCCCAAAAGATAGCCCATGATGCGCATTCGGGTATCGATTCTCATGCTCCTGGTCGCGGCTTTCCTGGCCGCATTCGCACTGGCTGCGGTCGCACCACCCGCATTCGCAGCCAAAGACGAGACCCTTAATCAGCTCATTGCCCGAGCCGAATCGGCCCGCCCGGAGGATCGCCCGGCCCTCTATCTCGAGATCGCCCGGCAGAAGGCAGAAACAGCCGACACGCTATACAAAGAAGGCAACACAGAAGCAGGCAACGCTGCCCTGCAGGATGTGGTGACCTTTTCCAAGAAGGCCACGGATGGCTCGATTAATACTGGAAAGAAATTAAAGAACACCGAAATTACACTGCGCAAGATGGCGGAGAAGTTTCGCGATATCAAACGTACCCTTGCCTTTGACGATCAGGCCCCGATTCAGCAGACGGTCGATGAACTGGAAAAGATGCGGACCGACCTGCTCTCGGCCATGTTTGGAAAAAAGAGAAGTAAATGACCTGTCTTCGCGTCAGTTTCGCATGGTGCGCTCTTTTACTCCTGCTTTCACCGGCGGCGGCCGGGCAAAAACGCGATCCGCTCACCGCCCCGGAAATCGATCAGTTGCGGGATACCGCGATGGATCCGGATCTCCGCCTCAAACTGTATGTCACGTTTGCGCGCGCCCGGCTGGCGGCCCTCGAGCAGGCGCGGTCCGATCCCAAGACGGCTAACCGCGGTTTGGCGACCCACGATGGCCTGCAGGATTTCCTAGACGTTTATGACGAATTGAACGACAACATCGATACCTACGTCGGTCGCAAATCAGACTTGCGCAAGGTGCTGAAAACGGTCATTGAGGACGACACCGAGTTTCAGGCCAAGCTGCGGGCCCTGCGAGACGACGCCACCGCCAAGAAGGAAGAGACGGAACAATACCAGTTCCTGCTTTCAAACGCGCTCGATACCTTGGATAGCAGTGTGCAGGACCACCGCCAGCTCTTGAGCGAACAGGAAGAAGCTTTCAAGCATAAGAAGTCGGAGAAGCCGGCAAAACCTTAGAGCAGCAGGCCGAGTTTTCATTTCGCATGCACCGCGGTCTCACGCGGGAGAACGTTCCTCGTGCTAATCTACCTCCAACGTGAGGCATAGCCTTCTCCACATCTTCCAGGAAACCTGCCGCGAGATCCGCCCCAATGCAGACATCCCCGAGCTGAGGGTTGAATTCTTTGCTTTCACCAGCATCAAGAACACCATCCGGATGCGCGAAGGCAGGCTGCTGGTGCGGCTCTCAGACCTGCTGGAAGGCGCCCCCGAACCCGTCTTGCAAGCCATCGCCCACATCCTTGTAGCCAAGATGTACCGCAAGCCGGTTGACCGCGACGCCGCAAGCCGCTACCACCGTTACGTTTCCAGCCGCAACATCAGCCGGAAGGCTCACCTGGTGCGCCAAATGCGCGGACGCAAGCGTCTCCATTCGGCCCAAGGCCACAGTTATGACCTGAAAGTCGTTTTTGAGGATCTCAACCTAAGGTTTTTTCATGGCCTGCTGGCTCGCCCGCAAATGACCTGGAGCCGCGACTGTACCCGCAATAGCCTTGGCCATTACGATCCTGCGCACAATGCCATCGTCGTCAGTCGAATCTTTGACCACCCCCGGGTTCCCCGCTTTGCAGTCGAGTACATCGTGTATCACGAGATGCTGCATCTGAAGTATCCGGTAAGGTTGCGAGGCAGCCGCAGGTGCGTTCACTCCGCGGAATTTCAGGCCGAAGAAAAACTGTTCCCGCAACTGGAAGAAGTAAAGCAATTTTTGAAGCAGCTGTAGCGCTGGTCTTCAGGCGGCAATGATTGAATTCGTTCGTCCGGTTTTTCTTCGCGCCCTTTGCGCCCTTTGCGGCAAAAGATCTTGCTTGCTATAGAGCAAGATCAAACCCTTTAACCGCAAAGTGCGCCAACGAAGACCGCAAAGGACGCAAACGCACTGGTGCGAAACCCAACTCCCAAAGGTTCGTCCGTTGACGCCTGCACTAGGGGGAGACTATTCTTACAGAAGCGATGCCAAAGCTAGTAATTGCAACTCAGTTGCAATAACGGGATTTTCCACAAAATGTTGCAAGCATTCATCATAACTTTGCGCGAGGGGGTCGAAGCCGCGCTCATCGTTGGCATCACCCTGGCCTATCTGACCAAGATTGAGCGGCCTGAACTGCGCAAATCCGTTTTCACCGCCCTGGTTGCCGCATTTGTCGGCAGCATCGGGATCGCCATCCTGCTTTCGCGGACGCAATGGAATCAGGACATCTTCGAAGGCTGGATCATGCTGATGGCCGCCTTCTTCGTCGTCACCATGATTGTTTTCATGATGAAGACGGGACGCGCGCTCAAGGGACAGATTGAAGGCAAAGTGAGCCTCCTGGCCGGGCGCAATGCCAGATTTGGTCTCTTTCTATTCGTCTTTCTGATGGTTCTGCGCGAGGGTGTGGAAACCGTCCTCATCCTGGGAGCGGTATCGCTGAACTCCACGGCGCTGCTCAGCTTCCTCGGCACCTTGTCGGGCGTCATCGTGGCCATCGTCTTTGGCGTGATGTTCGTCAAGGGCAGCGTGCGCATCAATCTGCAGAAATTCTTCCGGGTCACGACCGCCATTCTGTTCTTTGTGGCGGCGCAGTTAATCATCTCCGGCCTGCACGAGCTTTCTGAAAACGGCGTGCTTCCCTCCTCGCGCGAGGAGATGGCCCTGATCGGCCCCATCGTACGCAACGACTTGTTCTTTTTCGTCACGATCGTGGCTCTGGCCGCGCTGATGGTGTTGTTTGAGGTCAAGCGCCGGCAGCCCGCTGCCCTTCCCGATTCTCCGGCCGAGCGCCGCAAGGCTCTGTGGAGTGCCCGCCGCGAACGTCTGTGGATGGTTTCGGTCTATGCCAGTTCGTTCTTGTTCATCCTGATGGTGACCGCAGAATTCATCTACGCCAAGAGCGTAAGCGCGCTATCGCCCGCGACCGAAGTGACCTTCCAGAATGGGCAGGTGAGTATTCCGTTGGCTCAGGTCGCTGATGGCGATCTTCATCGCTTCGAGGCCAGAGAAAATGGGGTTGGGGTTCGCTTCTGGCTCTACAAGAAGACCGACGGCAAAGTTGCCACGGTATTTGACGCTTGCCAGATTTGCGGACCTGTAGGCTTTTACAAAGGGCCGAACGGCGTGGTTTGTAAGAACTGTGCCGCGCCGATCAACGGGCAATCAGTGGGCATGACGGGCGGCTGCAACCCGATTCCGCTGCGCGCTGAACAGACCGCCGACGCGGTCATCATTCGGGAGGCCGACATCGCGGCGGGCACCCACATTTTCCAACCATAAACCCATGTTCTTGCGCCTACTTTATGAGTCCTTCCGGCGGCAGAAGCGGCGCAAGCTGCTGGCCGGGGTCGCCATCATGCTGGGCGTGGGCGTGGCCACCGCCATGATCGCCGTCGCCACAGATATCGGCGACAAGATCAGCCGCGAGTTGCGTACCTACGGCGCCAACCTGATTGTCACTCCCCAGGAAGACACGCTGGACGTCGAGATTGGCGGCGTGAATCTGAAGCCACCCAGCGACGGCGCGTACCTGAACGAAGCGGATCTGCCGAAGATCAAAGGCATGTTCTGGCGCAACAACATCGTAGGCTTCTCTCCCATGTTGCCGGTTAGCGTCACACTGGGCGATGAAAAGAAACTGACTCTGCTTGGAACATACTTCTCCCGGCGTGTGGTATTCGGACAGCAGGATTTCGTCACCGGCGTTCGTACCACGCATCCCTGGTGGAAAGTGCAGGGTACCTGGCCCGACGATCACTCGGAGGACGTTCTCCTCGGCGATCATCTGGCGGCAAGGCTCAACAAGTCGCCTGGCCAGGAAATTGAGATCGCGGGCAGGTCGCGCCGGATTTCAGGGATTCTCTCGACCGGTGGAGCCGAAGATGATCAGATCGTTGCTCCGCTTGCCCTGGCGCAGCAGATGCTCGGCAAGCCCGGTGCCGTACGCCGCATCTATGTCAGCGCCGTGACCAAGCCCGAGGATGCTTTTGCCCGCCGCGATCCGAAAAGCCTATCCCCTGCGATGTACGACCGCTGGTACTGCTCTCCTTATGCGCAGTCCATCGCATTTCAGTTGCAAGAGGCCATCCCGCACTCGCACGCCGAGCAGATTCGTCAGGTGGCGCAGAACGAGGGCACCGTACTCTCCCGCATTCAGGGACTCATGCTCCTGATTACGCTCGCGGCATTGCTGGCCTCCGCGCTGGCAGTTTCAGCTTCCATGGCGACGGCGGTTATTGAACGGCGCAGCGAAGTTGGGTTGATGAAAGCTCTGGGCGCCGGCAATCTGGCGGTGGCCGCATTGTTTTTTGCCGAGGGTACGCTGCTGGCCTTGCTGGCCGGAGCGGTAGGCTTCGGCGGAGGCGCGCTCCTGGCTCGCCAGATCGGACATTCCATCTTCGACTCGCAGATTGCCGTCCAGCCTGTGCTCTTGCCCGTCATTCTGACCATCGCCGTGCTGGTGACGTTTGCCGGCAGTGCCGCTGCGATCCGGCGGGCGGTAAAATTTGATCCGGTGTACGCGCTGCGAGGTGATGTGTGAACTCGGTTGACACCAGCCACGTCGCCCGGCGCCGCTCGGCTGCGCCCCACACCTCGATGTTCCTGCGCATGCTGGTGCGTGCCGCCGTCCTGCGGCGTGGCCGCGCCGCCTCGGCCCTGCTGGCGATGGTGGTGGCTGCTGCCGTGGCCACAGCGATGCTGAACCTCTCCTTGGACGTCCAGGCCAAGCTGCGTCGCGAATTTCGCAAGTATGGCGCCAACGTCGTGGTAGTCGTTAAGGACGGACAGAGCCTGCCGGCCGATACTCTGGAGACAATCGGATCGGTGTTAGGCAGCGGCATCGCTGTTCCCTTCGCGTATGCCGTGGCTCGCACCCCCGATGGGCGTTCGGTGGTCGTCGCCGGAACGGATCTCGATCGGGTGCAGAAGCTGGACCGCACCTGGTGGTCAGTGACTCGTTGGCCGAAAGCGTTCCACGATGCACTCATTGGCACTCGCGCCGTCAGTGTTATCGGCCCGCCGGGCAGGCCGTTCGACCTAAGCTTTCAGGGTCGCACGGTTCGGCTGAATCCAGTCGGCGTACTAAAGACTGGAGCCGCCGAAGATAGTCGTGTCTATGTATCGCTCGGCGATTTCACCGACTGGACCCATTTACCGTATTCGACGGTTGAGATATCAGCCTCGGGCGCGCCGGAAGAGGTGATCGCCACCGTCCAGCGCCTTGGACGCGCCCTTCCCGCAGCCGACGTCCACCCCGTGCGGCAGGTCACGGAGGGCGAGGCTAACGTGTTGGGTAAAATGCGGACCACACTCCTCGTCGCTGCCATTCTCATCATTTTCACCGCCGCGGTTTGTGTGCTCTCCACCCTAATGGGATGGGTCTCGGATCGACGTCGCGACTTTGCCCTCATGAAGGCCTTGGGAGCTTCCGGCAAGATGCTGCAAGGGTTCTTCGCCGCCGAAGCCGCAGCCCTGGGCGCGATTGGCTCGACCTTGGGCTTTGCCATCGGAGTTGGAGTCGCCATCTGGATCGGTCGCGTGAATTTTCACGCCCCAGTCAGTCCGCGCGTCGGCGTCCTGCCGGTGGTTCTGGTAGGCGGGATAGTTATCGCCCTCATCGCCGCGATTGTGCCAATATCGCTGCTCCGGCGGGTTCAACCTGCTAACATCCTGAGGGGAGAATGACATGATCAAGCTCAGCCATGTCACCCGCCTTTATCCGGCCCAGGCCGAGACCAATGCCGGTATCATTCGTGCCCTGGACGACGTTTCTCTCGAGGTTGCACCCGGCGAGTGGCTGGCCGTTATGGGCCCCTCCGGTTCCGGGAAGTCCACCCTGGTCAACCTGATTGGATGCCTCGATCGTCCCGCTTCAGGTGAAATCTGGCTCGACGGCGAAGACGTCGCCAGGATTTCCACGCAGGACTTGAACCGCGCCAGGGCGGAAAAAGTCGGCTTTATCTTTCAGCAATTCCACCTGATTCCCTACCTCACCGCGCTCGAAAACGTCATGCTGGCGCAATACTTTCACAGCATGACCGACGAGCCGGAAGCACTCGCGGCGCTGGCCCACGTCGGATTGAAAGACCGTGCTTGGCATCTACCGGCCCATCTCTCCGGCGGGGAGCAGCAACGGGTTTGCATCGCTCGCGCCCTGATCAATGACCCCAAAATTGTTCTGGCCGATGAGCCCACCGGGAATCTGGACGCGGTCAACGAAGAGATTGTCCTACGCCTGCTGCGCGAGCTGCACCGCCAGGGACGCACCATCGTGATGGTCACCCACGACCCGGTCGTCGCCCGCCTGGCGGATCGCCGCATTGAATTGCATCACGGCAAGATTGCCGATCAGGAAGTCTTCGCTATGGCTGACGAGGAGCAGTTCGACGAAGTCCTCGAAGAACTCTGGGCGGTCGAGGAGCACGGAGAGATTGCCGAAATCGAGCGCATGGAAGTTCATGGCGCTCTGCCGGTAAGTATCGCGGTCGAGAAGATGACTGCTCTGGGTCTGCTCACCACCCGACCGCATCCGCCGGAAGTCCACAATCACAAGCCGTTCGTGAACCCGTGCCACGATGCGCTCAAGCCTTCCGGAGTGTCCACAGGCGACGGCAGCATGATCGTGGAATTCACCCCGCGCGGCCGCTTGCGCGCCGCCGACATCATCCGCCGCCATCGCCTGGCCGAGCGGCTTTTCACCGACAGCCTGGCTCTCGACAGCGAATCAGAGATCGAGCAGCAGGCCTGCAAATTCGAGCACATTCTCTCGCCCGAAGCTACCGACAAGATTTGCAGCTTCCTCGGTCATCCCCGCACTTGTCCCCACGGTGCGCCCATCCCGCTCGGACCTTGCTGTGAGCGTAATCTGCCGTCGCGGACACAACAGCAGATGCAGGCATCGCGCTACACGTAGGCCCGGTGTTGTCCGGCGAAACCATTGGGATTTCGCAGGCTGCGGCGGATTGTCGGCGCAAAACCGCAATGCGCCGTTATGATGTTCCTTCGTTCCATGACTCCATCATGACGACCACTCGACGACCCTGCATCGGTGTGTTCGATTCGGGCTTTGGCGGGCTGACTGTCCTCAAGGAACTGGTCGCGCTTGCGCCCGAGGCCGACTACATCTACTTCGGGGACACGGCGCGGCTTCCGTACGGCGCAAAGTCGGCCGAGACCGTTGCCAAGTACGCTATCGGCGCGGCGCAGTATCTCGAGCAACACGGCGCCCATATGCTGATCATCGCCTGCAACACAGCGACTGCGCTGGCTCTCGACCGGATTGAGCAAGCTTCCAGCGTTCCGGTGGTGGGCGTCGTGGAGCCCGGCGCTGCTCGCGCCGCCGCGGCCAGCCAGACTCGCCGCGTGGTGGTCATTGGCACTGAGGCTACGGTGAGCAGCCATGCCTACGCGAAGGCTTTGCAGGGTCACGGCATTGAGGCCACAGAGAAGGCTTGCCCCCTATTCGTGCCGTTGGTTGAAGAAGGATGGGCGGAACACTCGGTCACCGAACAGGTAGCCCGGATCTATCTCGATCAGGCGTTCGTCGGCGACTTCGAGGCTGCGGACATCCTGGTGCTGGGCTGCACCCACTATCCCCTGCTGAAACCGCTGCTGGACCGGCTGGTGCCACGTCGTGTCACCATCGTCGATTCTGCCGATTCCACGGCCCGCGTAGTCGGCCAGTTACTCCGTCAAGGACTGCCAAATCCTTCTTCTGAAACAGAACGCCGCCGAGTGCCTCGCCTGAAATTCTTTGTGACCGATTCAGTGGAAAAATTTCGCCGCCTGGGCGCCCAATTTCTGGGCGGTCCGATCGAGGATGTAGAGCACGTGGAACTGAAAGAATAGTGTCACCCTGAGCGGAGTGGCCGCTCGCTTCATGAAGCAGCCATACACTCGAAGGGCGCCTATTAAATTGATCAGTGCGTGTATTCCTGGGCTTTCTCATCGAGCCGGCCCTGGATCGTCCGCCCGCGGACGATCCTGACTCGCTCAGGGTGACAGGACGCCAATAAAAATAAAACTAGTACAGCCGGAAGCTGACTTCCACGTTAATCTGCACCGCCACCGGCTTCCCGTCTTTCATGGCCGGCTCAAACTTCCAGGTCTTCACTGCCTCGATAGCCTTTTCGTCCAGTCCCAGTCCCAGGCTGCGGGCCACACGAATATCTCGCGGTCTGCCATCCGGCCCGACCACCAGCCAAAGGACGCAGGTGCCCTGGTACTTCGCTTTGCGGGCTTCCTCCGAATACTCCGGGTCGGGCTGATAGACGACTCGCGGTGCGCTCACTCCGCCGCCTACGCGGAACACGCCGCCGCCAACACCACCGCCACGGCCCTCACCCACGCCGGGACCTGTGCCCACGCCCACGCCGCCGCCCGAGCCTGAACCAATGCCACCGCCCGAACCGGTGCCATTCGAGGGAGGTCCGGAGGGCAAATGCGACATCGGGTCGCCCAGATTCGGCAGGTTATTCAAAGCCAGCTTGACCTGTGGCGGAATCACGACCGTAGGCTCAGCCGTGAGCTTGGGATTATCGTTCCGCACCACCACCATCGGTGGTGTGATCTGTTCCATCGACTGCTTGGGCAACTTGCCCTTCGGCGCCTGAAACTTGTCACGATCGCCGCCACCGCCGCCACCACCCGAGACCGTCTTCGACGGCTCTAACGGAGGGATATCGTCGGGAGAGACCAGCGCAATGGCCTCGTGCGCCTTCACAATCGGCTGCACCATTCGCCTTCCGAGCAGCGTAAGGCCGACTATGGCTGCAATCGCGAGCAAATGCAGGGCGGTAGTTCCGAGGACGCCGTTTTTCTTGTAATCGTAGAAACCCCAGATATCCTTGACCGGGACCGGCTTCGAAGTTAGGACCAGAGGGGGTAATTTTTTAGGGAAGAAAAATTCGTCCAGGTTCTGGAACAAGGACTTCCACAGCGGTTCTTCCAATACGCTCTTTGAAAGCAGCAAATTGAGTTCGGGTTCCGCTCCGCTGCGGGGTTTGACGTCGAGTGTTGGCATAGTTAACCCGAATTCGGCTTTCTCTAAGCGTTAGCCTATTTTAAACTTGATGAGCACATTATCTGCCAAGTTGCTTTGGCGGCACCGAATACTTTAGTTACCCATTCTGCGCAACCAACGCTCCTCGACAGCCCTTCCCAAGTTCTTTAGATGCTGCGTTCACGCGAATGCTACCATATTAAAATTGTACACGTTTCCACGGTCGTTCTGCAGTGCTTTTGCGACTCCCGCCCGCCCGATCCACTTGTTGGCAGATTCTGCGGGCACCGTTTAGGGGCCCTGATTCTCCGGTTCAATGGACGTTCGTTCTCCCGCTCCCTATAATGAAAAATCAACCATTTGGGAGAAACCAACCGAGTGCCGCTCGACCTGAAATCCACCATTAATCTGCCTAAGACCGACTTTCCCATGAAGGCCAACCTGCCCCAGAACGAGCCTAGGGCTCTGGCCCGCTGGGAGCAGATGCGGATTTACGAGCGTATTCGCGAGGCGCGTCGCGGGGCGAAGCTTTACGTCCTCCATGATGGGCCGCCCTACACCAGCGGACCCATCCATCTGGGTACCGCGCTCAACAAGTGCCTGAAGGATTTCGTGGTCAAGTCCAAGACCATGGCCGGATACGACGCCCCTTATGTCCCGGGATGGGACTGTCACGGCCTGCCCATCGAGATCAAAGTTGACCAGATGCTCGGCGGCAAGAAGCTCCAGATGCGGCCGCTGGATGTGCGCCGCGAGTGCCGCAAGTTTGCCGAAAAGTATCTCGACCTGCAACGGGAGCAGTTCAAGCGTATCGGCGTCTTCGGGCGTTTTGACCGGCCCTATTCCACCATGACCCCGCAGTACGAGTCGGTGGTGCTCAAAACCTTTTACAGCTTTTACGAAAACAACTTCGTGTACAAGGGTCTGCGCGCCGTCTATTGGTGCATGCACGACGAGACGGCGCTGGCCGAAGCCGAAGTTGAATACGAGAACGACACCACCCAAACGGTCTGGGTGAAGTACGCGCTGCTCGACGATCCGGTGAAGATTGATGCTGCGCTGGCGGGGAAAAAAGTATCCACCATCATCTGGACCACCACTCCCTGGACGCTTCCCGCTTCCATGGCTGTGGCCTTCCATCCCAACGAGCCATACGTTGCGCTCGAATCTGGGGGCGAAGTCTATATAGTCGCGGCCAGGCTAGCGACCGATGTTGCTCAGAAATGCCATCTCCAGGACGCGCGCGAAATCGCACGCTTCTCGGGGAGCAAGATGGAGCGGCTGAATTTTCAGCATCCCTTCCTCGATCGCCAGATTCTTGGCGTGCTGGCCGACTATGTGACCATGGACACCGGCACGGGCATTGTCCACACCGCGCCCTCGCATGGTGCGGAAGACTTCGCTACCGGCGTGAAGTATGGCCTCGACGTTACCAGTAATGTGGACGAAAAGGGCATCATGCGCAACGGTCTTCCCGAGTACAACGGTTTGAAAGTTTGGGACGCCAATGCGCCCATTATCGAGCTGCTCAAAAGGCGCGGCGCCCTGCTGCACACGGAAAAACTCGTGCATTCCTATCCGCATTGCTGGCGCTGCCACAATCCCATCATTTTTCGCGCCACCGAGCAGTGGTTCATCTCGATGGAAGCTGCCATGCCGGGCGGAGGAACCCTGCGCAGCCGCACTCTGGAAGACGTTGAGAAAGTGAAGTGGGACCCGGCCTGGGGCAAAGAACGTATGCACAACATGATTGCCACCCGCCCCGATTGGTGCATCTCGCGGCAGCGCGTCTGGGGTGTGCCCATTGCGGTTTTTCTTTGCAAGAGCTGCGGCAAGCCACTGAACGACCCCGCCATCAATGCCAAGGTAGCCGAGCTGTTCGCTCGCTCCGGAGCCGACGCATGGTACACGCCCGAAGCCGATGCGGTCCTTCCCGCCAGCGCCAAGTGCCCGCACTGCAGCGGTACCAGCTTTGAGCGGGAGACGGATATTTTCGACGTATGGCTCGAGTCAGGCGCCAGCTATCTCGCCCTGTGCGACGATGAACCCAGTTATCCCTGGCCCTCCGATCTTTATCTCGAAGGCGGCGACCAGTACAGGGGATGGTTCCAGTCTTCCCTGCTCTGCGCCATGGGCACTCGCGGCAGCCCGCCCTACCGTGGAGTCGTCACTCCCGGTTGGACGCTCGACGAGAAAGGACAAGCCATGTCCAAGTCTCGCGGCAACGATGTAGATCCCGTCGATATTGCCAGCCGCCTGGGCGGAGAGATCGTTCGCCTCTGGGTGGCCTCCGTCGATTTTCGCGAGGATGTGGTTGGTTCCGAGCAACTGATGCAACGGGTGGCTGAGAGCTACCGCAAGATTCGCAACAGCCTGTTTCGCTACATTCTGAGTAACCTCCACGATTTTGATCCGCAAAAGAATGCGGTCGCATTCGATGAAATGGACATCCTCGATCAGTACATGCTGCGCCAGACCGTGGCCATGGCCGCAGATGTCACCCGCTGGTACGACGAGTTCGCCTTTCACAAGATTTACCATCGCATCAATGACTTCTGCGTCGTGGAGTTGAGCGCGTTCTATTTCGACGTGTTGAAAGATCGCCTGTACACCTCAGCCCCAAAGTCACGTGCCCGCCGGGCAGCGCAGACAGCGATCTGGCGCATCGGCGAGGCCCTGGTCCGCTTGCTTGCGCCCATCACAAGCTTCACGAGCGACGAAGTGTGGCAGTATTTGCCCGCGCTACCCGATCGTGACGCCAGTGTGCATCTCGCAAACTTCCCTGTCGCATCTGACATACTGGGCGGTGCATCCCCCGCAGAGGACCCCAAGCAGCGCGAGGATTGGAACACCCTGCTGGCGGTCCGCACCGAGGTGTTGAAGGCTCTGGAAGAAGCCCGGCAAAGCAACCTGATTGGCGGCGCCAATCTCGAGGCGCAAGTTACGGTGACGGCCGCCGAGCCTGTGTTCTCGGTTCTAACGCGCCTCAAGGATCGGTTGCGCTATCTGTTCATTGTGTCGGCGGTCACTCTGCAGCAGGGCAATTCAGGAAACGGGACCGGCGGAGTCAGGGTTCAGGTGAGTAAGGCCGACGGCAAGAAATGTGAGCGCTGCTGGAATTACTCCACCCGCGTGGGGGAAGACGCCGTCTATCCCACGGTGTGTGAACGTTGCAGCGCCGTACTGAAAGATATCGGCGGGTGAACCCAGTGCCGATCACGGGAAGGCTTTGCTTTCCGTTCTTTGAGGTTCGAGATTTTAATAAACCTGAATGACGACTCAATCCACACGTAGCTTCCACTTCCTGATTGCAGCGTTGGTGGTGGTCCTCGACCAGGCGGCGAAATGGGCTGTCGCAAAGAACATCTCGTTGCATGACAACATCCAGATCATCCCGCGGTTCTTCCGTCTGACTCACGTGGAGAATCGGGGCGCAGCCTTCGGTCTTTTCGCTGACTCGACGTCAGACTGGAAGATTGCTGCCCTGGTCCTTTTCTCGATTGTGGCGCTCGCCATCGTCTCGGTTCTGTTGTGGCGAAACAGTCACTCCATGCAGAGCACAGGAATTGGTTTGGCGTTGATTCTGGGGGGTGCGGTGGGCAATCTCTGGGACCGCCTGCTCAGCGGCCGGGTCGTCGATTTCCTGCTGTTTTACGTCGGCCAATATCAATGGCCCGCGTTCAATGTGGCCGACAGTGCCATCGTGGTCGGCGCCGGACTGCTTGTAATAGAAATCCTCTTTGGAAAATCTCCGGCACCGGAAAAGTCGGCCTGAAAAAAGCTTAACCGCAAAGAGCGCTTTGCGCTCTTTGCGGTCTAAGTGTTTCCCGTACAGCTACGCCGTCTTCTTTTGAGCCATCTGGGCGTAGAAGTCCTGGGCTCCCTTTTCCATTTCCACCTCGGTCAGGTCGGCCACGTGCGTACTGACCGTCCAGGCATGACCGAACGGATCGACGAAGTGACCCACGCGGTCTCCCCAGAACATGTCATTCACAGACCCGGTGGGTTTGCCGCCGGCGTCCACCGCCCGTTGGAAGACTTCGTCGACATCGGGTACGTAAAGATAGATGCCCCCGGTGTATGCGCCTACAGATTCTGGGGCCTTGCCGCCCATGTTGGGGATTTCATCCGATAAAAAGATGATCGAATCGCCGATTTTTATTTCAGCGTGCATGATCTTTCCGTCCGGACTCGGCATCCGCATGAGTTCCTCCGCGCCGAATGCTTTCTTGTAGAAGTCGATGGCCTTCGCGGCGTTGCGAACCACCAGCGAGGGAGTTGCGGTGTGGAAGTTGTCAGGAACGGGTTTCGCAGAAGCTGTCATTAGATTGTCTCCTTCGTATTTTCGTGACCATTGGCTGGAGTAGAAACTCTACCTATGGCTCAGAGCGACATCTTAATCCTCACCTGCTGTAGGGGAATAACAAAAGATTGTAAAAAGACGTAACAGCAGGGCGGTTGAGAATCGGGAGGGCACCGCTTCAGCCATGCCGAAACTGTCCAAAACCCTTCCTGGTACGGCTGCACGCCGTGCCCTCCCGCCACGCCACCGAACGACCAGGGGATAAGCAGGATCTATGGCGTCCCATACAACTGCCGGTATACATTGGCGTTCCGGAGAATGGCCTGCACGTATTCCCGGGTCTCGGTAAACGGGATCGACTCTACAAACTCCTGCGGATCGCGATATTTCCCCTGTCCCAGCCAATCATCTACCCGGTTCGTACCCGCGTTGTAGGCGGCCAGGGCGTATTCGAAGGCACCAAACTTGTCCACCATCTCGCGGAAATAGCGGGGGCCCAGCTGGAGATTGACCTCGGGAGTAAACAATTGCGCCGAAGAAAAATGCCTAAGCTTCTCCTGTTTCGCGACCGCAGTGCCGACCTTGGGCAGCAGCTGCATCAGCCCCAGCGCATTGGCTCGCGATACCGCGCTGGGATTGAATTCCGACTCCTGCCGTATCAGGGATGCCACCAGATAGGGATCCAGGGCATTCTGTGACGAAAACTTCTTCAGGTCAGGCCAGTAGGGCTTGGGGAACAGGGCCTCCCAGTAAGGGCGCGGCAGCGTCGGCAAATCGACAGCAAAATAGTTGGGCACGGCCCGTTTGAATACCTGAATCGCGCCGTCATAGCGTCCCGCATCTTCGTAGAGTTTCGCCGTCTCAGCCGCGACCCAGTTTCCCTGGTCTTCCCGGGCGGCGGCTTGCAGTTCGAGCACGGCAAAGTCCAGCAGCCCACCGTTCTCCAGCACTTGCGCTTTCTGATAACGCAGGTTGTCCGTCGGCGGATCACTAGTGGTGATGCTGGTTCCGGCGCTGATGGGCGGAACCCGGTCCAGCAAAGCATAGTGCGGAAAATCGCGCGGAAGATCGCGCGCCGGCTCGTCGTCTGCCTTGAGTTCTCGCAGACGGCGGCGCGCCAGTTCGCCGTAGTAGAAATTGCGGAATCGTTCAGAAAGCTTCTGGTAATACGCGCGCGCCATGCTAGTATCTTTGTCTTCTTCCGCCAGGCGGGCTCGCCAGTACAGTGCCGCAGGAACCTCCGCCGAGGCGGGGTACAAACCGATTTGCTGCTCAAATCCGGTTTTGGCTTCGGCGGCCCTGCCTTGGCGAAGGCTGAGCCATGCCACCTTCCAATGCGCGTACGAGGCGCGGCCCGCGTTGGGAAAGCGTTGCTGCAACTCTCGATACGCATCAATCGCCTTGTCGTAGTCGGGTTTGAGCAGGTAGAAATTGCCCGCGGAAAGCAACGCCTGTTGCAGCCACAAGCTGGTGGGCGCGGCTTGGCGCAACTCTGCCAGATAGCGCAAGAAGCCTTCCTCATCCCCGCTGTTGCGCGCTATTTCACCCAGGTTGTAAAGCCGCTGGGTGTTGATTTCCAGCGCCGAGCTGTCCAGAGTTTCCAGGGCCTTCTTCGCTTCCTTGTCTTGTCCGGATCGACGCAACGCCACCGCGAACGCCAGTTGGATCTCGGGACGGTCGCTCGGACTCGCCACGCTGAGCAGATCGCGATACTCGTCCGCGGCATCGCTGAATCGCTTGCCTTTAGCCAGCAGATCGGCACGCGTTCTGCGTCCGTTCAGCCCGAGTGGTGGTAAGGGCGTGGTCGAAGCCAGCTTCTTGACTTCTACATCGGCCTGACTGGCCTCCGCGCTAAGCGGCATGGTGATGTACAGGTTGCGCAGGATCTCAGCCGCTTGGATGGGCTGTCCCGCCGCGGCATAGGCTCGTCCCAACGCCAACTCCAGATCGGCTCGGGGCGGTTGCCGATTCTTCTCGAGAACGGTGATCGCCTCCTGCGACCGGTTTTCGGCCAGCAGCCCGGTGCCATATAGAACGTGCGCGTCGCGTAACAGCAACGACTCCGGATATTGCTTCTCGAAATCACTCAGGGTGGTAACGGCCTCCGCCGTCCTCCCACTTTGAGAGTACGCGGTGCCCAGATAAAAGCTGATGTAATCCCCCAGATCTCCCGCCCGAGGTTTGGCGCGATTCAGGGGATCCACAGCCTTGGCGTAGTCCTTGTCGAGGGCGTGCGCATATCCCAGCACCAGCCAGGCCAGCGCGCCCGCATCTTCCTGGTGGTGACGCCGGGCGTAGGCCTCTACTCCCGCATAGGCGGCGGGAGTGCGGTCCTGCAGCAGTTGCCGTGCCATCGGTTTCAGACTCGTGGAGGCCACGAATGCCGCGTGCATCCGGCGCGACCGGGGGGTCGCACGACGGCGGCGCTTGGCCGAGACCTTGTTGCTTTTTTTTCGGGGCTGAACCTTTTGGGTAGAAGACTGCACGGCCGCAGGCAAGGCGAAGGAAGCCGGATCGACGCACAGGACGGCCACGATCAAAGAAAATCTAATCAGGACCGATTGCCAACGATGAAGGACCACTCTGATTAATTTCGCCGAAAATTGGCGCCCATGATGGAAGTGTCATCCTCAGCCAGGCTGCGCACCAGCTCCTGGCTGAAGTAATCGGCTCCGCCGGCAGCCGTGTTACCGTATCGTTTCTGGAAGGTTGCCCGGCTCTTCTCGATGTCTTCCTTGAGCCGGTCGTACAAATCCTTGCTCTGACGTCCCTCGGTGACTTTTACCTGGTTGTACAGCTTGATCTCATCCACCAGCAGCCGGGCAAAGCGCTGCGCCTTGCGGTGAACGTCGGCGTCTTCAGGTGAGAGGTTGGCAAAGGCATCAGTCGCGGAAGCGGGAGCCGCGGCTGCACCCGTCACCACCGGCTCGTCTTGGGCGACTGCGACGGGATGCTCGACGACCGCAGGTGGAACAGGAATGGCTTCGGGAATGGGTACAACGTGCTTGGGCGCATGCGCCGCAAAAGGATCCGAATGGGCTGGAGCTGTATGCACCGGCGGTGGCGGGCTTTCAGCCTTCTCGCCGGCCGCCTCGGTGGACTCTTCCTTTTCTTCTTTGTGTGCCTGTTTGCGCAGCGAGGCGACTTCCAGCCACGCACTGGTTGCCAGGACCAGCAACTCGACGGCGGCGGCGTCCAGCTTTCCGCCACCTTCCACGCCACCGTCGGCGTAGACCAGCGCCGCAACCTTTTCCTTCAGTAACAGGGGCAGCACCAGGACCTGGTCATCGGCCGGCGCACCGAATGTTGAAACAAAATCCGGATCGATGTCGCGGGTCGTGCCCCGGAAGGGCATCCGCGATCGCAGGGCCTGCTCCGGCACTCCCACGGTCACGTTGAGGGCAAAATCCTTGATGGTATCGTCGCCGTCTTTAGTGAAGCCCCGTCCCTGCCAGCCGGTGGCCGCGCCTGCCTTGACCACGAATAGGGCCCCGCGCCCGCTGTAGCGCACGGTATTGTCCAGCAGCGCGCGCAGAATCTCGCGTTGCGTCGTACCCGATTGAATGCCTGAAATCGCTTTCAGCAGATTGGCCGATCCGCCTTCTTCAGAAATGCTTGCTGCCGCTGCACCCGGCGCATGCGGGAGCTCCTCCAGCACCCGCCGTATCAAATCGTTTCGCAACTCGGGGACGTGGTTGTCCAGGACCTGCGACACCACTCTCTCAACGATTTGTTCGAAACCGCTTCGCTCCGCCATGGTCAGGTCGGCAGTTCGGCCGCTGGATCCGGCTTTCTTGCCCTTCATCTCGGTTAAGCCTTGATTATAGGGTCACTTGACCGGTGTTTTCCGGTCACCTAAGGACGTGTTCTAATGCGGAATGGCCGCTCCTTGGAATTTATCGCAAACCGCCCAGTTTTAGATACGTCAAAACAAATAAGCCGAAACCGAGGTTACCAAGTAAAATAACATTTCTGCCGCCAGTCCCAGGGCGTGAAAATTGTTGCATCGGAAGGAAGATGGCAGCCATCCAACAAAAGGTAAGCGAGCCGGTCAGCGATGAGCTGGCGCTGGTTCAGGCCGCCAAGGGCGGCGATGTAAGCGCATTCGAGGAGCTCGTCCGACGTTACGACCGGAATGTGTTCCGTATCGCACAGCACATCACGCAGAACCGCGAAGACGCGGAAGATGTGGTGCAGGATGCGTTCCTTAAGGCTTACACCAACCTGAATCAGTTTCAGGGTCAGTCGAAGTTCTATACCTGGCTGGTGCGTATTGCGGTCAACGAAGCGCTGATGAAGTTGCGGCGCCGTCGTCCCGAGCGCATGGTCTCGTTGGATGAAGATGTAAAGACCGAAGAGGATTCGGTCCCACGCGAAGTCGCGGATTGGAGTCCGAACCCGGAACAGCAGTACAACCAGGCGGAGTTGAAGGAAATCCTGAGTAAGACCATTCAGGGGCTGCCTCCAAGTTTTCGCACGGTTTTTGTCCTGCGAGATGTGGAAGGGCTGTCGACCGAGGAGACCGCTGAGGCATTAGACCTCAGCATTCCAGCGGTTAAATCGCGGCTCCTGCGAGCCCGGTTGCAGTTGCGCGAACGGCTCAGCCGTTACTTCCAGAAGCGTGAGAGCGGAGATGGCAAACAGTGAAGTGCGCTGAATTCCTACAGGAACTGACGAACTATCTGGACGGCGTCCTCGACGATCGGACCAAGGCCGAACTGGAAGACCATCTGGCTTGGTGCCACAACTGCTATGTGGTTTGCGACACCACCAAGAAGACCATCGAGATCTACCGCGACTCTCAGCTCTACGAACTTCCCGACGACCTCCGCAACCGCCTTCGCTCCGCCATTGTGGCAAAGTGCGAGGCCCACAAGAAGACCGGCCCCCGGGAAGCCTGACCGAGCTACAGTAACCAGCCTTCCTCCCACCTCCAAAGCGTCACTGCCTTATCCGCCGCCGCTTCCGGCCTGGGCAATCCACCTTACCGGTCTGTCCCGTATCCCAGTCGAACCTTTTTGAAGCAGACTGAATCTAATAATTTGCGTTTGGTGACCCGAATCATAGGGTGGTTGGGGAGGGAGTTATGATCGCGGAATTGTTCGATACCGTCTTCGGTTGTAAACATTCTCATTATAGTTTTCCTATGTCGGTTCGGCCCGGTTCGCGGCGCAATGCGGCCGCCAAGGTGACCGGCACCTATGTCGCCTGTCTGGATTGCGGCAGGGAATTTCCGTATGACTGGCAAGAGATGAAGGTCATCACCTCGCCGGCTGAACAGCGTAATCACGTCGCATCATTGCCCCGAGGGCTGCTGCATAAACTCCTCAGCTCTGGTTGAAGGTAATGCCGCGAGTTTTCTCCCGGCTTTTTATTTTCCGGCAGAATGGCGACCCAAATAAAAACCGGCGGCCGAAGCCGCCGGAATCGATCTCACACGGAAACTGAGCTCAGTTGCTGCTGCTGTCATCCCGCCGCTTCAGCGTGGGCCGATCATCATCATTCGTTCCCTTGTCGTCGCTGCCATTCTTGTCGGGCGTGGATGTTCGTCGCAGGCTCGGTCTGTTCTTGTCTTCCTTCTTGTCCAGTATCTTGTGGCGGTTCTCGATCGTCGCCAGCCGCGCCTTGACGTCGTCAAACTCCGATGTTGAAACCGTGTACTGCGCGCGCGCCGGCAGAATGGTTGCAATCTCTTCCTGCGACTTGGCGATCCGATCCGGGGTCTGGGGATGAGTGGAGAAGGCCTTGGCCAGACTCCCGGGTTTCTTCTTCTCCTGGGCCTGCACCTTTTCGAAGAAGGCAATAAAGGCTTGAGGATCGTATCCTGACTTGTACATGTACTGCAGTCCCAGATAGTCAGCTTCGGCCTCGAAGCCTCGCGAGAAGTGCAGGAAGGTCAGGGGAAGCGCCAAACCCGCAGCCTCGTAGCCGGCATAGCCGATGGCTCCGCCTACGAAGATCAGCGGAATGGACGCCATGTTCATCAGATTGCCGCGGGTATTTTCACGCGCCGCATGGCAGGCCGCCACGTGGGCAATTTCGTGCGCCATCACGCCCGCGAGTTCCGCTTCCTCATCCGCCGCCAGAATCAGGCCGGAATTCACATAGAAAAAGCCGCCAGGGAGCGCAAACGCATTGATGTCGTCGGAGTCGATGACCTTGATCGTGAATGGAACCTGGGCATCGGAGTTGCGCACCAGGTTCTGCCCCACCCGGTTCACGTATTCCGTGATGACTGGGTCCTGGATCAACTTGACGCTGGATTCCACCTGTTGGGCATACTGCTTGCCCATGGCGATCTGCTTCTCCACGCCGTACCAGTTGCCCAAGCCGGTCTTGCAGCCCACATTCCGATTGCCGACGGCATCTACGTCTTCCCTGCCACCGTCATGTTTGACTTTTTCCGGGTCGGCAGCATCGATCTTCTCGGGCGCGCTGCTTTTGGCTGCGCTATTGGAGGTTGGTTGGTCCTTGGAAGCGACACTACCCTGGTCCTGTGCCCAACTCTGTGGCGCCGCGTAACTCAAGGTTAACAACACCGCCGATAGTGCTAAGCGCCGTAACTTCATAATGGACTCCCTGTATTCTGTCCCGCCCCAAGATCCTAGTACGAATTATACGCCCGCTAGGAAACACCAATACCCTGGATTTACCTATGTAGAGTTGGACGCAGGATTCCGCACCAGGGTTACCTCCAGGGTAAATGTTTACGGTTTTCCGACGATGTCAAATTCCACGCGCAGCTCATTTTTTACCTTCACCGCCCCGCCGCCAACGGTGATGGGTTCGATTCCGAAGTCCCTTTGTTTCAACTCTACTGAGCCGTGATAGTGTCCGTTTTGTGGCTGAACCGCTAGCCTTACCGGGCGGGTTTGGCCGTGCAGCGTCAGATCTCCGCTTACCAACCAGCGCCCGCTGCCAGCGGGCTCGACCGTAGTTGAGCGGAAGCGTATTTCCGGAAACTGGCCGGTATCGAGCACCTTCGGACCCAGCATGGTTTCCTGTATCTCCGCGCGGTCCTTTGCTGACACGTCTTGGTCCATGACTCGCATCTGGCGCGCATCGACGGTCAATTCGACCGACCGGTCGCTTTCGCTGAACTTTCCGGCCCGGATCGGTGTGCCGATCTCGTGCTCGTGGCCAAAAGCTGAGAACAGCCCTGACTTGAACACCCGCACCGTCATCACCGACTTTTGGGTGTCGATCTCTCTGGGCGATCCCAAATCGGCAGCCCACAACCAAGTTGGTAGCAGGAGCGCGGCGTACACCCAGTTTCGCCTGGCGCTGGCAATCATTTTGACCTCCAGATTTATGCGGTGGCGGACAGCCCGTTTCCCATCCCGAGACTTGGTAGAATCCTTGCCACTAGGATGCGCCATTCCGCCCAACGCGGCAAGCGTTGTGGTTTGGTGCGCCCTGTTGTTGCCCGGACAGCGCCCATCCGCTAGCCGCCGATCACAAGGACTTGTGGAGTGAGTGAGAACGAAATTGAACGCTTTGCCCCCGGCTGGCCGGGAATTTCGCCGCGCTGGACTTCGAGCGCCAAAGGCGCCGTGGGGACGGCACTCAACCTGCACACCCGGGTGTGGTTCACGCTCAGCCACGGCATCTTGAACGAGGTTTACTATCCTCGAGTGGACCAGGCCTGCACCCGGGATCAGGGGCTGATTGTTACCGACGGTTCCGGTTATTTCTCCGAAGAAAAGCGCCACTGCAAGTTCGAAAACCATGCGATTGAGCCCGGCGTTCCAGTTTACAAACTGACCAACACAGAACTGCAGGGACATTACCGGATCGAGAAAGAAGTATTCTCCGATCCCTACCGGAATGTCGTGCTGCAAAGGATCCGCTTCGTGCCGTTGCTGGGCACGCTGGCCGACTATCGCCTCTACGCGCTATTGGCGCCCCACCTGGCGAATTGCGGCCGGGAAAATACCGGCTGGGTCGGGAACTACAAAGGCACGCCCACACTGTTTGCGCACCGTAACTCGACCTCTCTGGCCTTTGCCTGCTCGGTCCCCTGGCGGAAGATGTCCGTGGGCTTCGCCGGATTCTCCGATGGATGGCAGGACCTCTCTCAGCATTACCAGATGACCTGGAACTATACCCGCGCGGAAAACGGAAATGTAGCGCTCACCGGCGAGATTGACCTGGCAGCCTGTAACGGTGAGTTCGCCCTGGCGCTCGGCTTCGGCGGCATATGGGCCGAGGCTGGACAAGAGGCGCGCTCCAGTCTGCTTGAGTCTTACGACGAACTGCGCAAGCACTACGTCTGGCACTGGGAACATTGGCAGGACAGTCTGCTGAAACTGGACGAGCCACACCGCGAGGTTGATCTGTATCGAGCCAGCGTGTGCGTAATGCGGTCGCACGAGTCCAAAGAGTTCCTGGGAGGCGTAATCGCCAGCCTGTCCATTCCCTGGGGATTCAACAAGGGCGATGAAGACCTGGGTGGATACCATCTGGTTTGGCCTCGGGATCTGGTGGAAACTGCTTTTGGTCTCCTGGCCGCGGGCGCCGAACCAGACGCCCTGCGCATCCTGCGCTATCTGGAAGTTACCCAAGAACCGGATGGACATTGGGCCCAGAACATGTGGCTGGACGGACGTCCATATTGGAATGGCATGCAGATGGACGAGGCCGCATTCCCGATCTTGCTGTTCGACATGCTGCGCCGGCACTCTCCGTTTGTTCTGGGAGAGCTCACACGCTGGTGGGCTTTGGTCAGTCGGGCTGCGGGCTTCGTCCTTCGCAATGGTCCCGTGACCCAACAGGATCGTTGGGAAGAAGACGCCGGCTATTCGCCGTTTACTTTGGCGGTAGAAATATCAGGATTGTTGGCCGCCGCTGATCTTGCCGACGCAGTGGGACAAAAGGATGTTGCGACCCATCTGCGCCAGACCGCGGATTGCTGGAACGACAACATTGAACGTTGGGCCTACGCCAAAGACAGCGATCTGGCGCGGCAACTCGGAGTTGAAGGCTACTATGTGCGGATCGCGCCACCGGAATCGGACTGCGCACCATCGCCCCTGGAGGGATTTGTCCCTATCAAGAACCGTCCGCCCGGACAAAACCAATCGCGGGCTGTGCATCTGATTAGCCCCGACTCCCTCGCCCTGGTGCGATTTGGTTTGCGTGCGCCGGATGATTCGCGAATTCTGAACACGATCAAAGTCATTGACGCTCTGCTCAAAGTGAACTTGCCCCAGGGCCCCTGCTGGTACCGCTACAATGGCGACGGCTATGGCGAGCACGAAGATGGCTCGCCCTTTGACGGAACCGGAATTGGACGACCGTGGCCTTTGCTGGCCGGCGAGCGGGCACACTACGAACTGGCGGCTGGACGTCCCCAGGCGGCGGAAGATTTGCTCAATGTGATGGAGCTTTCGACCGAGGGCGGACGATTGATTCCCGAGCAGGTCTGGGATGCGGAGGATATTCCGGCGCTCGAGTTGTTTCGCGGAAAGCCATCGGGTTCGGCGTGTCCGCTGGTGTGGGCACACTCCGAGTACGTCAAGCTGCGGAGATCGTTGCGCGACGGCAAGATCTTCGACCAGCCGCCGCAAACCGTACAGCGCTACCAGGTGGAGCGGCAGAAAGCTACTCACTTCGAATGGCGATTCAACAACAAATGCCGGAACATCCCCCAGGGAAAGAAGCTGCGCCTGCTGCTGCCGTCGCCCGCGTCGGTGCACTGGAGCTTCGATGGATGGCAGACCGCGCAAGACACGACCACCCGCGACCCCCTAGGGGTTTTCGTCGCAGACCTGCCCGCCGACCAGCTTGCAGTGGGACGCGAGATTGTCTTTACCTTCTACTGGCCGCAGGAACAGCGCTGGGAGGGCCTGAACTACACCGTCACGGTCGAATGAGCAAATCGCCAAAAGTACAAAAGCGCCGAGCGGTAAAAACCACGTCATCCGGAGCGAAGTGTTTGCTTCGCCTGGCGAAGCAGACACGCAGTCGAAGGACCTCTACTCTTCCCACACTTGATTACGTCTGGGGCAATCTAAAACGACCCTTGCCCTACTCGCCGATCGATCAACGGTTAGGGTCCTTCGACTGCTCCGCTTCAGGATGACACGCGAAGATAAACACATCAGGACGACGCCTCTGCGCCCCAACTGCGGGAGATGTTGGAATACAGTGCGCCCGCGCAAATCGCAGAAATCGCCAGCAACCCCACTCCTTCCCAGAGAGGCCCAATCAGCACGTGTCCCAAACCGAACAGTGCCAGGTAAACCATCAAGCACCCGAGTACCCAGGAAAGCAGGTTGCTCCCTAGGTCGCGGGTCGGCGGCACCTCAGGAGCGAGGCTGGCAACCGGCTGCCAGCCTGTTATTTGCGGCCTAACACTGCGGTAAAACTTTAATAGCACCGCCGCGGGCTCCGCGTTGGTCATGTAGGTGACCACGAGCCAGAGTAGAGAGGTGATGAGGGTCGTAGTCAAAGCCGTCTTGGCAAAAACCACCGGATTGGTCCCGGAGAAAGGCTCGGCCCAGCGCAGCCCGATGGTCACCACCAGTGCCGTCGCCATGGCTGAGATTTCGCTCCAGGCATTAATGCGCCACCAGTACCAGCGCAACAGGTAGACACCGCCGGTGCCCGCGCCCACTTCCAGCACGACCTGCCATCCCGAACGAATGTCAGACAGCAGAACCGAAATCCCAGCGGACGCGATGACCAGCAGCACGGTGGCCAGACGGGAGATCAACACGTAGTGTTTGTCGTCACCGTCGCGGTTGATGAAGCGGCGATAGAAATCCGAGACCAGATAAGAAGCGCCCCAGTTCAGCTGCGTCGCGATGGTGGACATGAACGCCGCCATAAAGCCGGCGATCACGATGCCGCGCAGGGCCGGCGGCACGTGCTGGCTGACCACGAGCATGTAGCCAGTTTCCGGGTGTTCCAGGTGCGGGTATAAAACGGCCGCTGCCAGAGCAGTCAGAATCCAGGGCCAGGGACGCAAAGCGTAGTGCGCGACGTTGAACCAGAGCACAGCCAGCAGTCCGTTCTTTTCGTCCTTCGCACTGAAGATGCGCTGCGCGATATAGCCGCCGCCACCCGGCTCTGCTCCGGGATACCAGAAAGCCCACCACTGCAATCCGATATTCACCACAAATGTTATCACTGGCAGGAGCCACAGTCCTTCCTGCGAAAATGGACGGGAGAAATCAGGAAAGAAAGCCGTCGCATCGCCGGCGCCCGATCCCGCGGCAGCCCGCATTTCCGCCAGACGTGCCAGCAGCGTACTCATACCACCGGCAGCCGCGACCGCGTACCACGCGACTCCGATCACGATGGCCATCTTGAGCGCGAACTGAAATAGATCGGTCCACAGCACGCCCCACAATCCACCCAGCGCGACATAGAGGCCGGTGAATGGAATCAAGAATAGAACGCAGATGGCCAATGCGTTGCGATCGCTCACCCCCAGCGTCACCGCCACAATGCTGGTCATGGCCTTGGTCACCCAGCCTAGGATCAGACAGTTCATCAGCAGGCCCAGGTAGATGGCTCGGAAGCCACGCAGAAACGCAGCGGGCTTGCCGGAATAACGCATCTCAGCGAACTGTACGTCGGTCAGAAGTCCGGAGCGGCGCCACAGACGGGCGAACAGAAACACCGTCATCATGCCGGAGAGGAGAAAAGCCCACCACAACCAGTTCCCCGCGATTCCCTGCGTATAGACCAGGCCGGTAACCACCAGCGGGGTGTCGGCGGCAAATGTGGTCGCCACCATCGACGTACCCGCCAGCCACCAGGAAACGTTGCGCCCGGACACGAAATAGTCGTCCACACTCTTGCCCGAGCGGGAGCGGAAATAGAGGCCCAGCGCAAGAGTGATACCCAGATAGAGAACGATGGCCGACCAGTCAAGAAGAGTGAAATTCATGGCGGGAAAGAATATACCCGAGCCGGGCCGGGTGCGGGAGAAAAAGCAGGGATCAGACGAGCACTGACCAATGTGAGAATCGGAGTTTATTGCCCTGAGGCAGGTCCTGCGTCGCTTTTTCCCTTTAAGTAAAGCTCAGCTACGTGCTCTGCAATCTCTCGCGGGTGAGCCTCCGCCAGATTGGCCAGGACCACGACGGTAAGCTTGTCGTCCACGTAGCGGGAGATCTGAGCCTTGAAGCCTTGCCAGGCTCCATCGTGACCGATGACCCGATGGCCGTCAACGTTAGCGATCTCCCAGCCAAATCCATAGTGGCCGGAATTCGGTTGACCGTTGTTGAGCTTGACCACAGTCCACATCTGTTCCAGGCTGGAGCGCTTCAGAAGTTTCTCGTCGTACAAGGCCGCGTCCCACTTCGCCAAATCCAGAATCGAAAAGTAGAGACTTCCGTCGGCGGTGGTATTCACAAGCGGCGAGACCCACTCCTGATTCTTCAGTTCACCCTTGACCAGACGATAACCGGCCGCGCGATTGGGGATGATGTCAGCCTCGCTCATGATGCGCGTAGTCTGCATCCCCAGCGGTCGGAAGATTCGTGCCTGCAGCATGTCGCCGTAAAAGTTTCCGGTCACATGGTGGATCAGAATGCCCAGAGTCAGATAGCCGAGATTGCTGTAGCTCCACTTTGTACCCGACGGAAAGGACAGCGGGATCGCGGCGACCACTTTAAGGAGATCGTCTTCGGTATAGTCTTTGTGGAAATCGAAGTCTTTCGGATAGTCCGTGAAACCCCCGGTATGACTCAGGAGATGACGTACAGTAACCGGCGTCCAGCTGGATGGAGCCTCAGGAAAATATTTCGTGATCGAGCCATCCAGGCTGATTTTTCCGTCTTCGACCAGCATCATGATGGCGGTAGCGGTGAACTGCTTGCCGACGGACCCTGATTGGAACACGGTCTCGGGTCTAACCGGCACCTGAAGCTCTACGTTGGAGAGGCCAAAACCCTGAGCCCGGACAATTTCTCCGTTACGCGACACTAGCAGGGCGATTCCAGGGATTTGCTGCCGCACCATCTCCGCGTTTACGTACTGCGCGACGGCGTCGGGCGGCGAGCCGGAAGCCTGGCCAAACGCCTGGCCCGCAATAATCACTCCAACCATCAGCAAACGCAAGACAGGATTCTTCACCGGACCGGGCCTCCATCTTGAGCGACCGACACCGCATTCATGAAACGCGCAGCAGGAAATGCCAGGCAGGTCTCAGATCTAATTTAAGATCGAACTTCTGACGCTGATAGCTGAGAGTTGACAGCTTTAACCCGAGTACACCAGTTCCACCACAGTGCAATCATCACTGAGCGGAGTGCCACCGCAGAAATTAGCCACAGCGGCAAAAATATCTTCCAGCGACGAACTCTTGGCGGCCACCGCTTCCAGGCGTGAATCCTCAAAAAAGTCGCCTCGAGCATTCTCCGCTTCGGTGACCCCGTCCGTGACCAGAATCAGGCGATCGCCGGCGTGCAGACTGACGTGGTCGCTTTCGTAAGTGGCATCGGCCAGCAGGCCGACCGGTAGGTTGCCATGGGGCGGTCGGATCACTTCTTTGTTGCACACCAGCAATGGAGGTACATGGCCGCAGTTGACGTATTCCAGTTCCCCGTCCCGGCGAAGACGGGCAATGATCATGGTGGCGTACTTTTCTCCGATGTGCTTGTGGGTAAAAAACCGGTTGGCAGCGATCACGATCTCTGTCAGGGGCATGCCGGCGGTGAGTTGGGAATAGATCATCCCTTGCAGAGTATTCGCCAGGAGGGCGGCCGAAACTCCCTTTCCGCTGACATCCGCTAACACCACGGCAAGGCCCTCCGCGGTATTGACGGCATCGAAGAAGTCACCTCCAATCTCCTTGCAAGAAAGATTCCTGCCCTTCAAGCGCGCAAAGGGGACCTCAGGAATCGAGACTGCCATCAGCCCCTGCTGAATGGAAGCGGCGATGGAGAGTTCCTGCTGGTAGCGGCGAGACGTTTCTTCGGCCTGCACCAGGCGCGCGTTCTCGATCAGTGAGGCCGCTTCGGTTGCGATGGCCCGCAGAATGTCGTTGCTCACACTCGAGATGTCTCGCGAGGCGAAGCGCGAGTCCACATAGAGGGCGCCCATAACCTCGGCTGCGCTTTCGATGGGTACCGCAGCCGTGTCCCGCGTGGTCTGCACCTGAGGTTTCCGCAACGGAATGCAGATCACCGTGCGTAGATCGTACGCCACGATGCTGTGCCGGCCCGCCAGATCGAGTGACTGACTGGTATCCGTGATGACGAACTCCGAGTTCGACTTCACTCCTTCATCCAGAATGGAGTGTGAAATCGTCGTGTCATCGAGCAGCGGTTCGCCCTTGGAGTTGCGCCCTGCGGCCAGGCGCAGGTTGTTCTCTTCGTCCCGCATGAAGACGTAGCCGCGCTCGGCGCGGGTAAGTTTCAGGGTAGCGTCGAGCAAAGTCACCAGAATCTCATCGAGAACGCCGGTGGTGTTCAGCTTGCGGGCCGCTTCGAGAAAAAGCGTCAGCTTTTCCAGGTCCGTGGTGTCGGTCGAGATTTGAATCCCCGAGATCTGGCTCAAAAACTCACGGGCGGTGTTGGAGCTGGCATGATGGGGATGGAAGATGACGTAAGAAACGTCGCGGACGCCGAACTCGACGCGATCGTTTCTCTCCAGAGTCTTGCGCTGTACCCGTTCGCCGTTGACGAAAGTTCCGTGTTTACTGCCCTGGTCCACCACGCAGAACTGTCCGTCCTCTGAGGTGATCAAAGCATGGTCGCGGGAGACGCGAGGATCAGCGATGACCAGATCCTTATCGACCTTGCGACCCACGGTGAACGGAGTGTGGTCGAGGTTGATGGTGCGCTGGTCGTTGCCTTGCACGAAAACCAGGGTGGGAAAAATTCCTGACCCCGGGGACGAAATCGGGCCCGTTATAGGTTGAAAAGCCATTTGGCTGGCCTGCTCGCGTTAGTTTTCAAGAGAGTCGCCCTCGGCAGGCAAGGAGTTCGATCTCTGCCTTCCCGGTCCTAAACCGTCAGGCGCACGGGAAGGTTACTTCAAAAGCTCAAGCGACCCCACGACCCAAGGCGGTGAGCGCTTCCTGCTCACTATTGAAAACCTCGAAAACTGTCGCCAGCTTGGTAACCTGCAGTACATCGTGCAGGCGCTGGCCCAGACCGGTGAGCTTGATTTCGGCCCCCGCCGCGCGGGAGGAGGAATAGACCCCAACCAGGGTCCCCAGACCGCCACTATCAATATAAGTCACTCCTGAAAGGTTCAGGACCATGCGCGGGCTTTCGGTCAAAGTCTGTTTGAGGAAATCGCGCAAAGCGTTGGCCTCGTCTCCGAACATGATGCGGCCCTGACATGACACTATGGTGACCCCGCCGACCTGGCGTTTCTCGAGTTTGAGGTTCATGTCGTCCTCCGAAACGTCCTCGTGGCCGCCGCGTGGGAGAAGACTAACCTGTGATCGCAACCCAATGCAAGGCCGATACGGCCCGGGCGGGACGGGAAAGGGACCTACTCTAGTCGTGCCCCAACAGCCTGGCATGTGGTTGCGGCTTCATGCATATTTGTCCCGAGCCTCGAGAGGCATGCAGGATGTCACCCCAGTTCCTCCGCAGAAACTGCGGACGGAGTTCGCAATCGATCGACCGCGCACGCAGTGAGCAGCCCCAGAATCACCAGTGGAATACCCAGGCTGGTATAGAGAGGAACAGCCCAGGCTTTTTGAACCGAACTCGCGGGTAAGAAGAACGAAGCCAGCATCAGCCCGCAGGATGCCAGCCAGGGCCAGAAAACCACCAGCAATGCCAGTCCACAGGCGATGCGTGTAAGGCGGTTTCGGCGCCACAAGTCTTTCCATGAAGCGGCGATCAGAAACACCGCAGGCAGTAGAAGCACCTGGTTATAAGGTGCAAACGTGGGCACGATCACCAGAGTTACCGCAAGAACCAGCGCCAGCATGGTGCTGAAGGCCACTGAATCATGAGATGCGTGCCGAACGTACCAGCCGGTGATGGCAACCACGATCACGGCCACCCCGGCAAGGACTTTTCCCAGCGTCGGCGTGGCCAGGACGTCGAGCAGTGAACCCGCGCCGCCGGTGTACTGGCGATAGGCGGCGATGGCGTCGCAAAACCGTCCAAACCATCCGTGCAGGACGCATTCGGAGGCGACGAGAAAAATTGCAGTGGTCAACCCGAAACTCCAGGCAAAGATCTGACGCCGGCGCCAGTCGCTGAGTGCCCACAGCGCGAGCCATCCCGCGACTGGCAACGCCAGTTGAGGTTTGATCGTCGCCAGGGCCAGCAAGAAACCCGCAAGCGAGAAATGCCCGGCCACCAGCGCCGCGCCGCACCCCGCGAGAAGTGCGCTCACCACCAGGGTCAACTGCTGCAGCTTGATTCCCTGCACCACGGCGTAGCTACCAAAGGTCAGGACGATCAGGATCGTGGTGACTGTGGGCGAAGGCCGCCAGTGCAATACCCGCAACCACAGAAAGACACTCGAGAGCGTCAGTCCTACGAGCAGCCAGCGAAAGCCTGCCTGAACCTCAGGAAACGGTAAACCTATTGTCGGCGCCAGCAGAAAAACTACATGCACCGGGTAGGCAAAGCCCTGCTGATCTTTAGGCTCGTCAACCCGGGGATCGTCAGCGCGATGTGGATCGAGCGGGCGCCCGTAATATCCGCGCTCGATTTCCCGCGTGACTTCAGGGCTGTAAGGGTCGCGATGGTGCAGCAGCAGCTCGCGGGTTCCCAGCCAGCGCGGATAAAGATCGGACAGATTTCCTCGTGGCCGTCCGTGAGCGGCTGCGTCGGCCTTCTGGTAGGGCACGAGCACCCGCTGCACGTAGAACCACATGCCTCCGGCGAACAGCAGCGCCAGGAGCAGCCCGAGTCTGAAGTCTTTGGGCAATCGTGGGTGGCGGAAACAAGAGCCACTCCATGTTACAACTTATGCGAGCGAACTTCCGTTGCGATTGCGAATCTGCATCTCCGCGGCGATTGGAGTGGCGAGTGCGGCGTTCTGCCTTTTTTTGCTGCTGCATTTCCATCAGGGCGCCGGCGATTTCGGTTGGGCCATCCACCTTGCACAGCGTCTGCTAGCTGGACAAAATCCTTACGACACTCCGCTGGAACAATATCCGCTGACCGCGGCGCTTTTCGGATTGCCCTTCGTCGGCTTGCGACCCGAGGTCGCGGGGTCTTTGTTCTACGGCGTCAGCTCGGCCATGTTGGCGTTTGGTCTCACGCGCCACGGACATCATCGTCTGTTGGTATTTCTGGCCTATCCCTACTGGGGAGGATTGTTGGCGGTGCAGTGGTCGACGCTAATCTTCGCCAGCGCCTTCTTCCCTCTTTTGCTGCCCGTGACCATGGTCAAGCCCCAGCTCGGGTTGCCGGTGGCGCTCACGAATTTGAGCCGGCGCGGCGTGCTGGCTTGTGTCGCGGTCGCACTACTGACTCTGGTCGCGTTGCCACGCTGGCCGCAGCTTTGGCTGGGACAACTGAAGAACTACGAGCACTTTATTCCACTGCTGGTCCTGCCCGGACCGCTGCTCGCCATGGCGCTGTGGCGCTACCGGGACAGGGACGCCTGGTTTCTGGTGCTGACGGCGCTGATGCCGCAACGCTGGTTCTTCGACGCTTTTATCCTGTGGCTCATTCCCAAGTCGCGCCGGGAGATTCTTTTCACCGCCGCCCTGAGTTGGGGAGCCGGCATCTGGCGCTGGTATCACATCCCGCACAGCTTTGTGGAAGTGGGACGATTCACCGTAGTGTTCATCTACCTGCCGATGCTGGCGCTGATATTACTCCGCCCGTTTGCATCCGCCGAGAGCTGATCCGCCTCAGCAGTCCTAGAAAGAAAGCCAGGAGGAGGATCGCCATCAGTCGCAATGGGCCATACCGCAACGTCAGTACGAGGTACAACGGGCTGCAAAACAGGAGCGCGATGCAGACATAGAGCATGGTCCTCGTCCATTTCGGAATGGGAGGATCCGAGAGCAGGGTCTCAAGCACAAGAACAAGGGATAGAAACAACAAACTCAGATCGTGGACATAGATGTGATAACTCACCAGGACCGTCCCCGCCAGGCCGAGAGCAAATAGTGCCCGCTGGCCTTCGGAGTCAGCCGAAGAAGTCTTGCCCGCTGCGTACATCATCAATCGCAGCACGATTGCCGAAAGCAATATGGTCAATCCGATTTTGATCCCGGGGTGATCCATGGGGACCACAGCCGAAATCAGCCCACGCAGGTTCGGAGTGAGTCCGGGCAGCGTATTAAAAGCGTACTTCAGGTCGTGCTCGGTTCCCCACACGTAGCGCGGATAGCCCAGAAGACTCGGCCATCCGGTAATGACCAGGCTGATGTGACCCAGGATTGTGGCCACAGACAGAAAGCCGGCGATCAACTTCTTGCGCCGTAACCACAGCAAGACAAATGGGACGATGAGTGGATACTTGTACAATCCCAACGCCAACCATCTCCCCAAGGCCGGCTCTGACCCGCGCTCCAGACTTCTCATGGGTCAAGGGAATCGAGATGCAACCGCGGCGCTGGCCCCGGGCTTCCTGTCGTCGGTTGAGGCCCAGCCCTTCCCACCGAGTTGTAAGATTCGGGATACGGCGACGCCGCTAAGGACATAAAGTATTGGGTCAATAGGGTGCCGGTACCGTGATACCACTTGCGATGCATAGTAAATCAGCGGGTAAAGGGCAAGCACCGCGATAAGGGGCAGGGCCAACTGCCTGGTTTTTCTGAACACTAGAATCAAACCCGTGAGGGCGCCGAAGTCAATCGCAAGCGAAAGTGGCCAAAAATTGATCGGGTAAATCCAGAACAATAGCGCTCGACGAAGAGAATCACGGACGAAGGTCGCCGGATGAGATCGTACATATTCGACTGCCGCGCGACCCGCCTGCGCTGTAAATGCGGCTTCGCCCAGAGTTTGATACTCCATACTCGGCCCTAAAGGGTGGGTTTCAAATCCACAATTGGCGAAATACACTTCGGCTAACCCGTTACTGCGAATCGGCATGATCTCATGAAAGACCACGTAGTTCCGAATGGTCCAGGGAACGATCACCAAACCTGTGCACATGGCCAGTACGATTACCCGTCCCCACCTTCTTCCACGATCGGACAACAGCAATGCCAGAACCGGCAATGGTGTGAGCAAGGCGGGACTGACTAGAGCTGCCACGCCCCAGGTTGCTCCGCATACAATCCAAGGCGTGAGCGCGCTTGACGCGCCCAACCTCGTCGTCAGCAACAGGGCTCCACTAAAGAGCAGAGCCGACAAGGCGGTGTCCCACAAGACATACGGCAGGATCGCGACGTACGGTGAAAGAGCCCACATCCAACCCGCGAATAGTCCAGCTCTCTCGCTGCGAATTGCTTTGCCGATCTCATACACGATGATTCCCGTCGCCGCTGAACAAGTCGCATTAAAGCACATCACCACTAGAGCCGAGACCGGGGTTTGGACGCCAAATATGAGAAAAACAACGGCGATGATGCCAGGGTAGATAGGTCCTAACCAGGCGGTAGGTCCGTAGGCATCATGGAAGGGAGAGGAAAACGTGTGGTTCGTTACGATCCAACGAGCTATACCTCCGGCCTCGTTGGTGCCCCAGGAGAGCATGTGGGGGATTGCGCGCGCGAGATACGCAACCAAAGCGAGACGAAGAACTAGTCCAGCGCCAAAGATTGGAGCGAGCCGTTTCATGCAAGAGTTCTTGGCGGGCGTGGGTGGCCAGCTCGAGTAGTGCCAACACAGCGCGCGGATGGTCGAATACTTCTATTCCCACCCATCGCTGAAACAGTACACTCTGCAACGGTGCTAATAATAGTAGTTGCTTTTTCGGACCGTGATCAGGCTCTTACAAACCCGCCGGATATTCGTAGCTATCCTCGCCCTCGGCCTTTTCACCATGGCCGCTCGCGGCATTACCGACCCGGACGTCTGGTGGCACCTTCGCACCGGACAACTGATACTCCAGAATCACAGCCTCTTCCATACCGATCCGTACTCCTTCACCCGCTATGGCCAGCCCTGGATCAACCACGAGTGGCTCTCGGAAGTCTTGCTGTTCGGCATCTATCGGTTTTCGGGATTCGGTGGATTGATCGTAGTCTTTGCCGCTGTCATAGCGGCCACCTTGCTTCTGGTTTTCCTGCGCTCATCGGGCCGGCCCTACCTTGCCGCCCTGATGACGCTTTGGGGAGCGGTGACTTCAGCCACAACGTGGGGAGTTCGTCCGCAGATGTTTTCTCTCCTGCTGGCCAGCATTTTTCTGGTTCTGCTCGAAGCCTCCGAAGAGCGCCCCAACCTACTGTGGTGGACTGCTCCCTTGATGCTCTTGTGGGTCAACCTGCACGCGGGATATCCAATTGGATTAGCTTTCATCGCAATGTTTCTGGTCGGCGAAAAGTTCGAGGCGGCGGTTCGTCCGGAACCATGGCAGAAATCCTTACCACGCCTTAAACGATTGGCGATGGCTTTCGCGCTTTGCCTGGCACTGGTGGTCGTAAATCCGAATGGGGTCCGAATTTACTGGTACCCGTTTGAGACTCTCCGTTCGGCTTCCATGCACCGCTTCATTCATGAGTGGTTTTCTCCGGATTTCCATGATCCCACGTACTGGCCGCTGATGCTCATGCTGCTGGCGCTCGTCGCCGGTCTGGCCCTATCGCCCCGGCGCCCACGCCTTCGCAATCTCGTGCTGTTGCTGGCCACCGTCCCGGCCGCCCTGCGCTCCATCCGCCACATCCCGATCCTGGTGTTGGTCATCGTCCCGGTCCTCGCGGAGCTGGCCCAGTCGTCACTGCAGGAGCCGATCGCTACCCGGTTATTCAGGACGCCGATGACCGGGTCGGCCTCGCGCACTCTTGTGATTAATTTTCTTGTGCTCTTTACTTTTGCCGCCTTCACCGTCTTCCGGGTCCGACACGTGGTGAGCGGGCAGGCAGAAACCGAAGCGAAACACTTTCCCATGACGGCGGCCACCTTCCTCCAGCAGCATCATCCGCCCGGCCCGATGATGAACCACTACAACTGGGGCGGGTATTTCATCTGGAAGCTGTACCCCCAATATCGCGTCTTCATGGACGGTCGAGCCGATGTTTATGGTGACGCCTTCATGACTGATTTCAGCGCGTGCTATTACGTGACCCACGATTGGAGAAAATCCCTGCAGACTTGGGGCATTCGAACTTTGGTCCTGCCACCGGATGCTCCCCTGATGATTGCCCTTCGATCCAGTAAGGAATGGAAGCAGGTTTATGCAGATTCCGAGGCCGTCATTTTGACCCGGACCCCGTAGTCCTCCCCGAGCAGGAACCAAGTTAGGTAATCCCCTGCATCAACTTTGAACTGCAAAACATTGCGCAGTGGACATTATCATTTCGTCTGATTTCTTGGTTTTGGGTCGCTCGGCGTCCATCTCCGCTTTGGGCAAAGTGAGGTCAATCATGATCCGTGCTTTGGACAGGTTGTGGGAGGAAGAGGGCCAGGATGTCGCAGAGTACGCGGTCATGCTGGCTGTGATCCTCGCGGTCGTTGTAGGCACCATCCGGTTGATCGGATCGGGTTCCAACAACGTTTTTTCCTCTGTTGCCAGTTCGATCCAGTAAGCCAGGCCGCAGTTCGGGTTTGCCCTGAGAGCCAGCCAGGTCTTCGGGCCGGGGAAGCAGACCGTCCACAGAGTGCCAATCGCCTCTCTTTGCGACTGGGAATAGGCCTGTACCGCCCCCTTGAGCCCTAAAATGACCGTCGGGTTGGTATCCGGTCAGCCACCACCAATATCGGCGAAAGGTGCAAGAATTGTCGCTTAGCAGGATGGCAGCAGGGTATTATGAGCGTGGGGATTCGGGAGCTTTCGCTCCGGCGGCGCGTAAAGTCTTGATTCAGAAACAACAATAAAAATCGCGTTCTGGAGTGCGAAGGACTATCCCAACGGTATCAGGATGGAGTTCACTGTCTATCAGGCTGATTCGATAGGAGGACGAAAAAAATGAAAGCTAAGGCTATAAGTCTGTGGCGGGAAGACCAGGGCCAGGACATCGCGGAATACGCCGTGATGCTGGCTGTGATTCTGGTGATCGTGGTCGGAACCATTCGGCTGATCGGTTCCAATTCCAACAAGGTATTCTCTTCGGTCGCCAGTTCGGTCCAGTAGCGACGACGTCAGCGTGATAGCCCGGGCGGCCCTGGCTTGAGGGTTTGCCGCGCAGCGAGGTTCGAGCGCGCCGGGAAGCTTTTGTAAAGGCCTTGGTTCGCCATGGCGCTGGGGATCGGTCAGTTAGTATCAACATCAAATCGGTGAGTCGAAGTTCCGCGGTCGCGGCCAGGCGCCGCCCGTGTGCTGGATGGTGTCGCGTCTCGGGCGATTGCCATTTCGACTTTGAGGAGCAGTCATGAATCGCACCCGGCTTTTGTTGATTGGCTTTGTGGCCCTCGCCCTGGGCGCCATCGTGAGCTACGCCGTTTACCGCACGCTGCAGACCAGAACCGGCGCCGACACGGCGCCTGGCGTTGAGGTGGTGGTAGCTGCCAATGACATCCCCGTAGGAGCCAAGGTCGCCGAGAGTGACGTAAAGCTGGTGCGCTTTCCCGCAGCCGATCTGCCGTCCAACATCTTTCATCTGAAAACCTCGGTGGTGGGTCGGGGCGCGATCCTTCCCGTCGCGAGGGGGGAGTTCTTTCTGCCCAACAAGCTGGCTGGGGAAAATGCGGGGTCCGGAATGCAGTCTCTGATTCCGCCGGGAATGCGCGCAGTTTCGGTGCGGGTGAACGAAGTCATTGGCGTCGCCGGTTTTGTGGTGCCGGGAACACGGGTGGATGTGCTGCTCACCGGCAACCCGTCCGGCGCGCCCGATCAGCAGACCACGACCGTTCTGGAGAACGTGGCGGTGATCGCCACCGGCCAGAAACTCGAGCGTAACACCGCCGGTGAACCGCAACTGACCCCGGTCATCACCTTGCTGGTGTCGCCAGATGACGCGCAGAAGCTTACCCTGGCCACCACCCAAGGAAAGATTCAGCTGGCGTTGCGCAACCCGTTGGATACCAAGCAGCAGGAGCTGGCTTCGGTGAGCACCAATGCGTTGTACAAAGGCCTTCCCATGGCAGCGCCCGCCGCGGCTCCGCGGCCCAAATCCACCGCCAAGCACGTAGTGAAGACACCGGCGGTGCCGCCGCCCTCGGTCTATTCGATAGAGGTGATCAAGGGAACGAAGAGAGAAGAAGTTACACCCAAGTAAGCCAGCATTTCGAGGAACCCGACATGTCGATCTGCTCCCGCAGGGGGGAGAAACACGAAGTGAACTTGAGCTCGGTCATACGAGGCGCGCTGTCCGTGCTGTTAATCCTCACGGCGTCGCTCGTGGTTCTCTCTCAGGAGCAGCCTGGCACCCAACCCGCGCCCGCCCAGGCTCCTGGCCCGGAAGCCAGCTCATCAGCCCCGGAAGCCGCAGCCCAAGGCGCCGCCCCGCTGCGGGTCATGGTGGGCAAGTCGCTGCTCATCAACACGACCGAGCGGCTCCGGCGAGTTTCGGTCACCGATGATGCCGTGGCCGATGCCCTCGTCGTTACTCCAACCCAGATTCTGGTGCATGGCCGCGCCGCGGGCGAGGTGTCGTTGCTGATCTGGGACGAACTGGAGCGCTCGCGCAGCTTCGACTTGCGCGTCGATGTGGATGTGAGCACCGCAGCCGAAGAAGAAAAGCGGGTCTTTCCGGACGAACAGATCACAGTTTCACCGTCGCGGTCTGCTATTGTGCTCTCCGGCCACGTGTCGACCGAGGATGTTTCCAAACGCGCCGGAATGATCGCTGAGGCCTACTCCAAGAACGTTGTCAATGTGCTGACTTTCGGTCCGGTAGGGGCGCAGGAAGTGTTGCTCGAGGTGAAGTTCGCCGAAGTAGACCGCTCTGTCATTACGCAACTTGGAATCAACATCTTTATGCCAGGGCAGGGGAACACGATCGCCACCAGCCAGACCGGACAATTCGGCTCCGTCCAGATCCACAATACGGCCACGACCACCCAGACCACCGGCAATACGACCACGACGACGACGACGGCCACCCCCCCCACCACGACCATCTCTGACTTTCTCAATCTCTTTGTGACCCGGACCGACGTCAATATCGGCGCTGTGATCAAGGCTCTGCAGCAGAAGAACCTGTTGCAGATCCTGGCCGAGCCCAACCTGATCGCGGTGAACGGGAAGGAAGCGAGCTTTCTGGCCGGCGGGGAATTTCCCTTCCCCATCGTCCAGCCCGGGCAGGGCTTTACCGCGGTTACGATCTCATTCAAGGAATTCGGAGTGCAGTTGAAATTTACCCCCGTGATCATGCCCAACGGGAATATCCATTTGAAGGTGGCGCCGTCGGTCAGCGCCCTGGATTTCGCCAACGCCCTCACCATTTCCGGCTTCACCGTGCCCGCATTGAGTACACGGAAGGCAGAAACCGAGTTCGAACTGCAGGACGGGCAAAGCTTTGTAATCGCGGGATTGATCGATAACCGGGTGACCGATCTGTACAGCAAGATACCGGGGCTGGGCGACATCCCGATCCTGGGGAATTTTTTCAAGAGCAAGAGTGCGCAGAGAACCAATTCTGAATTGATGGTTCTATGCACGGCGCATCGCATTTCTGCCAGCACGCAGGCGCCGCCGCTACCGGTTGCTCCCAAACCCTATATGAACAGGGAGAAGTTCGACGGCCCGAAGCCGTCTGGCGACAAGAAGTGAAACGCATGACCTGCGTAATCTGGAAGCTATAGTTCAGGCACGTAGAATGTTGGATAGGGACCAGTAGGGGGCCAGAAATACGATGCCCGAACTTTCCGTCGTAGTCATCGCCCAGGACAGCGACCAGCGTGCCGTGCTGCAGGTTCTGGTGGATGGTACCAGTGTGGCGCGCGTAGTGCACACCTGCACCAGTTATCCGGTGGTGGTCACAGACCCGGTTTTGCGCCGGGTGCAGAGCGCAAGTGCTCAGGTCGTGCTGGTCGACGTGCCCACGGAAAGTCACACCCTGGCGCTGCGGGCCATTGAATTGATCCATCAGGAAGTACGAGACGCGGTCATATTTGCGGTGGGCAGCATGGCCCAGCCGCAGGTCATTGTCAGCGCAATGCGTTCCGGTGCGCGCGAATTTATCGAACGCCCCACCACCACCACGGACCTGCTCGAAGCTTTCGTACGGCTAACTGCAGCCCAACGGAAAGTTGACCGGGAAGGACCTCGGGGAAAAGTCTTCACTGTAGTCAACGCCAAGGGCGGGAGTGGAGCCACCACCACAGCCGTGAACCTGGCGCTGGCACTGCACTCCGCCCATGGCAACGTAGCTCTGGTTGACATTGCGCCTCTGGGGCACGCCGCCCTGCACCTGAATCTGAAACCACAGTTCACTGTGGGGGATGCGATTCGCAATCTGCATCGCCTTGACAGCTCGCTGCTGGACAGCTTCATGACTCGACACAGCGGCGGTATGCAGTTGCTGGCGGGCGCCAGCACGCCGCTGGTCGTGGACCCCGCTACCGCCGAATTCGCGCGCCTGTTTGATTTGCTGGTCGGCCACTTCCGCTACGTTGTGGTCGATGCGTCTTCGCGTGTGGACGCGACCACGCGCCTGGTGTGCAATCTTTCGGAAACCGTACTGTTGGTGGCCCACGCTGATGTTGCGTCCCTGTGGAGCGCGACTCGTATCCAGCAATTTCTGGGCGAAACCGGAAGCCGGGAGCGAGTACGCCTGGTGCTGAACCGCTTCCGCAAGATCGCCGGATTCAGCGAAGCCGATGCTGAGGCTGCCGCGGGCGCCAAGCTGCTGTGGAAGATTCCCAATCAATATTTCGCAGTCTCCGCCGCCATCGATCGCGGAGTTCCGCTCATGCAACAGGCCTACAGTGAGATGGCCAGATGTTTTGCCGGGCTGGCCGCCAGCCTGACCGAAAACGACATCGATGTGAAGCGTAAGGCCTGGTCTCTGTTCAAGACAGTTTAGGTGAAACGGCAACGGCTGATCTAGTGTCAGGTTAGAAGCGTATGGCGAATTTGCAGACTTTCGAAAGAACCGAATACCAGCAGGTCAAGGCCGACCTCCACCGCAAGATCCTAGACCGGCTCGACCTGGAGAAACTGGGGCGTACCCCCAGTGATGCGGCCCGCGAAGAAGTTCTGCTGCTGATCCGGAACACGGTGAACAGCGAGGCCGTGCCGCTGAGCTTCGCCGAGCGCGAGCGCCTGGCCCGCGAAATTCTGGACGAGATATTCGGTCTAGGCCCCCTGGAACCGCTGCTCAAGGACCCCACCATCTCCGACATCCTGGTCAACCGCTACAACCGGGTCTACGTGGAACGGGCAGGCAAGCTCGAAGCCACCGGCCTGAGCTTCAAGGATGATGCGCACCTGATGCAGATCATCGACCGCATCGTTTCGCGCATCGGACGGCGCGTCGATGAATCCTCGCCCATGGTGGATGCGCGTCTGGCCGACGGCTCCCGTGTGAACGCCATTATTCCGCCTCTGGCCATCGATGGCCCCTGCCTTTCAATTCGGCGCTTCGGCCGCGACCCAATTACCGCCCGCAACATGATCGAGAACAAGAGCCTGACCGAGCCCATGCTGGAACTGTTATCGGCCATGGTGAAAGGGCGGCTCAACTTCCTGATTTCCGGCGGAACCGGCGCCGGTAAGACCACCCTTCTGAACGTTCTCTCGGGTTACATTCCGAACTCCGACCGCATCGTCACCATCGAGGATGCGGCCGAGTTGCAGATGAAACAGGAACACGTGGTCCGCCTCGAAACTCGTCCGCCCAACATCGAAGGCAAGGGCGCGGTGCGGCAACGGCAACTGGTCATCAACAGTCTCCGTATGCGTCCCGACCGCATCGTGGTCGGCGAGGTCCGCGGCGAAGAAGCCTTTGACATGCTGCAAGCGATGAATACGGGTCACGAGGGCTCCCTGACCACGGTGCACGCCAACACTCCGCGAGATGCGCTGGCCCGTATCGAAAACATGTGCTCCATGGCCAATCTCAACATCCCGGAGCGGGCCATGCGGCATCAGATCGCAGCTGCTATTCATGCCGTGGTCCAAGTGTCACGTCTCTCTGACGGCACCCGCAAAGTGGTCACCATCGCCGAGGTAACCGGCATGGAAGGTGACGTCATTTGCATGCAGGATATCTTTGTTTTCGATCGCCAGGGGATCGACGAGGCCGGCAAAGTGTGCGGTATGTTTCGCGCCAGCGGAATCCGGCCGAAGTTCGCCGAACGCCTGGCCACTGCGGGCTGCCGCCTCCGGCCTGCCTTGTTTGAATCGCGCATGGAGGTGTAGCGCTTGAATTGAAGTCTTTTGAGCCCGAATCACACTTTAGGGACGGGTTCAGCAGCTAGGGCAGTTTGAGGTTTTCAGAGACACATGTTCATCCTGATTGCGGTCGCGGTTTTCGTGGTGGTCGCGCTGGCAGTGTTTGTCATCGCTTCCCTGCTGGACGAGCGCAGCTCCAAAGCTCGCCTGCTGCGCGAGCGGCTCTCGACCGTGCAGAAGACGGTAGAGCGCGAGCCCGGCCAGGAACTGGCGCTGCTGCGCGATGAAGTAATGAGCAAGATTCCGGCGCTCGATAACTTGCTGCGCCGCTCCTCCAGTATTTCCAGTTTCCAGACCATGCTCGAGCAGGCCGATGTGAAGAGCCGCGCCGGCAATGTGGTGCTCCTGTGTCTGCTCAGCGGAGCCGCGCTCGGGCTGATTGTTCTCCTGTTCAGCGGCTTCCCGCAATTTGCCTGGTTGGGCCTGCTCATGGGGGCTTTCCTGCCTTACGCCTACGCCAACTACAAAAGGACCAAGCGCTTCCAGAAATTCGAGGAGCTTTTCCCCGAGGCCATCGACACACTGGCCCGGGCAGTGCGCGCCGGCCACGCCTTCACCACCGCTCTGGAATTGATCGCCAGCGAGATTGCGGAGCCGGTGGCTTCCGAGTTCCGCAAGTTGTATGAAGAGCAGAAATTCGGTCTGCCGGTGCGGGACGCGCTGGTCAATCTCACCGAACGCGTGCCCCTGGTGGACGTAAAGTTCTTCGTCACCGCAGTCATGCTGCAGCGCGAGACTGGCGGTAATCTTGCGGAAATCCTTGACAACCTGTCTTATGTGATTCGGGAACGCTTCAAGATCATGCGGCAGGTACGGGTGCACACGGCCCAGGGACGCATGACCATGATGCTGCTAATGGGGCTGCCGCCCGTTATTGTGGTCACGATGCAGGCCATGAACCCCAGTTTTATCCAGCCGCTGTTCAACGATCCTATCGGGCACTCTTTGATCGTGGTGGGCATTACCCTACAGACGATCGGCTATTTCGTGATCCGAAAGATCATTCAGATTCAGGTTTAAAGCATGGCTCTGGCACTGGCAATCATATTGTTTTTGAGCATCGCTCTAGTGGTGTTTTCGTTCGGGGCCGCCGCCTACGCGCCCTTTTCGGTGCTGGGCTCGCGCCTGCGCGCCCTGGGTTGGCAGAAAACCGAGACCAGGGAAAAGCCAGCCTTCAAGGACCGCCTGGAGCAGGCACTCGATCCCCTGAGCAAGGCCCTTCCCCTCTCACCCAGTGAAGTGTCACGAGCGCGAAAATGGCTGATTCAGGCCGGTTATCGCGAACCGCGGCACCTGACCATATACGTGGGCGCGCGGGTGCTCCTGGCACTGGTAGGGATTTTGGGCGTGATCGTGGTCAGGGGCAACTTCGACCTGCTGTGGATGGTCGGAGTGGGAGGGGTTGGCTTTTTCATACCCCGCTTCATCCTGAAGCGCATGATCCGCAACCGGCAGAGGCGCATCACCCTGGCATTGCCGGACGCGTTGGATCTGACCGTAATCTGCGTTGAAGTTGGCCTGGCACTGGACCAGGCTCTGATGCGAGTCGGCGAAGATTTGCGCCACGCCCACCCCGACCTGAGTGATGAGTTCCATCTGATCAATCTCGAAATGCGGGCGGGCAAGCCCCGCGCCGAGGCGCTGCGAAATCTAGTTGAACGGACCGGTGTCGACGACGTGCGCGCTTTGGTTGCCACCCTGGTGCAGACCGATCGCTTCGGAACCAGCGTCAGCCAGGCGCTCCGCATTCATTCTGATTCGCTGCGCACTGAGCGCCGGCAACGGGCCGAAGAACAGGCCGCCAAAACCACCATCAAGATGATCGTTCCCCTGGTCCTGTTTGTTCTTCCCTCCATCATCTTCGTGACTCTGGGACCGGCCATCATCCAGTTGGTCCGTATCCTGATGCCAGAGGCAGGACGCTGAAAATGCCTTTGCTACAGGGTCCAGTCCAGGAGTTGTGATGCCGGTACCCCTTCCCACGGGATTTGCCCTCAACAGAACGCGGCAGGCTTACCTGGCCCGGCATCTGCGCGTCGCGGACACCCACTGGTCCCGCCTCTGCGGTTTGATGGGCACTGATGCCGGAACTTTCCCCGTTGGACAGGGGTTGTGGATCGTTCCCTCACGTGGTGTACATACTTTCGCCATGCGCTTTCCGATTGACGTGGTCTATCTGGATGGCGACAAAGTTGTTGTCCACCTGGAAGAAAATCTGAAGCCATGGCGCGTTGCCCCGGTTCGCCTGCGCGCCACTTCTGTGCTCGAGTTGCCGGGCAACACTTTGACTTCCACTCAAACCGCCATTGGAGATGAGATTGAGATTGCGTTAGGACGGGCGGCCCAAGAGTGAACGACGCACCCAACTTTCTCGTCGAGTGGCCCTCGCGGTGGGACGAGTTCCTCACCGCCATCGGGCCCGCTTTGGGCAAATCGCCCAAGCGTCTGGCGGGCGAAGCCCAGGTTGGCCTGTTTCCGTGGTGGGGAATTCTTCTCTGCTGGGCGCTTGAGCTGCTCCTGCTGGTGGCCGTCATCGTGGTGCCGGCGAAGCTGGCCAGCATGCAACCCTATGAGCCGCCCCCCAAGCCGAAGTACGACATCATTTACTACTCGGGCAACGAACTGCCGCGCACAGAAGACGTAGGCGGCGCGGAGTCAGGCCGTTCCGGCCGCTCCGGCGGGCGCGAGGCGTACCATCCCACCCAAACCATTCGCGTCGCGCGCGGAAGCACTTTGCGGGAAACCGTGGCGGACGCGCCCAAGCTTGATCTGCCGAAATCCAATTCCGCGGTGGCCAACCTGCTCGCGTTGAAGGCGCTTCCCGGTCCCGCCCCGGCGGAAGGAATGCGGTCTTCTTTGCGGGCTCCGGTATTGCCACAGAGCGCAGTGCCGCCGGCTCCCCAGGTGTCCGACCAACTGCGGGCCACACCCCAGTTGAACGTCGGCGCGGTCCCGCCCAGCGCCGCCGTGCCGCAGCGCGAGGTCTCCACGCTGCGTCTGCCCGGATCAAACACGGTGCAGGTGGTCCCGCCGCCGGTCTCGGCTCCGGAACAAGTCAGCAGTGTGAACCCAAGGCTCGCCATGCCGGCGCCGAGCGTGGTCGCACCGCCCCCTACAATGGCTCCGGAGGTTGCGAAAATCGGACCCGGCTTCGGGCCGGGCGAGCTGCAGAAGCAGGTCGTTCCCCCTCCCGTGCAGTTCGGGAACGCCTTGGCTGAGCGCCAGAACACCAGCGGCCTGGGCAACACTTCGGTTGTGCCTCCTGCGGTCCAATTGGGAGCGGGTTCGGCACAACGTTCCGTAGCGGGAGGAATGGGCACAGGCACGGCTGTTGTTCCGCCGCCGCCGGCGGTATCTGGCGGAGGTTCACTCACCGGCCAGGGCAGGGGAAATCGCGGCGTGGGACTAGGCGGACCGTTGGATGCTGGCATGGCTGCAGCGCCGCCCGGCAGCAACGGCGGTGGAAGCGCCTCGGGAGTGGTGGTTTCCAGCCAGCCCGGATCGAAACTTGGCCTGCCCGGCAACGGCGGAAGCGGATCCTTGGCCATGTCTCCGACTGGAGGTGACAAGCCCGGCCTAGGTGGATCGGGCGGCGGCGGTGGCGTCGGCCGCGGCGACGGACCGGGCAGCGGATTCTCCGGCCCCGGTTCGGGAGCAGGTAACGAAGGCACCGGTCCAGGATCAGATCCCATGGCACACGGAGGAATTTCGCCGTATCCCGGACCCGGCGGGGCTGGCACTGGTACCAATGGAACTCCAGCCATGCCCGGAGTCTCGGTAAAAGGCGGCAGCACGAATGTTGTGACCTTGCCCAGCTTCGGATCCGGCACAAAGCCAGCCGGGAGCGCTGCACGTTCGAATACCAGCCCGGGGAATCACGGGCCAGACATTACAATCGTCGCCAGCTCGCGTTCGGGTGGCGCCTTTAATTTCTACGGCGCACTCAAGGGCGATAAGGTTTACACCATTTACATTACCACTACGCTGGGCACGGCCGTAATGCAGTTTGCGGACCCCTCCTCCGCGGCACACGGTTACGCCGAGGACCTTACCGCGCCCCAAGCCATGCGCTCCGATCTGCCTGCGGGACTACCCAAGTCGCGACTGGTGATCGCCTGCGTCCTCGACCGTACGGGCTTGCTACGTAGAGCTCAAGTGCTCGAACCCGCCACGGCGGTCATGACCAGCAAAGTCCTGACCGCGCTCAACAGTTGGAAGTTTCGCCCCGTCCTGCGTGGAAACGAACCGATCGAGGTCAACGCCATCCTCGGCTTCAACATCGACACCAACGATCGGTTTTAGAGTCCGAGTCACAACTCCAGAACGGCGGCAGTGGCGCTACATTTTCTCCTTGCGTTCCAGCAATACCGCGGTTCCATCCCGATAAACCAGATTCCATTGTGACGTCTCCTCCAGCATGTTCGCCAGCGAGGATTCTGTGGGCAGCAGCGCCCAATCTACCTTCTTCTCGTTCAGAAACACGTCCCAGTCGGGCGTAAGCCGAATCGCCTTTAAGTACTTCCTCAGGAATTCTTCCCCGTACAGGTCGTGGCGATCGTCTACGAAAACTCTATTTTGAGGATAGAGACGGTAGATCAGGTATCCGCCCCAGGAGTCTGGAGCGAAGATGGGTTCGCGAACGCCGAGATGGACGATCACGGCACTGGCCTGCACTGGAAAGTGTCCTGCGTCGAACTGCGCGCCCATCCATTGCCGCGAGTCCAGCTGGCCCTGATGCGCACACACCAGCAGTCCCAAAAGTACCGCGGCCATCGGCCATCCATGAGCGCGGAAACCCAGTTCAACGTGTCCCACACGCGACGTGAACGACTGCCATCCTGAAAGGAACGCTCTTAGGCTTAAAGAGAGACTCGGATTGGCGCTGGCATCTGCGAGTGCTTGCGTCCAGAGCGGCGCGACAATCAGCGTGAGCAGCAGGGTCGAAACCGGAAGACTACGCGAGGCGTACAAGCCGCTATATGTAGCAAAGAGCAAGACCAGCACCCGCGAGAGTGAAGGTTTTTTGCGCACCACAGCCAGCACCACGATCGTGATCAACAAAATCGCTACAAAACATTGTTGGGCCAGGCCGTGGAAATCGGGCGAGAGAAACTCGTCGATGTGGTTCATCAGCCAGCGGCTGGAAAGATATCGGTAAACATGCAGGTGGAGTTCATAGCCGTAGGGGTTGATCAGACTCGCCACCAGCGAACACAGGGTCACGATTCCTAAGGCTCGTACCCGGGTCGCAATGCGCTGGTGCATTTCTTCATCTCGGCACCGGAAGTAGCGGATCGCGCTGCTCAGCAGATAGAGTCCGAGCAGGACAAAGCCCAACACAAAACCACCATGCACGTTGACCCACAGCAGCATCAGTGCAGGCAGATACCATAACCGCTGGCGCTCAGGGCCATCCACACTCTCTGAGCTATCCAGGATTTGGAACCAGATCACGGTGAACAACCAGCTCAGAACGTGGGGCCGGGCGAACAGATGAATCATGGAAGCGCCCAGGGTCAAGGCGAGGAGGAGTGCCGCCATCGGCAGGTCCGCGCCGCGCCGCAAGCACAGGAGCAAGGCGAGAGCGAATGTCAGGGCAATGACCACCGCGGTGAAGAATACGACTCCGTTGAGCCCAAGCCAGTGGTGGATACCGGCGATCACGACGTCGTACAGCCATTCCCACGCATACCAAATCTGCCCGCCCATGGTCGTGGAAAACGGGTCGGTCCGCGTGATCTCTTGCGTGCGCAGCATCTGCTCGCCATTGCGGATATGCCAGCCAATGCTGGCATCCCCGAGCAGGCGCGGCGCCAGCACCCCGCAACTCAAAGTCAGCAGCAGAATGATGAAGATCAGATCGGTCGTGGAGGGAACCAGAAATCGAAACCACACAGAGCCCGTGGTTTTATCGGAACCGGTTTCGATCTGCGCGGAGTTCGAATCCAAAGTGTTCGTTCCCAACCGCACATGTTACTCGATCGAGCAGAAATCGGTTCGCGCTGACAACTGACAACCGGAAACTGACAACTGAAAATCGAACCACCCAGAGCTTTCGTTCACCCGACTTCTTAAGCTACTCCAAGAAACCCCGGCAGCACTTCCCTTTTGTAACTCTCCAAAGTCTGCTCTTCCTCGCCGCACATGAGATAAATATTGAACTGCGTTACGCCCACTTCCGCCAGCCTCCGCAGTTTCTGACGGTGGGCCTCAACCGAACCCAGCAGGCAGAATCGGTCGACAACTTCGTCGCTAACGAAGGTTGCGTTGTCGCTGCCCACCTCGGCATGATGCTGGTAATCGTATCCGGCGCGGTCCTGCACGTAGGAAGTCAGCGACACCGGCAGCTCCCCAGGTTTGTAGCGCGAGATCAGATCGACCACGTGATTTGAAACCAGCGCGGGAAACCACCTCACCCGTTGCCGCGCCAGCGTAAGGTCATCGGAAACCCACACCGGGGCCGCTGCCATGACTGCAACCGACTTTGGATCGCGACCCGCTTCCGCAGCGCCTTGCCGGACGAAACCCAGGCACCAGGCAATTAGGTCGGGATCGGCAAATTGCAGGATCACTCCATCCGCGATGCGCCCCGCCAGGCTCAAAACCTTCGGTCCATAACCCGCGATCCAGACCGGAGGAGAGCCGGTTGCCCAGGTGAGCCGGGCAGGCTGACCTTCGTATTGCACTTCGTGTCCCGCGGTGAGTTCGCGAAAGGTCACGACAGCGCGCTCCAACTCCGCCGGAGTGACGGGCTTCTTGCCCAACACTCGCCGCGAGCTGTCGCCACGCCCGATACCCAGCTCCATGCGTCCGCCAGAAATCAGGTTTAGAGTCGCAAAAAGACTGGCGGTAACGGTAAGGTCGCGTACCGCCGGATTGGTCACGCACGGCCCCAGCCGCATGCTGCGCGTCGCGTTTGCCATCAAGGTAAGCAGCGGGTAGGGCTCCTTCCACAGCACGTGAGAGTCGAAAATCCAGCCGTATTCGAATCCCGCACCTTCCGCCTGCTGGGTCAGCGCGACGATGCGCTCGACTGAAATATCGGGTTTGAGGGTGATGCCGAACTTCATGCTCTTCTCTTTGGCGGCCCGTGGAGGGCAAAAATGAGTTCCTCAGTTTGTAGAATAGAATACATCACGCTTCTGTCCGGCAGACGGGACTCTCGCAGCACAGGGGAATAGCCAATGGGGTTCGATACCATCATTACCGGCGGCACCGTGGTCACGGCTGCAGACACTTGTCAGGCCGATGTTGCGATCGAAAACGGCAGAGTGGTCGCGCTCGGCAGCAGCCTGCCTCGCGAAAATGCCCAGCGCCTGATTGACGCTGCAGGCAAGTATGTGTTCCCCGGCGGAATCGATGTGCACACCCACCTCGATATGCCATTCGGAGGCACCACCAGCGCCGACGATTTTGAAACTGGCACTCGCGCCGCCGCCTTCGGCGGCACCACCACGCTGATCGACTTTGCCATCCAGTACAAAGGCCAGTCCCTGCGCACCGCCTTCGACGCCTGGATGCAGAAGGCGTCCTCCAAAGCGGTTGCCGATTACGGATTCCACTGCATCATCACCGACCTCCCCGATGCGCAGCTGGCCGAAATGCCTCAACTGGTACGCGAAGGCATCAGCAGTTTCAAGCTCTTCATGGCCTACCCGGGTGTGTTCATGCTCGACGATGCCAGCATCTTCAAGGCGATGCGTACTTCAGCCAACGCCGGAGCCATGGTCTGCATGCATGCGGAAAACGGAGGAGCCATTGACGTGATAGTCAAGCAGGCCCTGGCCGAAGGCAAGACCGCTCCCAAATACCACGCGCTCACCCGTCCGACCACCGCCGAGGCCGAAGCCACGTCTCGCGCCATCGCTCTGGCAGAAATGGCAGGTTCGCCGGTTTATATCGTGCATCTCAGTTGCAACGATGCTCTGGAGAAAGTTCGCGAGGCCCGTGATCGCGGCCTGCCCGTCTATGCCGAGACCTGTCCCCAATATCTTTACCTCTCGCTCGAAAACATGGACGCGCCCGGATTTGAAGGCGCCAAGTATGTTTTCACTCCGCCACTGCGGGAAAAGTGGCATCAGGAGAAATTGTGGAAGGGGCTGACGCACGACCATCTGCAGGTAGTCTCAACCGACCATTGTCCGTTTTGTTACAAGGAACAGAAGGAAATGGGAATTGGTGACTTCACTAAGATTCCCAACGGCGGCCCCGGCATCGAGCATCGCATGAGCCTGGTGTTCTCGGGTGGGGTCGCGCAAGGACGCTTCGGCGTAAATCGCTTCGTCGAACTGGTCTCGACCACCCCGGCCAAACTTTTCGGTCTCTATCCCCGCAAGGGCACGGTCGCAGTCGGCAGCGACGCCGACCTGGTCATCTTTGACCCCAAGCGCGAGCACACCATCAGCGCCAAGACCCATCATATGCGTGTGGATTATTCGATGTTCGAAGGTATAAAGGTAACGGGAATGCCGGACGTCGTGCTGTCCCGAGGACGTGTCCTGGTCGAAGGCGACAAGTTCTTTGGCCGCGGCGGACAGGGTGAGTTCATCAAGCGCGGCGCTTGCCCGGCGATTTAGTTAGGCCGTGGAGGAGTTCTTGCTTCGCGCAAGTTAGAAGGGCACGACTTTATCGTTGCCGAAAAACGCTCCTCCGCTCTGGGAAGAGCACGACTTCAGTCGTGCCACGAGTCGCCAAATTAGATCCGGCTCTAGCCCGCTGCGGTTGGCTGTTTCAGCCCACTGCTCATATGAAGAAAGAGATTAGACCGATGCCCATGACCATTTCCGCCGAACAACAAGAACAAATGCTGGCCGCAGCCCGCGCCGCCTTCAAGAATGCCCACGCCCCATATTCCAACTTCAAGGTGGGAGCGACAGTACTCACCGAGCGTGGCACGCTGTATCAGGGCTGCAACGTGGAGAACGCCTCCTACGGCCTGACCATCTGCGCCGAGCGCAACGCCATTTTTGCCGCAGTCGCAGCCGAAGGAAGCGACATGACGATTAAGGCTGTTGCGGTGGCGACCGCAAACGATGGCCCCTGCGCTCCGTGCGGAGCCTGCCGCCAGGTCATCTTTGAATTCGGCCCGGACGCTCTGATTCTGTTTCGCGGTCAGTCCGGCACTGAGCAAATGGCGATCACAAAGTTGCTGCCTGAGGGTTTTCGGCTGTGACCAGGTGGCGAACCGTGCCGCACCGAGCCGGCAAATAAATAATCTGCAAGGAACCCTAGAAGCCTAAATTTTGCTATACTCTGCGGGCCGCTTCTTCGTCTACAACATTAACTCCTGTTTTCGTACTTGGGCCCCTGCATTTTTTCTGGCCACCAAGGGATTCGTCCATCGATCCCTATCCCTATTCAAAAGGACATTCTATGTTGAGGACAAGTGTTTTAGTTTTGGCAATTCTGTTTCTTGTAGGTTGCGGTGGAGGGAGTATGCCCTTTGTACCACCTCACAACGCCGGGGATGAAGCGGACGGCAGATCGTCCGCCAGCGCCTCGCCCCGCGCGTCGGTCGTAGGCCCGAGTCAATTTAATTTCGGGGGATACACCTGGCAAACCCATAGTGGTTCCGCTCCCCGAGTCGGCAATATCAACGGAAATGTGGGCACGTTTCATCCATCGAATGTCAGTGTCGGTTCTCAGCTCGTCTTGTCACTCAGGCAGACTCGGCAAGGCTCTCAGATTCTGTCGAGCGGTTCGGAAGTTGGGACCAAGCAGACCTTTACTTATGGCACGTTCGAATTCACCTCCCGGATCGCAAATGTGGCTTCAGGTTCGGTTTCGTCGGGCTTTCTGTACGCACCAAACTCCGCGACCGAAATCGACATGGAGCAGGTCGGAAACAAGGCGAGCGCGGTGGATTGCACGAACTGGAAAGGAGTCTCCAACTTTCAGGACACCGAGATCACCGGCTACAACCAGGGCAACAGTCATAACTTCAGGATTGTCTGGCGATCTAGTTATGTCGACTGGTACGTTGACGGAAAGCTCGTCGTCCATCACACCCGTGCGGTGCCCAGCGCTCCGGCGCCCTTCCTCTTCAACATGTGGGGAACCAACAAATCAACTTGGGGAGGCGCGGCCACCACGGGAATCACGCGGTACATGTATATCAGCAACTTTAAATACACCCACTAGGGGCAGAGTCAGCGGGTTTGGGTAGAAAGCCTGCCGCATGACCACGAGGACACGAAGTTTGCCGAAAGGGTCAATCCAAGACCCCTCCGTGTCCTTTGTGGGTCATGTCGGTAGGGGCTGTTTTTGGCGATTCATTCGCTTAGACCGCTAAAAAAGGAACGCATTTCACGGAGCACGTCCGCCTCGTTTGACAAGTAGACGTAATGATTCGCACCAGACAGGTTAACCACACGCGCGGTGGGCACGCCGTTTTCAAACGCTTTTGCCTGCCTATCTCTCAGAACCACTAACGCTGCGAAATAAGCCTTGGCCGCCTCACTCACCTTGGGATCCGTACTCTTATCGACCCAAATCCCTTGACTGTGGGGGTTCACGAGAATGACAAGCGCGGGTACCGGAATATCCGTGTACTTCTTCATGCCCGTCGTAATAATCGCGGATAAAATCGCGTTACCCGGAAAGTCGCGCCGCTTCCCAACCCGTCCGTCTGGAGTGGAAATCCATTGCTGGCGGAGCTCTCCCTCGGGAAATGTGAATCCAAGAACTCGCATATAATACTTTTGTAGTGCACTGACGCTGGCCGAGTCGGATTCACCTGGAGGTGGAGGTTGAGGTCCGCTGATATCTAGAAACTCCTTCATGGTCGGTCCCTTGCCGTTATCGAACGCGTACGGATACATGGCATCGAGGTACACCAACCCCTCGACGCGGTCCGGGTGCCCACCGAACTCAATTCCTGCCCCGCGACTGAGTGTCCCACCAGCACCTTTTTCGTAGCTGCTAAATTTCTCAGGGAAATCGGGCATCTTGATTTCGAATCTCGAGGAATTTAAACAGCCCGCTACCTTCATGCCCATGGGTTTGACTAACCACCTCCGGTTACTCATTGACCTTTCCCGCAAGCCATCTCTCAGGGTAAGCTTCCCTGTTCGTGACGCCTGGAGATAGATGTCCAAACCCTCGACCACAGTCAGTCCCAGTCCGTCCGCTCCCACCATGCGCCCGCTCGACCTTATCCGCAAGAAACGCGATGGGGGTGAACTGTACTCCGACGAGATCGGATTCCTCGTCCGCGCCTATACCCGTGACGAAATTCCCGACTATCAAATGGCGGCCTGGCTGATGGCCGTGGTTATCCGCGGGATGAGCCGTCCCGAATTGAGCGCGCTCACCTCTGCCATGCTCCATTCCGGCGAGGTGCTGGATCTGTCCGACATTCCGGGCGCCAAGGTGGACAAACATTCCACCGGTGGCGTGGGGGACAAGACATCGCTCATCATCGCGCCGGTCGTAGCCGCCGCAGGTGTCACTGTTCCGATGATCAGCGGCCGCGGCCTGGGTCACACCGGCGGCACGCTGGACAAACTGCAATCCATTCCCGGCTTCAACATTGATTTGTCGCTGAGCGAATTTCGCCGCGTACTCAAGAGTTGTGGCTGCGGGCTGATTGGCCAGACCGCCGAGATCGCCCCGGCCGACAAGAAGCTCTACGCTCTGCGCGACGTGACGGCGACGGTGGAGAGCCCAAATCTGATTTGTGCCTCCATCATGAGCAAGAAGCTGGCCGAGGGCATCGACGGTCTCGTGCTGGATGTGAAAACCGGCAGTGGGGCGTTCATGAAGACCGAAAAGGACTCCGCTCACCTTGCCGAACTCATGGTCGAAACCGGCGAGCGCATGGGCAAAAAGATGGTCGCGCTCATCACCGACATGGACCAGCCTTTAGGCCTGAAGGTCGGCAATGCCCTCGAAGTCGAAGAGTGCATCGAGGTGATGAATGGCAAAGGTCCTGCCGATCTGCGTGAGGTCTCGGTGGAACTCGCCGCCTGGATGCTCTACCTGGCCGGCCGTACCCCGAGCGTTGACGCGGGCCGCGAGTTGGCGGACGAAGTTATCCGTAACCAGTACGCACTTAAGAAATTTCGTGAGATCGTTGTGCAACAGGGCGGCGACGCCCGCGCTATTGACGATCCCGCGCGCTTGCCCCAGGCACAAAATCGCGTGCCCGTCCTCAGTCCGGCCAGCGGATTCGTAGACGCCATCCAATGCGAGCAAGTGGGAATCGCCAGCCTGGTGCTGGGCGGCGGCCGCGAAAAGAAAGATGACGTGATTGATCCTGCGGTCGGCCTCGTTCTGCACAAGAAAGTCGGCGACCCGGTGCAGAAGGACGAACCCTTCTGCAGCGTTCATTACAATTCCGATGCCCGGCTGAGCAGCGCGCAGAGTCTGCTGCAACAAGCGTATCGGGTGGCGGAGAAGCCTCCGGCCGTGAGGCGGCCATTGATCCATCGCGTCATTTCAGGTAAGGGAGCACAGGCATGAATGTCCAAGTTCGGCGCTTCGGCAGTAGGTTCATCTTTGCTTGTCCCGAGTTTAGTGCAACTCAACTTTCAACCGGCATGGCCAGGAGGCGCGAATGGGCCGTCTGACCGGGCTTTTGGGCCTGATTACCATGCTGGGCCTGGCGTACCTGTTTTCAAGCGACCGGCGCGCCATTCGGGTCAAGACTGTGGCCTTGGGACTTTTCCTGCAGTTCCTGTTTGCCCTCTTTGTCTTGCGGTTCAACTTTGGCCGTAACTTGCTGGAGTGGGCAGGCCATGGTGTCGAGAAGTTTTTGGAGTACTCTTTCGCGGGCTCCCAGCTTGTATTTGGCGAATTGGGCCGCAAGGGGGGCTCGCTGGGAATGATCTTTGCCTTCCAGGTCTTGCCCACCGTAATTTTTATTTCGGCATTTTTTGCGGTGCTCTATCACTATGGCGTGATGCAATTCATCATTCGCCAGATGGCAAAGCTCATGATTCGCATGGGCGCGAGCGGGGCGGAATCGCTGGACGTCGCTGCCAGCATCTTCATGGGCCAGACCGAGGCTCCGCTCACCATTCGTCCCTACCTGCCGTCGCTGACGCGCTCTGAAATGATGACGGTCATGACCGCGGGCATGGCCCATGTCTCCGGCGGCATTATGGGCGCCTACATTCTCTACGGCGTCGAGGCCAAGCATCTGCTTAGCGCGGTAATTATGACGGCGCCCGGCACCATCCTGATGGCAAAAATGTTCGTGCCGGAAACGGAAGAGCCAGTTACCAGCCCGCACCGCAAGTCAGACGCGAAGGAGGTGACATCGCTCGTAACTGATATCGACCCTGAGGCGATAACCAAAGACGAAAATGTTCTTGGGGCCATTACCCGCGGCACCATCGACGGGCTCCACCTGGCCTTGAATATTGCCGCCATGCTAATTTCCTTCCTCGCTCTGATCGCCCTGGTGAACGGTATCTTCGGCGGAATTCACAACCACGTCGCCCCCTGGTTCCCTTCCAGCTTAGAACACGTGTTTGGTGTGATCTTCGCTCCCATCGCTTTCGTAATCGGCATTCCGTGGCGAGAGTGTGGCATCGTGGGAAACCTTCTGGGAACTCGTATGGTGATCAACGAACTGGTGGCGTACGGCATGCTGGGCGCGCAGAAGGCCACGCTCGATCCCCGCTCCTTCGCCATAGCGACTTTCGCGTTATGCGGCTTCGCGAACTTCAGTTCGATTGGAATTCAGATTGGTGGCATCAGCGCGCTGGCGCCTAACAAGCGCGGCGAACTGGCGAAACTTGGCTTCCGCGCCATGATCGCAGGCACCATGGCCAATTTGATGTCGGCGTCGATTGTGGGCATCCTGCTGCAGTGAAGTTTG
>CATPBJ010000099.1 GCA_955652395.1 uncultured Terriglobales bacterium | reverse complement strand
GGAATCGCTTCGCGGACTCTGGCCTCCTGCCGGTCATACAAGACAACCGACAGAGTGAATTCCCCGAAATACTTCCCATCGTTGCCGATGGCTTTCAAGCACTCACCGAGCTCTTCAATTGCGGCCTGTCTTGAGTCGTCCACCAGCTCATCTTTGGGTCCCTGGTTTCCCCTGTCCTCAAGATTGGAGAGAAAGCTGGTTTTCGTGTTGTGGTGGTGCCTGCGGCGCGAGGCAATCTGCTTCCGGGCCCGCGCGTTGTCGATGGCCCGCCATTCGGTAACCACATGGAAATTCGTTCCGATCTCGAAGAGTTGCTTGAGAAGAAGCGGGCGGGTTTCGCTGGGCAGTTCTTTGAGCGTCAACACCTGTAGCCAGTAGTCATCAAGCTGCAGGTAGCCGCGGTGCGCCTCGATTTCCGAGTCGCACAGCTGGAAATCGAGATACCGGCTACCTTGCAGGCAGGAATTCATAATCTTGAAGGGGCCGAAATTTATGAAGCGCCGCAATGCGCGGAAGGCTTCTTCGACCCCTAGCAGCTGGATCTCGACGAGATCACTAAGCTGCCCAATCAAACTCAAGACCTTTTGCCGCAAGAGCAAATGGTCATGCTCGATCTGTGTGCGGAGGAATATGCGTTGCTGACCCTGGGAGAATAGGGCACGTACATCCCGCAAGGAGCCGCCCATATCGGTGAGCAGTTTGCCGAGCGCCTGCCACAGCGTGCTCCGTGGGTAACTGCCCTGGACCAGGACGATCCAGTAGAGGTCAATCGAGTACAATTTGTCGGCCTTAGATGCGAAGTAAGCCATGCGCTGATCGATAGTCGCCTTGACCAACGGATTGCCGTATTGTTGATGGGGAATCGCGGGTTCGTTGGTCTTGAATAGCGCCTGGTAGACGCGCACGCGCGGATCGAAGGTCCGAAGGGCAGCCTCAAGCCGTTTCACGGCATGATCGCGGCTGGCATGGTCGAGGCTTTCATAGTCAATGCCTTTCACCCGAAGAACCATGCCAAGGTCGCCCGACTTGGTCAGGAAGGTCTCCTCGTCCCAAAAGCCATAGAGATTGATGTGCGCCTGCAGCGCCCCTGATTCGTTCCAGTCCTTTACGATTTCGCTCAACCTAAACATTTCGCCTGATCCCTATTTCCGTGGGTTCCCACTTCATCGGGTCATACCGGGGCCTGAATTTGGCGGAATTCAACAGCACCCGAAGAATTTGGGTGTCGTACTTTGTCGCCTGCTGCGCGGCGATCAGCGCGACGATAAAGAGCAGAATGCCGCCGAGCAGGCTGTGCAGCAGATTGAACACTCCAGCCCCCGAGAGCAGGGCGACGAAAAACAACCGCCGCTCTGCCCTCAGGATCGTCAGTGGACGATTCATCACCTTGTAGACTCGGTTCGTGCGCATGGCACGACTCCTACGGAAAGAGCCACGCCATGAAGTTCACGGCGCCCACGGCCATGCCGATGCCGAATACGATGCCGGCAAAGACACGCTTGGATTGGCCTTCCCCGAAGGCGAACATCAGGCCGCCGACAACGATCGCCACCAGGCTCAGCCCGGTGGCGATCGGGCCAGTGAAAGCCGTTTTTAGGACATTGACGGCGTTCTCCCACGGGCTGCCGCCCGCTTGCGCGTAGGCAGGTGCCGCCAGAAGCAAGGCGGTGCTGACGCGAAGAAGCGGGCGGCGGAGTTTCTGGGGGAGGATATTGGGCGTGGACGGACGAATCTTGTTCACTCGGAAGCTCTCCTGTGTGTGCTTTTCTTTCATTTGCAAATGATCAACTTCCCGGTGAGAGTATGCGGTGGGAGCAGGAGAGTCCAAGACTTCCTCATCCCGAATTGATAGCGCCGGGCTATGAAAAAAGAACAGCGGAGCTCCCCTTAGGAGAACCCCGCTAAATGGTGGCCATTTGATGTTGCCTAGGCGGCTGCGGTCATCGCCACCGGCTCGGGGGTAATTCCCCCGAGGATCACAGCTGCGGTCTGCTGAACAGCTTCCAAGCTCTCTCGCAGGAGATTGGCGTCTCCATGCCACATTTGGATGTAATCTTGTGAGGCAGTGCCGGTCTGAAGTCCCACTGCTTGGCAGACCACAAAAGCCACCGCCTCGGCCTCGGTTTCGCGGACTTGCTTGGTGGTAAGAGTGCGGCGGTCGCCCCTGTGTAAGAGTTCATGGCCCAGCTCATGCACGAGCGTTGAAAATTCCTCGGCGGGTTGCATTCCCAAAAGCAGCGTGATCTTGCCGCCATGCGACAGTCCCTTCGCTGGACCAATCTGTTCGGAATAACTCAACTCGATGCCTTGTGCTTCCACGAACTTGGAAAGCCGTTCACGGTAGCCGCTGACATCGCCCTGCACTTCGGTCAGTGCTGGAAGGTCCTTCCCGTCTGTTTGAGTAATATCGAAGACATAGACGGCGCGGAAGCCGGACAGCTTCGACTCCGTTTCCTTCGCGTCTTCGGCCTGCTCTGCGTCTCTAGTCTTTCGGTGCTTGCCGACCATCGGGGCGAGAATGAGAATGCCTTTTTCCCCGCGTTTCACGAAGCGGCCAAGCGAGTTCCATGTCCGAATACCTGCGACGTTTGTCGCCTCCGGTTTTTGCCTCGCAATCAACATCACATTGCCGAAGGAGTACGAGTGAAATCGGGCCATTGCCGCGAGATACTGCGTGAGCACGTCGCTCTGGCCTGACTCCAGCGATTGCACAAGGTGATCAACTGCGTCTTTAGTTTTGTTCTTGATGTCCTCTAACTTCATTGTTTTTCCCTTCTGCCGGTGTCGGCTTGTTTTTTCTTTCACTTGAGCGGCAGCGAGGAAAAACAAGGCGACACGGGCGAAGGGACGAAACGGAGCGCGAAGGAGGGTGGCAGGGCGTGAGTGAAAGCGCGGTGAGTGCCAAACGCGGTTGTTTTTGTTTGGCGCGAAACCGGCGCAGTCCGAAACGCCCGTCCGAGCAGCGGCCAAGCGGCGTCCACCCGGAAGAGGGCGCAGTGAGAGAAAGATGGCGAAGCCTTCCGCTTGGGATCGCTGGAGGGTTTGACTAAAGAGGGTCTGGTGATTGTGATCTGTCG
>CATPBJ010000098.1 GCA_955652395.1 uncultured Terriglobales bacterium | reverse complement strand
GGTTTAAAGACACGACCGGAAGGAGGGCCTATGGCGTACTACAAGGTTCTGATTGAAGTCTGGTGTAATTGGGATCCAAAGAAGAGCGATCTGAAAGAAATTGTCGGACGTGCGTCGGTTCGCAAGGGGGCTATTTGCACTCTTCAGGAGATAGTCAGGATCGTCAATCGTCCACAAGAAATTGAGAACGATGCCGCAATGAGCTTCTTTGGGGGAGAAGAGGGCGAAGCCGACGAGAGTCAAGGGTAGGTCGGTGCCGGCCAGCCTGCTGTTTTGCGGGTGTGATTGCGGCGGTGATTATGTATATAGAGGCAGCGCATCAGGTGGAGTAGAGAAAGTTTAAAACGCTTGGCGTGGGACGCGCTGAGTCGGTCGTGGGGTCTAGTTGGATCTTTACTTAATTTGTAGTATTTCCACACCGGGAATCGTCTTTGACGGAATTCCTATAGCGAGAACGCTATTTGATAAATAATAACTTTCCTCCCAGAGGAAAACTACATGATCCCTGCTTCCTACAAACCGAAGAAGAAGTTTATGCAGTTGGCCGTCGCGGAGGCCAAACGCGCCCGTGACCGAGGCGACTATGCCATTGGCGCGGTCATCACACGCCTCACGGGAAGGCAAGAAGTGGTCATTGCCAGCGCAGGCAACCGAGTAAAAACCTCGGGGTCAAGCATCAAGCACGTAGAGTTGGAAACGCTCAAATACGTATCAAGCGGTTATGGCCGCTATCTGCCTGACTTCGTGCTCTACTCCACGCACGAGCCCTGCGCCATGTGCGCCGGCGCCTGCGTGTGGGCTAGAATTGGCGCGGTTGTCTACGGCGTCTCCCAAGAAGACATTGCCGCTTATGGGGGCAAGCGCGGTACCGAAGACTACAAGTGGCGAGCTTGTCTCATCCCCTGCCAGGTCGTCTTCGAGAAGGGCAATCACCGCATCCCCGTCACCGGCGGCTTTCTCCGACAAGAATGCCAAAAACTGTTCAGTTACAGAGCTGCATAGTGGCCCGTCTTTTGTGTCGCCGGTCGGAGCTGACCGTCTTCATTTAGGCTTCGCGTTTTCGTGCTTAGCGAATTCGCCGAGCGTGAATTTTCCACCCTGGACGTAGTTCGCGTTGATCTCCGTAAAGTGCTTCCACTTTTCGGGCAGGTCGTCCTCCACAAAAATGGCTGACACTGGGCAGACGGGCACACAGGCGCCGCAATCGATGCACTCGATGGGATCGATGTAGAGCTGTGAAACATCGTCGAACGCTGGGCGGCCATCGTCATAGGTCGTGTTCTTCTTGGGGTGGATGCAATCTACCGGGCAGGCATCGACGCAGGCGGTGTCCTTCACTCCTATGCATGGTTCGGCAATGACATATGTCATGGGCCACCTCCTTCTTCCACGCTATGCCTCCGGGAGGGAAGATTCAACAGGCCGTACGGCGAAGAGCAGGCGTCACGCGGCGCCGCTGAGATCTGCGGCTGGATGACCCGGAGGCCCTGCTCCAGGCACCAGCGGAACAGGCTTGCGTTTCGGGTGGGCACAGAATCCCAGGCCCGACGAATTCGTCGGCGGATGCAATCAGAGCTTGCAGGTCGGCATTGCTCTGGCCGACTGCGTGTCCCAAGAAGCCTACGGCTGTGGCGTACGCGGCAATATGTCCGTGACGCTCGGCGACGACGGCAGTGCCTTGGCTAATCGCATCCGCCAGTTCGCCACCACGGTCATGGCCGTGCACGTGACCGCGGAGCCGGTTGCACGCGGACATGTCCGACTGTTGGGCCGGACGCACGGAATAGCCGGGGCGGCGTCTTCTTAATGGCCGCTCCTTGCATCGCAGATAACGGTTCGCGCGCAGGACGGCTTCCATGAGAGTCCGGCCAACGCCCTGGTTTTGGGCATAGGACTAATGGTAATGGGGCCAACTCCGGCGATCGCAGAGCGTTCGTCAAGGCAATTGCTTCCGACAAATTGTCCTTCAGACTCGGCAACCACGCAGCAGCAAGCCGGGGTGGCTAAACATCATGGACAGAAGTTTCGCAGGAATGTCCACGGAGGGAAAGTCCGGCGGAAATGTGTGCTGGGTGGAAATCTTCTGAAATGCTTCGTAGCAGATGGGACCGCAAACGTGCGCGTCCTCGGGTCCCGCCTTGCGTACGGTTACGGGTGCGCTGCTCAGCGCAGGTTGGCGCAGGGTTGCCATAGACACCCCGATCTGGTCGAAGAAAAGGGTACCGCAAGTGCAGGTGAATTTTCCAGCTGGGGGCAAACCTCTTGGATTTACGCTGCGCTGCTATGGCAGTGATGATAGATTCTCCGGCTTGCATGAAAAAGGCCCCGAGAGGTCGGGGCCTTTGTTGCTGTGACTATTATTAGGCGGCGATGGGGCGGACCTTCTCCGTGATTTCTTCTTCTGCGCGGAGCCAGTCCTCGACTTCGTGGCCGTCTTCCCGGCCGCGTGCTTCGTAGAGTTCGTACGCACGCTCTCGAATCTGGGACTCGAGTTCTTGTGTATCGCTCGTCACGGTCGCTGGCGATTTCTTTGGGGGATTTGCATTCATGGGGGGAACTCCTTGGAGCCAACCGTACGCCTGAACCCATGACGCGTCAATGCTCCAAGAATGATGCAGGAGGATGCGCCTCCACTGTGACGCGCGTTGACTTGTTTCTCGTCCGGGCCTAGCATGCGCATCCAGACGGAGAGGACACTCTCTGCGGATGATTGGCCAGACTATGAGCTGGACGGTTGCAGTGAAAACGAAAGTGTTCTATGGTGCACAGAGTGCCTTTTTGGTGTTCTGCGGGCGTTTTGAGAGACACTAATGAGGGACACCAGCTCACGTCGGTATCGATTCCAAGCCAAGTCCAAGGACCGAGTCCATGGTTGCCGCCTCGCTTCAATGGGCTGAGCGGATCATGCGGAAAATTGATAATTTGTTCTCGGGCTGAGGAGGGCAGCAT
>CATPBJ010000097.1 GCA_955652395.1 uncultured Terriglobales bacterium | reverse complement strand
TCCACTTATAGATCGCGCTCTGTGCCGCCCGTCCCAGTACCGGATTTCCACCCTTCACTTCGAGCGACTTGACCACACCGCTGGGTTCGACTAACGCTTCGGCCTTCACAATTCCTTTTAGTTGAATGCTACGGGCCATTCAGGATATTGGGGCACGACCCGGCTCACAATCTTGCGGGGACTTCCTGTCGGCTCCTCCTGGGCCCATGAAGACGGGGCGTAGACGGAGAGTGCGAATAGCGCAAGGAAGATCGTTGTAAGCAGGCGATGCATAAGTGCTCAAAACCATTTGCAGCTTATTCCGCCTGTGAGAATTTACGAAAGATGACGTAGGTAACTAGATGCGGACATCGGACATCGGACGTCAGACGTGAGACCCCGGTGTCAGATGCCCGCCAACAGGAAGTGCCTGGCCGCCTGAGAAAGGCCTAAGGGGAGCCGAGGTCCGACGTCCAAGGTCCGGAGTCCGAGGTCCGAAGTACCGCGTCACTCTAGAAACACCTCGTCCACGTAGCACCAGCGCCAGTCTTCGCCCGGCTCAACGGATTTCATGATGGGGTGCTTGGTCTGGTGGAAGTGTTTCGTGGCATGTTTGTTCTTCGAAGAATCGCAGCAGCCCACGTGACCGCAGCTGAGACACTCCCGCAGATGGACCCAGGTGTCCCCCATCTCCAGGCATTCTTTGCAGCCTCGGCCGCTCGGTTCAACTTGTCGGATTTCTCCCAGGTGGGAACAGATCGCGGGCGGACGCGGCATTCTGGATTTCCTCCGAAGACTTTGTTGACTCGACTACTCACCCTCGTCTTCCAAAAACTTCTCCGCTTCGAGCGCGGCCATGCAGCCCGTGCCAGCGGCGGTGATCGCCTGACGATAGCGCCGGTCCTGCACGTCACCGCAAGCGTAAACCCCCGGCACCCGTGTGAAAACGTTGTTCTTGGTCACCAGGTATCCATCCTGATCGGTCTCGAGCTGGCCCTCGAACATCCTTGCATTCGGTATGTGGCCGATGCCCAGAAACATGGCGCTGGTTGGGAAGTCCCAGGCCTTGTCGGTTTTCATGTTACGCAGTTTGAGGGCAGTAACTTCTTTTTTGGCAGGGTCCAGTACGTCTTTGACTACGGTGTCGGTGAGAAACTCAATCTTCTTGTTCTGCTGGGCCCGATCGAGCATGATCTTCGAAGCCCGAAACTGATCGCGGCGATGAATCAGCGTCACCTTGGTGGCGAAGCGGGTCAGGAAGATCGCTTCCTCCATGGCCGAGTCGCCGCCACCGATGACCGCGATTTCCTTTCCGGAAAAGAAGAAGCCATCACAGGTGGCGCACGAGGAAACCCCATGCCCGATCAACGCCTTTTCGCCTGGCAATCCCAACCAGCGCGCCGACGCCCCGCTGGCGATGATCAGGGTGCGAGCGTGAATCGTCTCGTTGCTAAATTTCACCGCGAAGGGCCGCTTGCTCAGATCAACGCTGACCACATGGCCCAGCTGATACTGCGCCCCAAAGCGTCCCGCCTGCTTACGCATGTTCTCAATCAGTTCGGGTCCCTGGATACCCTCGGGAAACCCAGGAAAATTTTCCACTAAGGTGGTGAGCGAGAGCTGGCCTCCGGGCTCATGACCTTCAATCACCAGAGGCTTAAGGTTGGCGCGCGCCGTGTAAAGCGCTGCAGTGTGGCCGGCGCAACCGGACCCAATGATGACAACGTTGCGAATGTTTTCCATAGTTACGTGTAAGAGAGGCGTGCAGCTTTAGATTGTCAAATTCAGATTTGGATGCAAGGCCGTAGCGCCGGCGTCCCACCGGCTGTCCGGAGGGCATCCCTGCCCTCCGCTACGCTGTACTATTTCTTCTTTACCGCGGGCTTGCTGGCTGAAGGCGATTTCGGAGCCTTGGGCTTGCTGTCCGCCGCGCCGCCGATCCGTTCCAGTTCCTCCGTCACAGTAGTTCGAGCTCCGAGCAGACCCCGATAATTTGCAAGGATCGCCGACGCGCTCTGAAACAACGGCTGGTACGCACTTTGATCCGGTGCCGGACTTGCCTCCGATGCCAAGCACCGGGCCAGCACTATGGACGATTTACCGAAGCGCTCCAGCTTGATACGGCTGGCCGGCGTGCCGCTGGTCAGCATCGTGGCTGGCGTTGTCACCGCCGAGGCGCTGTCTTCGATGGAAACCTGCATCAGCTCCTTAGGATCGCGCACCCGGAAGACCAGCGTCTCCACCATATTCTTGGGGTCGATGCTGAACGAGTACTGCACCGTTGAAAACAGGGCCTGCACGGAAAACTCACGCCGGATGCGTACCCAGCTGGCGGTACCCGGGTCGGAAGACATCTGTCCCCCCGATCCAGGCTGCAAAAACCCCGGCCCCACATCGAGGCTGGATCTTCCGCGATCGATCTCGAAGTCCAGGCCAAACAGAGGCTGTTTGGGAACACGGGCCAGCGCGGACGCTATTTCCTGCTGCTCCCCGGCCGAAGGCGAGCACACGTTCAGAACATTTACTTTGACCTGCGGCTGCGACGACTGTTGCGCCGTCGCCAGCGAACCCAGGCCGAGACACATCATCACAATCAGAATGGTTCGGAGCACCAAGGGATTTTAGCAGGACGGATGCCCGACCTCAGACTGCGGACTTCGGTCCTCAGGCCTCGGGCACCAACCGGGTCCCGTGCATTAGCCTTGGGCAAAGGATTGGCCACATTTCCACGCCCGGGAGGCATCAAGAGAGTACATCCAATCCGCTGCCGATTCGGCCTATCATTTCCCAGAGATAACCCGGGAGGTATTTCACATGGCAGCGAGTCAGGTAGTTCTCTATTTTGATAAGCAGGAAGACGCGCTGCTGTTCACCTTGGCCGCCAGCTCAATGATTTCCGATGAGGGGCCCGCACGCGCCGATGAGGCGCTGGTGAAAGTTGCCGCCGAGATCCGCAAGGCCAACCGGATCACCACCGAGGGTGTTCTGGAACCGTCCAACTAGAACTCTGCAGCCAGGGCAATCGATCCCAGCAACCCTAGGTCGGCGGAGAAACTGCCGGGCGCCACTCGGTGCCCGCACAACCAAGTCACGCGGTTTGCTGCTGCACCACTCGCCAGCCTTTCTGCACTCGTTTCCAGCGAAACTCGCCCCTGACCGGCGTCGGAAAAGCGACCCGATTGGTTCTTTTTCTTCAATCTGAGTTTTTTTGCTGTAACAATTTCTTGCGAGGTCATTTGCCCTTACAGATCAAGATAGATAGTCCGCCCAGGATGACCCAACGCAACGGTTGAAACAGGGTCGGAGGTGCATTTGTGGTTCGGGATCTCAAAGCTGCGAAGAAGCCCTACAGCGCTCCTTCATTTCAAGTTTTGGACGCCAACGCCGCCAAGGCCGAACTTGAAGCCTCCGAGGCATCGAATGACGAGAACGCCCGGCAGATGTTGTCTGTGCTGAACCAACCGCGCGCTGGAAAGCCCTCCCCGCCGCCATCCCCGTTGCGGAGCTCGTTGCCGTAGCGCGATGGTGGCTGCCCGCGTATATGCTCAGAGTCCATGAGACACGAGCACATCATTTGGAATCCCGCCACGCAGGAATGGTTCTGCACGAAGTGCGGACTGACTTCAGATCACGCCAGCGAGACAGACGCCCATTTCGAGCTGGAACAACACCAGTGCCTCGTTCCCTGGGTAGAAATGCCGAAGGCCGTCTCTAATCCACCCGGCGAGTAACCTGCGGCTCGAATTCGGCCGATTCCAATCCTTTTGTGTTCGCCACATCATTCGCGGTCGAGTCGGGTGTAGGCTTGCTCGGCCAGCACCAGACCACCCAGAACCCCTGCCCGACCTCCGAGTTGCGGTGGGACCACGTACTGGTCAATGTCACGCATCACTTCAGTCGCCCGGACATATCCATTGAGCAGTTCCACCAGGTCTTTGCGAATCCGACCAAAAAGATGCGACTGGCGCAACACTCCTCCACCCAGCAGAATGCGTTGCGGTGACAACGTCAGCACCCAGTTCGCCAACCCATGCGCCAGATAGTGTGCTTCCAACGTCCATGCGGGATGGTCCGGCGCTAGATCCGGGGCTGCCTTGCCCCAGCGCGCCTGCATCGCCGGACCTGAGGCTAATCCTTCCAGGCAATCGCGGTGATACGGGCAACCGCCGGGGTACGGATCCCGTGCCAGGTCGTGGGGGACCCGAATGTGTCCCATCTCGGGATGCACAAGCCCGTGAAGAACGCGGCCGTTGATGATGGCGCCGCCGCCGATGCCGGTGCCAATGGTGAGATAGAGAAAGTCGGTCAGGTTTTGGGCTGCACCCCAGCGGGCCTCACCGAGCGCAGCGGCGTCCACGTCGGTGTCGAAACCAACCGGCACGCCCAGAGCATCCCGCACCTTGCCCGCCAGATTGTAATTCTGCCATCCGGCCTTCGGCGTGGAGGTGACATAGCCAAATGTAAGCGAGGTGCTGTGCAGATCAATCGGCCCAAATGAACCGATCCCGACAGCTTTCAATTCGCCTCTGGATTCCTCGCGCAGAAACTCAATGGCGATCGCCAGGGTGGCCTCGGGCGAGGTGGTCGGAAACTGCATGGTCTTCAGGTCCGCAGGTCCGGTCCCTACTCCACAAACGAATTTAGTCCCACCTGCTTCGATCGAACCGAACATAGTTAGGTATGAGTACCAAGCGAGTCTGCCACAGAACCGCGCCGGGACAAAATTTAGCCAACCCCAAACATCCCACGCGCAAGTTACGTAAGTCCCCACACAGATAGTATTGGACCAGTAACAAGTGACTCGCACCATCGCCCATTCCCCATGCCTTCCGGGAGTTTTCGGGCTTTTCGGACTTCAGATAAGGTTCCTCTAATGTCGTCCCAAACGAAGGCCCCTCTAATGTCGTCCAAAAATTGGTTGCCAGTTAGTTCCCTGTTACTGCTGATGCTTCTGTTGTTGCCCAGCTGCGGGGGTGGTCTCACGTCTACGCCCAACTCACCCACGCCTCCGTCCAACCCGGCGCCGAACGTAACCTCGATCACGCCCAACACAGGGACAACCAACGGTGGAACCGGGATGACGATCACAGGTACAGGCTTCCTGGCCGGAGCCACAGTGAGCCTGGGCGGATCCGCTGCCACGGGCGTGACCCTGATGAGTAGCACATCGATCACAGCGACCACCCCGGCGCATACAGCAGGGGCCGTGTACGTCGTGGTCACGAACACGGATACCAAAAGCGGCACCTTGACTAACGGCTACAGCTACACAGCGCCTCCAGCCTCTAACCCGGCGCCGACGGTGACTTCGATCACGCCCAACTCCGGAACGACCAATGGCGGAACCGCAGTGTCCATCGCGGGCACGGGTTTCTTGACGGGAGCCACGGTGAGCCTGGGCGGATCCGCTGCCACGGGCGTGACCCTGATGAGTAGCACATCGATCACCGCGACCGCTCCGGCCCACACGGCAGGGGCCGTAGACGTCGTGGTCACGAACACGGATACCAAAAGCGGCACCTTGACCAGCGGCTATACCTACACTCCAGCGCCTAACCCGGCGCCGACGGTGACTTCGATCGCGCCCACCTCCGGAGTAACCACCGGCGGGACCGCTGTGACCATCACAGGCGCAGGTTTCCTGTCCGGCGCCACGGTGACACTGGGCGGGACCTCCGCGACGGGTGTGACGGTGGTGAACAGCACCACGATCACAGCGGCCACTCCGGCCCACGCGGCCGGCGCAGTCAGCGTCGTGGTCACAAACACGGATGCCAAGAGCGGTACCTTGACCAATGGCTACACGTACACAGTTCCGGCCGGTACGCTTGCCCTGACCAACGTTGGGAGTGGTTTCAGCAATCCGGTGGGTATGGAAAGACCGCCCGGCGACAACCGGTTCTTTATCGTTGAACAGCGGGGAACCATTCGGATCCTCGACAACGGCGTTCTGCAGTCCGGGAATTTTCTGGACATCCAGAGCCTGACAAACTTCGACGGTCAGGAACAGGGCCTGTTGGGTTTGGCATTCCATCCCAACTTCGCCACCAATCATAAGTTTTACGTGAACTACACGCTTGACCAGGGTACCCGGGAAACCATCATTTCCGAGTTCCAGACCTTGCCCTCGGACCCCAACACGGCCGATCCCAACAGCGAGCGCGTTCTGCTGGTCGTAAACCAGCCTTTCCCCAACCACAAGGGCGGCCAGCTGGTGTTCGGCCCCGACGGTTTTCTGTATGTCGCGCTGGGAGACGGCGGCAGCGGCGGCGATCCTCTCGGCAACGGCCAGAATTTGTCTACGTTCCTGGGGAAAATACTCCGCATTAGCGTGGACCCTCCCTTTGCAACGGGAAAGGAATACGCAATTCCAGCGGACAATCCTTTCGCGGCGGGCGGCGGGCTGCCCGAAATCTTTGCTTACGGCTTGCGCAATCCCTGGCGCTTTTCCTTTGAGCCGGTCACCAATCGCATGTTCGTCGCTGATGTTGGCCAGGACAGCTGGGAAGAAATCGACATCATGCAGAAGGGCGGTAACTTCGGCTGGAACGTCATGGAGGGCAAGCACTGTTTTCCACCAAGCGTAACCACTTGTGACATGAGCAATAAGATTCTGCCGATTTTCGAATATCCGCACACGGATGGTATCGCGGTAATTGGCGGGTTCGTCTACAAAGGCAGCGCCATCCCCAGCCTGGCTAACAAGTACATCTTTGCCGATCTGACCGGCAAGATATGGAGCTTGACCGAGGCGCCCGCCAATACTTGGACTCGCGCCAACCTGCTCGCCACCCATCTCACGCTCACATCTTTCGGCCGGGACGCCACTGGAGAGTTGTACCTGGTCGACTACAACGGCAACATCCTGAAATTAGTCCTCCAGTAGACCCGGGTGCCCCATCCTTCGCGTTTTTTGCGAAGGGTGGGAGCCCTAAGTCTGAACCTGAGGTTTTATCGCTCTCCAGCTTTAGATTCCGGGGCGTCCATGCTTTCCCGAAGAATGGAGCTAGCCACGATGATTGAGGTCAGCGCTCGCTTGCCAGCTTTGCATTCCTAAAGCTGCGCACGGCCTCTTCGGCAACTCCAGAGACTGCGGTTGACGGGAAATGATCGAGCCTGCGACCTCACCCCGCATGGCGTTGCAGAAACTGCAGCGTCTTGTTGTTGAACTCCTCGACATTCTCGTGGATGGGTGCGTGCGCACACCCTTCAAAGATCAGCAGCTCGGAGTTGCGGATTCTTCCCTTCATGCGATCCGCAAAACGAGTGGAAGTCGCGACGTCGTGGCTCCCGAATGTTCTCCCTGGTTTTGGCCGTTACTTGAAAGCCCTCGATAACGGTTTTTATGAAGGGATCCGTCTTCGGCCAACCGCTATGCAGGTGATCTTGCGCCGGCGCCTTGGGACCCCAAACTCTATCCCTTTCGTTGACTTGTCCATTTCACAACAAGTAACATCATGGGCCAGTGATCGGCCGGACCAT
>CATPBJ010000096.1 GCA_955652395.1 uncultured Terriglobales bacterium | reverse complement strand
CTAACGGTCGGTACGATTGTGACCATCCATGAGGCGCGCCATCGAGACTCTTCTCAATTCGCGCCCGCACTGTGTCTGGAGACCCGCCTCAAGAGAGGCAGGCCGTCTGGTTCAGCGGGTAACTGCTCTCTTGAGACATCAATAGGGTCGCTCATTTGCATTGGCAATACTGTGCAGAATGGCTCACTCCAGAACTTCAGCGCCCTTTTTTCAACAACCACAAGAATTCAAAACCAACACCGCCTTGTACGGAAAACGGACCCATCATGGACAGTAATTGCCGAATAATCGAGCTTTTGCAAATCCTGGCGAGCGAGCCAAAACCATCGCCGGGTTTTGAACTTCAAGAAGACACTTTTGAGCAACTTCAACAATTAAAACATGTCGCGCTCAGGTCACTTGCACAACACCAGAGCAATCGCACCGTTTTCCAAATGTTTGCCCGGATAAACGCCGAGATGCCAGCGGGCGGAGGAACCCGGGATCAGGTCTTGCACGCTGCACAGCAGTTGTCCAGACTTTTGCTGCCCGTATTTCGGCGTGCCCAAGCCGAGGAAGCCAAACTAACGAACTACGCGAAGTATTTGCGCGAAGCTGCGACTCGGGACCCTTTCCTCGAAAATGCGAGTCTGACGAGGGACGCGTTCGCCGGAATGGGTGAAATCGAAAGCGACTCCTGGGCTGAGGGTATGAACCTAGAAAGGCGGCGTTAAAATGCCACGCAAACCCGGCGGCCTGGCCGAGAGCGCGGCACTGAAGTCGCACGTCACTAAATCGGAGATTGCGGGGTACAGGCTCGATCGAGTGCTCGAACTGGACATGGTGCCTCCTACGGTGAAGGCACGCTATAACGGCAAGATGACAGGGCTGCAGCTGTGGGTCTTGAACTGCAGGGAGCTAAAAGAGCTCAAGGAACAAGACTTGAGTGCTCCCGACCCTGTAAACTTCGAAGACTTGGCGGCTAACCTCGACAAAAAGGAAGGCACTCCGATTGTTGATCCGCAATGAAACCTCATCGTGCTGGATCATTCGCTCGCTTTCACCAATACCTTGGCGCTGCCATATGCGATCGGCAAGGAACTGAAGCAGATCGATCGACCGTTTTTCGATCGCATTAAAACGCTAGATAAGGCCACGGTCCAACGTGCGATCGGCGATCTCGTCAACGCCGATGCGCTCGAGGCCCTGTTCGTGCGACGCGACATCATCGTCAAGGCTTTCGAGAAGCTGGCGGAGCAGGAAGGTGAGAACAAGGTCTTCACGCGCTAATAACTGGCGATAACAGTTAGTACTTTATCGCAGGTCCCGCCGAGCAGGAATCCGGGGCAGATCGAGGCCAGTGGCGGGACTTGCGATAAAGTCTGTTGAACGAAGTCGCTGGTGTTTGCGACGGACGCGGTGGGCTATGGGTATTCGATGGGGACTTCTCGATTGTCTGGGGTCATAGGTGGAGAAAGGGTTTGAGGAAACAGAACGGATGGCGAAGATGGGGAGCGAAGGTTGGGGCGAAGTGGCAGGTTTTCGCGAGTTATAAGCGGGGGATGAGTGGCCGGAAGAGTGGGTTGAGACACGACGGCGGTGCGAGCGGAAGTTCGCGCGTGGTCGAGCCGATAGGTTTGCGGGTTAAGAAGAATCAAGGGGAGTGCTCCTGGGTGCGGTGGGCACGAATGTCGAAGCGGAGAAAGTTTGTACGATGAGCATGACGGTGGCGCAGTGGGGGCAGCGCAAGCCGGTGATAGGCGCGGCTGGGGACAGGGTTCCGGGAGATGGATCGGGTTGGGAATGATGGGAGAGTAGCTGTTGACAGAGAGGGAGTAAGTGGGCTCTCCGTCGATTGGCCAGGAAGCCATAGAAACGAATGCGGACGAATCCCCGGGGAAGAACGTGCAACAGGAAACGCCGTAAGAACTCTTGTGAGGGGAGTGTCATTATGCGTTTCTTGTTGCCATGGGCATAGTCCTTGTAGCGAAAGGTAACCTGATCGTTGTCGAAGGCGACTAAGCGGTGATTGGAAATGGCAACGCGGTGGGTGTAGCCGGCCAGGTAGCGCAAGACATGCTGGGGGCCGCCGAAGGGCGGCTTGAGATAGACCACCCAGTTTTGCCGGAACAGGGTGCGCAAGAAGGAGGCGAAGGCTTGGTCCTGACGGAGGGGTTGGAGCGCTCCCGAGAGAGTAAGTTGGGGGTGGCTCCTCTTCAAATCGGCGACGAATTTGCCGCGGAAGACGCGGCTGAGCACGTGGCGTGGCAAGAAGAAGTGGTAGCGAGGATGAATCCAGCGGCGGTGATCGGGGGAAAGACCTCCGGCTGGGATTACGCAATGGATGTGCGGGTGATGTCGTAAGTTCTGCCCCCAGGTGTGGAGCACAGAAAGGAAACCGATCTCGGCTCCGAGATGCTTGGGGTCGAGGGCAATCTCCAGAAGAGTTTCGGCGCTTGCTCGAAACAAGAGGTCGTAGAGGAGCTTCTTGTTCTGCAGCAGCAGGGGAGAGAGTTGGTGGGGCAAGGTAAAGACTACGTGGAAGTAGCCGACGGCGAGTAGTTCTTTTTGGCGAGCCGTGAGCCAACGGTGACGAGCTGCCACCTGACACTTTGGGCAATGTCGATTGCGACAGGAGTGGAACACGACAGCACAATGGCCACAACTGGGGCACTGATGGCGATGTCCCCCCAGGACCGCGGTACGGCAGTGCGCGATCGCACGGAGCACTTTCTGGTGCGCCCAGTGAATCCAGCTGCGGTTGCTGGCGAGGAAGCGTTCGCCTTGCGCCCGTATGATGTCGGCCACTTCCAAGTGTGGCCGATTCATTTTTTTTGTAACCTCCGGGATCGTTGAACGTTGTCCAGATTGGAGATCTGCAATTGATCCAGTGGATTGGGTACGGTCTGCAGATGCTTGTGCGACAGATGCAGGTAGACGAGAGTGTGTTCGAGAGTGGAATGACCGAGTAAGAGCTGGATGGTACGGAGGTCGGTTCCGGCTTCCAGCCAGTGAGTCGCGCAGCTATGTCTCAGACTGTGCGGAGAAAAGCGTTTGGTGATGCCGGCGGCTTGCGCGGCCTGGTGGCAGGCCAACCAGACGGTGTTCGGACTGATGGGCACGTCGGCGCGCCAGCCCTTCAGGGTTCCCGGGAAAAGATAGTTTTTGGGTTTCATCCAGCGGAAGTAGACGCGCAAGGTCTTGAGCAATGTTGGACTGAGTGGCACCTCGCGATCGCGGCCACCTTTGCCCTGCTCAATGCGAATCATCATGCGCTGGCTGTCGATGTCGTTAACTTTGAGCCGGCACAGTTCCGCCCGCCGCATGGCAGTGGAATACAGAGTCATGATCAAGGTGCGGTGAAAGAGGTTGCTAGCGGAGTCAATCAAGCGACCTACTTCCTCGGGACTGAGTATGGTCGGGAGTCGTTTGCGGAACTTGGGGAAAGGAATATATTCGGCGCGGAAGTTCCGGTGGAGGGTCTTGAAGAAAAAGAACCGCAGCGCGGCGGTATGTTGCCGGATCGTGTAGGGAGACAACTTCTTCTGAAACAGATGAAGCTGATACTGTCGGATCTGTTCCGGCCCGAGCGTATCCGGTGACCGCCGAAAATACCGGGCGAAATCGCTGACGATGTGAAGGTAGATTCTTACGGTAGAATGGGAGTAATCGCGACGCTGGAGTTCCTCCAGCATTCGTTTGCGTAGTCGGGTCACAGTGACCTCCTTAAAGTTCTGTGACCCTACTTATCTCAATCTTTCAACCTCTCTACAACTTCTGCCCCCCGCCTCACGCGTAGCGTCCGTCGCACCAGCGACTTCGTTCAACAGGCCTTTACACTCATCACGGGGTCGTGAGTGTAATGGCGATGTTACGCTAACAACCACATAGGTTCCGGTTTGCCGACTACTAGGTCGGAATCCGCCGAACGTCAATCCCAACGCCAGGAGCTGCTTCCAATGGCTGATCCTTTGCGCCCATAATCAAAAGCCACAAGATGGCCGCGGGTTCGCCCAGCGTTAACGGGATGTTTGCGAATCGGCTCACGATATTCGCGTAACTCGGCAGAAGAAACGGCGTAAGACTTACGGCCAGATATCCGAAACATGCAGCGACCAGCAGCACGCCCAGGAAGCGGGGAAGGAAACGCGATTTCCATACACAAACCCCGAAGTGGAAAAGCCAGAGGCCAAAAATCCAGCCGACATCGTACCCGTAACCACGCACACCGAGGAACAGCATGGCCAGGGATTCCCTTTGCGGTTGGTCGAACACCGACAGGAAATCCGCGCCGCGCAAGAGCGTCAGGGCCGCGATATCGCTTACCGCGTTCATGCACATAATGGGAACGAAGGCCAGACCGAAGATCACCATCAGGAAAGCATGCGTCTTGCTCGCCCCGCTGAGCAGTCGGTAAAGAACCCAGAGCAGATAGATAAATTCGACCGCGCAAATCACTTCGGAGGCGATGCCGAGGCGGAAAAGCCTCTCGGAAGCCAGGATATTGCCGGCGGTTGCCGCTGCGTTCCCAGGCACCATCAGCCTGCTGGGGACATAGATGATGCTGAAGAAGCCGGTCACCCCGTTGACTAGATACAGTACGCCCGCGATCCTCGCCGTCCGCTTGGTTGAGTTCAT
>CATPBJ010000095.1 GCA_955652395.1 uncultured Terriglobales bacterium | reverse complement strand
GGCGCTGCAGCATAGATTTCCCGAGTTGCTGGAGCGCCACAAGGACCCCATCGCCTCGGTGACAACGGTGCTGAACCGGCTGGCCGACTACACCGAGGCCCGATGCTCGCGGGACGCAACTGGACGGCGGGTCTGGGAATGGATCGCGGAGCCCGAGAACCGTGCTGACTTGCTACTAGGCGGGGAGTCCAGGCTCACTCCGCAACCTTAGCCGGGGAAGCGACAGTAAACCAGGGAAGGGAGTAGCGGGATCCGCACACTGCTACTCTCTTCCACAGATGGACTAGATCGCCACGGTTGGCTACGGTCGCCCGGTCTTGAGCAGCCTTCGGATTGAGATGGCAGGGCGGCGGCGGTTGCTCCCGGTATTCCCCACTCAGATCGCCTTGGGATGGAGTCGTCAGGAAGCCGTCAATTTTGTGCCACCTTTAGCACGCCTACTTCGTCTATTGATATAGCATTTGGAGGCTTCCTTGCATACACTTCGTGTACTTCAAGAAGAGATCAAGTCTGCGCCGGCATTGTCCAGCAACCCAACCCATGAAGCTGGATTAACGGCGCCGGAACGGATTTTGGTGATTGAGGATGACAAGGCAGTTCAGAAGGCCTTGAAGCGGGTTTTCGAGTGCGAAGGATATAGTGTGGAAGTAGCTATGGATGCAAGTGCGGGTCTGGACACTTTTCGCAAGATGCGACCCTCTGCGCTTGTCCTCGACTTGAGACTACCCGGCATGTCAGGGCAGGAGGTGTGCCGGGAGATCACGAAGGTTGCTCCTGGCCTTCCGATAGTTATCCTCAGCGCGAAGTCCGATGTGGCGGACAAAGTCCTCCTATTGGAAATTGGCGCCCATGATTATGTGACCAAACCGTTCAGCCCAAGGGAACTAGTGGCGCGTGTGCGCGCGGCTCTGAGGCGGTCGGCGCGGGTCGATGTGGGAGATGTTTTTGTTTTTGCTGACGTGGCCGTGAACTTTGCAAAGATGGAGGTGACGCGCGGCAGTGAGTCAATTTCACTCACGACCCAGGAGTTTAAGACCTTGAAATTCATGATACAGAATCCAGAACGCGTCATTTCGCGTGAAGAACTTCTGAATCAGGTTTGGGGCTACCAGAATTATCCTTCTACTCGGACCGTGGACAACCATATCCTCAAGCTGCGGCAAAAACTGGAGAGAGACCCTTCAAACCCGGTGCATTTTCGAACCTTCCACGGCGCAGGTTACAAGTTTGCGCCGTAGGGGACGCGAGTCAGGATACGAACTACATTCGAGGTGAGGCCCCGTTTCAGAAAAACTTGGTTTTGCAAATGACATATACCAGGGACTACTAGAGGTTCGCCCTTGAAGACCGGCAATCATGCAAGGTGGGCGAAGTGGAATGAAGAAAGCAGCTTAGTTCAGGCGGGTGGGTAGCCACGTGAGTAGCGTTTCTCAGGCCGATTTCTTTATCTGTGAAGCGAACTCGATAATCTTCCCGCGTTGTTCAGGGGAAACCCATTTCACGCTTTTTCGGAAGTTGTTCGGTATGTAGAACTCGATTACTTTGGCCATAACCATTCCTATTTTCTTTTCCAAACCCCGCATCGCCGATGTCCGGGCTTGCAACCGGACTGCCGCATTACATGGAAGCAAGTTCGCTCCCATGTGCTCTGCCCCACATTTGTCACCGCCATGCAAAGCAAATCAGGTCTTGGAAAGCTGCGACTCCTATGGCCCTACCACTCCCACCCGCACTGACAGCGGACGGAATCGCACAACCTGAGCTTTTTCATACTTTTCCATATGTGCCTTACATATAGCGCATGACCTCATCCACATAGCGCTTCTCCATATTCATCGAATCGGACTCACTAGTTACAACCGATCTGCCGCATGACACGGGAGCAGGTTCGCTCCCGTGTACTCTGCGTTTACGTTCGTCACCCCCGATGCCAGCTTTCGAAACCAGCTTTCGACTCGTATGGAATGTTTGATTCAGCGGCCAGGGTTTGGAAATGGGGGCAGTTGTCACTTAATTGTTAAACGATTGTTTGCACATTTCGCATAGAAGGAGGGCAGACGAGTGCGTGTGTAAAGACGAAAACATCTTTATTCCCAAAGGCGCAGGTATCTCTTTTCGCAAGTCAGAGTCCCGTGTGGCGGGTGGTGCTTCTCGGTACCGGCCACGATACACTGACCGCGTGTCGGAATTTTCGAAATCTGCGTGAAGCTTGGTGACGGTCCGAGCGCGACAAGTTAGTTCAGGATTCGCAATCGAGATTATTCACCATGGGTAGTAGGACGCGAAGGAACTCTTCGCGCGGCAAAGTGGGAGTGACTTCTTATCTCCACAATTGGGACGCTTGCACCTTGGCCCAAAGGGAAACGATTGAAGGAACGAGTGGGGGCTCCCTGGCGGGGGCGGTCGAACAGAATTGTGGGCCCACCTGACGGCGGTTCTGCTCTGCCGTCGAATCGAACGTGGTACGGCGTACCGATTCCGACCTAGACCCGCCCGCTGGCTCGCCATCGCTTCTTCTTCGTCCGCCGTTTCCCTCACCGTCGCCACCTACCTGCGGGCCACGTTGGAAAAACTCCGCCGCACTCAGTGCACCTCGGCTCTGCACTCGTCTCCACGGAGTGGCGGCGTCGTTCTCGACGACGATCTCGATTGGGAGTTTGTCTTTGATTCGCGCCTCGGAAATCCGACCGGCACCTCGGAGGAGCCCCTGGCGAAGAAATCGAAGAGACGGTTCGACAAACTGCCGGTTCTGCACCCGGATGCAGCCGGAATCGATGTAGGGGCAAGCGAGTTGTTCGTTGCGGTTAGCGCGGACCGTGACCCACAACCGGTTCGTAGCGTCCCAACCTTCACGCGCGATCTGAATGCGTTAGCGGACTGGCTGCAACAATGCGGGATTCGCTCGGTTGCGATAGAGTCTACCAGCGTGTACTGGATCCCTGTGTATCAGATCCTGGAGTCCCGTGGTTTGGAGGTTTGCCTTGTCAACGCACGGCATGTGAAGAATGTTCCCGGCCGGAAAAGCGACGTCTCCGATTGCCAGTGGCTCCAGTACCTCCATTCTGTGGGACGGTTGCGTGCCCGCTTCCGTCCTCCCGGAGTCATTTGCGCGATTCGTTCTCTTTGGCGACACCGAAGCAGTCTGATCCAGACGGCGGCAGAGCATGTTCTGCACATGCAAAAGGCTCTTGATCAGATGAACCTTCAGATTCACCGCGTCTTGAATGACATCACCGGAATGAGTGGCCTCAGAATACCGGACGCCATCCTTGCGGGTGAAAGAGATCCCGTAACCTTGGCTCGGCTCTGCCATGCAGGCGTGAAGAGTAGCGAGGATATCGTGGCCAAATCGCTTGAGGGTGACTACCGCCCAGAGCACGGGTTTGCCCTTCGGCAATCGCGGGCGGCATTTCGTTACTAGCAAGAACTGGTTGTTGAGTTAGACCACGAGATTCAACGTCAACTGAACGATCTCGGGACGGCCGCGACCGCAGAGCGGACCGTACCCAAACGAACCAAGGCATCGGCATATCAGCGACGCCGGTATGAGCCGAAGGCGTTCGATCTCCGCAGTGAGCTCTATCGCATCTTCGGAGTGGATCTCACCCATGTACCCGGTATCAGCGCCATCACAGCCCAAACCATGCTAAGCGAAATCGGCACCGACGTGTCCCGGTTCCCAAATGCTTCCGCGTTCGCATCCTGGCTGGGACTCTGTCAAGAGAACAAGATTAGCGGTGGCAAGCTGCTTTATAGCAAGAGCCGGCGCGTCAGAAGCCGCGTCGCCACTGCGCTGCGCATGGCGACGAACTCGCTGCATCACGCCAAGGACTATTTCGGTGAGTTCTTCCGGCGTATTACGCGCAGACTCGGCAAGCCCCAAGCCATCACAGCCACGGCTCACAAACTCGCTCGCATTCTTTACCACCTGCTGCGCACCAAGGAAGCGTACAACGAGAGTGTCTTTCACCGCTGCGAAGAGGAGACCCGGAGACGCGCTGAATACCGGCTACGCAGACAAGCTGCGCAACTCGGTTTTCAGGTCGTCCCCGTACAGAACGGTTGATGTTCCTTGGGAGTCGGCTTCTAGGACACAAACGCTAAAATCTCCAAGTTGAGGCTTCAAGTCTCCCACAACGTCGTTTCTGGATTATTTCCGAAGTCTGGGCGCTCACATCCATATAAAGACATTTCGAATCTTATTCTGGACAGCACCATCCAAAACATACATAGTCTATGACTAGGAGGATGTTGATGGCCGTAATGCAGACAAAATCGTTCACAGGCAAAGTAGCTTTCGTCACGGGTGGTTCAAGAGGCATCGGAGCAGGCATCGTCCGCCGACTAGCAAGAGACGGCGCGGCGGGTGCGAGCCATGGTGAAGGCCCTGCAACCAATCAAAACAAGGCTGCAATCAAGAGGTAAAGGTGAATGAACCATCATGCCTCACTCGAGACCTACGAAAATGACGCGGTGCCCAGCAAACTGAAGCATCCTAGCAAGTTTGGTTTCCTTCGTTGACCACCACCGTGCCCTGCCGCCGACGACCACGAGAGATTGCGGTTTTAGTGCCTCCAAAAGGCACAGCCGCCGGTCACGGCAGAGATATAGCTGGACCGAGATAACCACCGAGCCCTGGGTTCCCTGACGCGCAAGGTCCAGAAGTCGACGCTCAGTAAACTGAATCGAAACTGGCGGACTAGCGAGCGGGAATGCGTAGGGCACGACTCGAGGAACTAGGAGATTGATGTGTGCTCGCAATTGATGAGCCAAGGCGCCAGCAGTCTTTAAGGCGCTGAGCGTGCCCCGATGGTCCGTGAAGATCACGTTAATTTCAAGCTCATTGCCCGGATTAATCTCCGCCGCTCTACCTGGGGGTATGGAGCGCTCCCAAAGCTCCGTGGAGCTACGGCCGATGTTGCTCATAAGCACGTCCGCTCTTAACCTAGGCAAGCATGCATAAATGAGGCATAAACAAGCCCTAAAAACTTCATAAAAATTCGGGAAGCATGACGGTTACTTAGGCAGGCAGAAGCGGTAGCCGACCCAGGCGTCGGTTACCAAAAAACGAGGCTTGTCGCGATCGGGCTCAATCTTCCACCGCAGTCGGCTGACGAAAACTCTGAGATACTCTACTTCGTCGCCGTAATCTGCCCCCCAAACAGCACGCAGAAGTTCGCGATGGCTCAGGGTTCGGTTTGGATGCGCGATGAGGTAGGAAAGCAGGTCGAACTCCTTCGGCGTGAGGCGCACGTCTCGGCCTGGACCCGTGACCTTCCGAGATGAGAAGTCGATCTCCACATCCTCCAGCTTGATTCGCTGTAACTCCAACCCAGGATCAGCGGGTACTCGTCGCAGCGCAGCACGAATCCGCGCCAACAGTTCCGGAATGCTAAAGGGCTTAGTAACGTAATCGTCGGCTCCCGCATCCAGCGCGTCGACTTTATCTTTCTCTGTGTCTCGCACAGTAAGCATGATAATCGCCAACTCGAAACCAAGCGGACCGCACCGCAAGGTCCGGCAAACCTTAATCCCACCCATGTGGGGCATGTTCATGTCCAGCAGGACAAGGTCGTAATTCTCGCCGTGGAGCCTTTCCAGCGCTTCTTCACCTGATTTAGCATGACTCACCTCATAGCCTTGTGCAGTCAGGGTCACTCGCATCACGCGGCGGATTTGCGGATCGTCGTCCACCACAAGGATGCGGCCTGCACTCACGCTTTCCTCCCTTATGCCATACACGACACAATGATGCGCAACTCCGACCCCTAAAGGTGCGTTACGCGCCGACTTTTGATTTCCTCGAGATGCTGCCGCAACCGGCGGAGGACTTCCTCTCGCTCCGTATTGCTGAGCTCCTGCCGGAGTTCTTCCAGAGCGAAGTGGACGACGTCATGGTGATGAATCTCCTCAGGGGCAACATCGCTACTGAGTTCAAGCCAGATACTGTGCAGGAGATCAACCTCGCTAGGCGTGAGGTGCGGCGCGTGGGGCCCCAGATAAAAAACATGTTCCTGTCCACCGGGGAAATAGATTTGAAGGGTCAATTGGGGTTTGGGATCAGATAAACGCTCCCAGGCCATGCCCGCGATACGAGCTTCTTCAGTGACGGGTCTATTAGGAGAAGGCCCTAGAACAACGGTAGATGATCGCAGGCTTTGGGCTGCCCGCAAGATCGCGTCCCATTTCTCCGTGGCCGCAGCGACGGCCAGATGAATGGTCTTCCCCTTCTTCTCCGCCAGCCCAAGGGCGCGTGTAAAAAGCTGTTGCTCTTCCAAGCTGAAAAGCTGCTCGGCCTCCAACCCGTACTCGCCTGACCCCGCTCGCGTGAGAAATCGAAGGTGGAGTACCACGACGTCCTGTTTGTGAGTATCGACCCGGTCGAGGACCGCTCCCAGGTTATAAAGCGTGTTGTAGTTACGGACCATAACCAGGATGTTTCCCGGTCCCACGCCAACGGCCTCGGGAGTGAGGTCCTCACCAGCTTCTAAATTGAACTGGTCAAGTTCGGCGTGAGCCGTGGTGCGCTTCCTGGTCATCTTTTCGGAGGCTGTGAAAACGGTGAAGAAAATAATCGTGAAAGCAACTCCTGAAAGCGTCGCGACTTGCTTGGTGAAGAGATTGATTACGCATAAAGCGAACAGAGTGATCGTTATTAGGCCAAGGCCTAAGGGGATCTCGATATTCCGAACTTTCAGGTTCAAGGGCACGCGAAATTCCCGTTCGCCGGGTTTCTTGTAGCGAAGAACAAGGACCGCCAGACCCTTCATGGCAAAGCTCCACATCACACCGAAGGCATAAGCCTCGCCCAGCACAAAAATGTTTCCCCGACTCAAGAGAATCGTGAGGAGCTGAAGGCCAACGACGAGGTTTAGGAGGCGATGAGAGGTACCGAAACGACGATGCGGGTGGCGAAACCAGTGGGGAAGAATTCCATCCTCGGAGACCCGGTTCAGGACTCCGTTAGAGCCCACGATGGCAGTGTTGACTGCTCCGGCCAGCATCAAGACGCCCACCACGACGACGAAAGCCCTGAACATAAGCCGCAGCGATAAAGGCCCAACGAGGTACATCGCCAATCCGCCGATTGGGTTATCGAAGAAATTGTTACGCACCGAATCGGGGATAATCATCACAGCGAAGAACGCCACGCCGGCTGTGAAAATCAGGCTGTATAGAAAGATGACGAATCCCGCTTTTTCTAGGTTCCGCAGTTTGGGGTGCTCAATCTCCCGGTAAACCTGAGCCATGGTCTCCTCGCCGCTCATGGCCAGAACGGAATGACCTAGGCCAATTAAAATACCGATCAGTCCGACTGTGTACGGCAGTGAGGTGTGGCGCAGCCAGCCCAGCGCATCGCTCGAGTAGACGAGATTCGAGAGCCGTGGCCAGGGCGGAATGTGAGCTCCCCGCACCCAGAGGGTATAGGAGCACCAGACGATCATAAGGACCACCATCACCGTGGTCACATACATGATGCGCAGGGCTTTCTCGCTCGACTCAGGGATGCCTTTGATGTTCTCCCACCAGAAGTAGATTGTGACCAGCGCCGCGAAGAGTGCGGCCGTCCAGTTAACAGGCAGAAGGAAGTTAAAGTGTGCATGACGCAACAGCTCGTTCAACAGACCCACCAGATATAGGCCTGCCGATACGCCGCTAATCGGTCCGGTCAGAATGTAGTCGAACATGAGAGCCGAAACCGAGAACTTTGCCAGCGTTCCCCCCATGGCCTCCTTCACCACGCGGTACACGCCACCGCGCACAAACATGCTGCAGCTCTCGATGTAAACCGATCGGACCGCAAAGGACAGCAACATGATGGCAAGGATGAACCAAGGGGCTGTTTTTCCAACGAAGTGTTCAGCAATCGCACCGGCGTAGAACGCCGAAGAACCCATGTCGTTGAGCACAACGGCTGCGGCTCGCCAAAAAGAGATGAATACAAGCATCGCGGTCGTTGCGACCAGCACCCGTTGAGCGCCGGTTGCCGTTAGGTTTGGCGTCGACTGTTTGGCACGATGGTTTTGCATTGAAGGTTTTCAACCCCTTCGCGTCAATCCTCGGAAGATTTCGCTGATCAAATCACGAAGGGAGCAGCGGAAGCCTTAACATAGCCGGATGCGCATAAAAAAGTCGTAAAGAAAGGCTAAAGATTTCATAAACAGCGGTCCGACCAGCCAGGGACTGGGTGTTGGGCTCGATTTTCTTGCGGAGTTGGTTCACCTCAGGCGCCCCGCTTGCAACAACTCGTGGTGGGTCAGAGCCTTATTGCGGTGTGTCACGAAAACGCGTAGCAGTTGGAGTGTGTGGAAACCGCGACGCACCATCATTTAGCAACGGCAGCGCTTTCTGGATCGTGAAGTATGCGCCCTTGATGTTGATGTCAAACTGCTCGTCGTACGTGCTTTCGGATGTGTCGGCAAGTGGCGCAAACTTCGCGACTCCTGCATTCACAAACAACACATCAATTTTGCCAAGCTTTTGCGAAACCTCTGCATAGAGCTTGTCTAAGTCCGAGAGCTTGGCCACGTCTGCCTGCACCGCCAGCACGCCGTTGCCGATCGTTCTTACCGCCTCATCTAGGGTTTTCTTGCTTCGACCCGAGATGGCTACTCTCGCGCCTTCTTCCTGAGGGCGCTTGGCCGTCGCTAACCCGATACCGCTGTTTCCGCCGGTCACTACCGCCACTTTTCCTTCGAGTCTTGCCATGTCAGTCTCCTTATTTTTACCGACTTGTCTTCCCGGGTCTTCTCCGACGTATTCATGCCATTGTTACCGGGACCACGATAATTAGACATTTAAATGATCATTAAAGTAATCGGTTGCAGCTTTTCTGGGATTTGGCTGCGCAGGAACCGGGTTTCTCCTTGGCGACAATGCCAATGAGTTCGCTACACTCTAGATTGACCATGGACCGTTCAGACGTTCAGAAAATATCGAAAGCCTTGGCCGACGCCACCCGCCTCAGGATCCTTGAGGCCATCTCGGCGACCAGCCAGATTAACTGTGGTGAGATCGTCTCCGTGCGCGGCGTGACCCCCGCAACTGTTTCTCACCATCTAAAGATTCTGAGTGAAGCTCGGCTCATCGCCTGCCGCCGCGAGGGGCAGTTCGTCTATAGTCAGGCCGTCCCTGAAACCATCGCAGCCTACACGCGGGAACTCTTGAAAATCGCAAGAAAACAACACGCCGCCGCTGACTCGCAAGTCAGTGGGTAGGATTTCTTGGAAGCCTAAGAATGGCAGGAGCGGCCTTTGCGCAGTTGTGCCGCTCCCGTACAAGTCGCATCTGGTGGTTCGTTCGAGCGCCCGGACCGATAATTCCAGGATGGTCGGTAACCCTTCCGTAAAAACGCGTAAGGTTCCACTCGGCGGCAAAAGAGGAGCTATTTCCCACGGCAGGTCACTCCTCGAGCGCCGCTCCTCCGAAAACCAGTGCCTCGCGTATTCTTTTGATATCTTCCCGGTGGACCCGCTGCCACGCCTCCTCGCTATCCGGAACGCCCTGTTGCGGATCGAAGTCCCAAATCCGGAACATTTCTTCGGACCAGTAAATCGCGGTCGGCCCCCCAAGGAGGTATAGAAGCCATACAACACCATCGCGGTCATCAGCAGAATCCCAGCCAGACTGATGCCCGCATACCGACATTGAAGATCGCAAGCATGCCGAGGAAGGTTTGCGCCACAGTGAAGCCTACCTTGTCGAAGCGCAGAGGCTAACCCGCACGGGCAGTTGGGTTTTGAGCCCTGACCTGGAACCGGTTGCGCCGCCATACCAGCGAAGGACGCGTCCTTCTGCGTCCTTCAGTGGGTTATAGCGGATGAGGAACCAGCGATATTTTCCGTCTTTGCCCCGCACTCGCTGTTCAGCTTCGAAGGGCATACCGCGAGCAAGGACGCTTCGCAGATACTCGGCATACCTTTGAAGCTCATCTGGGTGAACAATCCGTGCTCGAAAATCATCATATGTGCTGAGGTCTGCCAAGCTGATGCCGTGGTAGTCGAGCCAGACCTCGTTTACCCATGAAATACGCCCATCGGGCTCCAGCACCATGAGCATCTGCGTCGTGAGATTCACAATGCGGCGGAGCTCTATTTCCTGCTGAGAATCGCTTTCAGCAGACTCGATTTGGTCCGGAGAGGCCATCTGCGGGCATGATAACGCACGTGATTGACGGTCGACTATACGGAAAGTTAACCCGAAACGGCGTTGTGGGAAGTCTGTCCTGATCGTAGGTAAGTGCCTGATTAACGCGCTTTCCGTAGAAGTGATCCCATTTGGCGTCCGATTCGGGGAGATAGCTCCCGGATTACCGAGTAGCCGGACGGGATTGCTCCCGTCCAGCCCTCTAAGAACTGTGCATGAAAGTTTCCCCTCACACAGC
>CATPBJ010000094.1 GCA_955652395.1 uncultured Terriglobales bacterium | reverse complement strand
GGATTGCGTCATCGCCGCCGACCAGCAGGAAGTGGAATCATTCTTCGGCAATTTTGTGCCCCGCTCGCGGGTCAAGGAAGCGCTCAATGCGCTCCAGGCCGCGCGGGAACTGGATTTCGTTCGCGTCGGACACCGCTCCCTGATCCAGCTCGCGCCACCAAGACAACCCGGGGTCGTGAAGAACCGAGCGGGCACAGGCACTCCCGCTACTCCTACCAGATTGTCCCGCGGCGGTTAGCGCCTGCCACGGATTAGACCGAAAGAGATCCGCGAGATCTGTGCCAATCGGTGGCCAAGTATGCCGGGGTCGTCTAGCCGGGCTGGACAGGGTCAACAATTAGGCTCTTTCACCCTGACTTACCATTTGGCCCGTCACCCGTCTATCTACAGGCCACCGGGCTCGGGAAGGTAGTCATATGCGTATTTGCATTCTTTTGGCGGTCGTTTTCGCACTCTGCGCCCCAGCCTTCGCTCAAACTCCGGCTCCGCCGTCCAGTTCAATGCCGGCCCTCGAGCATTTCCACATCGATCAGGTGGACAAGTCTCTGGACCCGTGCTCTGACTTTTTCCAATACGCCTGCAGCAAGTGGCTGAAGGCCAATCCGATCCCACCTGACCAGGGGGGCTGGGGCACGTTCAACGCGCTCGCCATCTGGAACATTGCCGCCGTGCACAACACGCTGGAGCAGGCGGCGAAGCCTTCCCCCGACCGGACGCCCGTGCAACAGAAGGTGGGGGATTACTATGCTTCCTGCATGGATGAGGACGCCATCCACAAGGCTGGCCTCAAGCCGTTGCAGCCGGCGCTCGACCGCATCGCCAGGTTAAGAGACAAATCCCAGCTTCCTGAAGTGATCGCTTCCATCCACCAGATCGTCCGGCCTGCCAACCTGAACTTCATCGATGCCGCTTACCAGGGCGTGGTGTTCGGAATTTATTCCCAGCCCGGCTTCGACGATGCCCGCATGACCCTGGCTGCGCTCGATCAGTCCGGCATGGCCCTGCCCGGACGTGAGTTCTATTTGAACGACGATGCGAAATCCAAGGAGATTCGCGACAAGTACATCAAACACGTGGCGCGTCTGCTGGAGTTGAGCGGCGAAACGCCGGCCCAGGCAGCCAGGGATGCTCAATCTGTCCTGGCAATGGAAACTGACTTGGCCAATGCGGCCATGGACATCGTTCTCCGCCGTGATCCCAAGAACCAGAACAACAGAATGTCGCTGCAGCAAATCCAGGCGCTCACGCCGTCCTTCAATTGGAGCCGTTACTTTGCCGCCATGCAGGCCCCGGCTTCGCCGCAGTACCTGGTGCTCGCGCCCGGCTTCTTCCAGGGGATGGAGAAGTTGGTGCAGTCGCATTCGACCGAACAATGGCAGGCATATCTGCGCTGGTCGACCTTGGACGCGATGGCGCCTTCGCTGAGTCAGCCCTTCGTAGACGAAAACTTTGATTTCTTCGGACGCACCCTCGGCGGCACCAAGGAGCTTCAGCCGCGCTGGCGGCGCTGCTCCATCTACGCCGATATCGATCTGGGTGAGGCCGTGGGACAGGCCTACGTCGCCAAATACTTCCCGCCGGAAATAAAGAACGCATGCTGCAGCTGGTCAAAGCCATCAAGGCCGCGCTCGATCAGGACATCGACGCCGCTGCCTGGATGTCGGACACAACCAAGACAGCAGCCCACGCCAAGCTGGCGGCGCAGGTCGACAAGATCGGATATCCCGACCACTGGCGGGACTACTCTTCGGTCGAGATCAAGCGTGACGACTTTCTGGGCAACGTCCAGCGAGCATCGGGATTTGAAATCAGGCGTCGCATGGCTCAATTCGGCCAACCCGCGGACCGCGGCGAGTGGGGCATGACGCCGCCGACCGTCAACGCCTACGAAGATCCCCAGCACAACACCATCAACTTCCCCGCCGGCATTCTACAGCCGCCGTTCTTCGACGCCAGTTCCAGCGACGCGGCAAACTACGGCGCTATCGGGGCCGTGATCGGACATGAAATCATTCACGGCTACGACGATCAGGGACGCAAATTCGACGCCGATGGCAATCTGAAAGACTGGTGGACTGCAGCCGATGCCGCCAACTACGAGCAGCGCGACAAATGCATTACTGACGAATACACCCAGGATGTTCCCGAGGCCGGTATCAAACAGAACGGCAAGCTCTCCGCCGGGGAAGATACTGCCGACAACGGCGGCGTCCACATCGCGCTCGCAGGTCTGGCGAACACACTCCAGTCGCAAGGCAAAGCAGTGGACAACCAGTCCGCGAACGGCGCTACCGAATTACAGAACTTCTTCCTCGCCTACGCCAACGTGTGGTGCGGAGAAGTGCGACCTGAGGTAGCTCGCACCGCAGTCATGACGCAGGGACACTCCCTCGCCCGCTACCGCGTGAACAATGTGGTAGGCAACATGCCGGAATTTGCCCACGCCTTCGGCTGCCACGCGGGCCAGCCCCTGGTCTACGCCAACGCCTGCAGAGTCTGGTAAAAATGTAGCGATCTGCGATTGTCATCCTGAACGCAGCATTGCGTTTCGCGTGCGAAATGCAATGCGGAGTCGAAGGACCTCTACCCGTCAACCTTCTGCCGGAATCTGTTGTTATCTGCGTCGGTCACAACACCAGGGTGTGTAAGAAGGTAGGGGGGCCTTCGACTCCGTAGCCACTTCGCTCAGCGAGGCAGCCGCTCCGCTCGGGACGACACGAGCGGGAGCACCAGGCGGTCTTCGATGAACACCTTTCTTCCCGTGTACAATAATTACCTTCCGGGATGACCTCGACCTCCGCACGCAAACTCATCATCGCCATCGACGGCCCTGCCGGCGCGGGCAAAAGCACGATCGCGTCGCGCCTGGCCCGCAAACTGGGTTACGTGAATCTGGAGAGCGGCGCCATGTACCGCGCCCTCGCCCTGAAAGCCATTGAATGGGATGTCTCCTTCGATGACGAGCCGGCCCTGATCAATCTGGCCCATAACACCCGCATTCAGCTCGAACCCACCATGGGCGGTAATCGGGTCCTGCTCGATGGCCGCGACGTGAGTCAGCGCGTGCGCGAACCCGACGTCACCGAGGCCGCCTCGCGAGTCTCGGTTCACCCCGCGGTGCGCCAGTGGATGGTCGCGCGCCAGCAGGAGATGGGGTGCGGTGGCGGCGTAGTTATGGAAGGCCGCGACATTGGCACCAAAGTCTTTCCCGCGGCCGACGTGAAAGTCTTTCTCGATGCTGATCCGGTGGTGCGCGAACAGCGCCGCTTGTTGCAACAAAATGTGCGTGGAGCGGCGGTGCATGCCGTCGCCGCGGAACTGCGCGAGCGCGACCGCCGCGATCGCACTCGCGCGACGTCCCCACTTGTGCCTGCCAGTGACGCGCTTCTGCTTGACTCCACCACTTTGTCCGAGGACGAAGTGTTGCAGCGCGTGGAGGAACTAGTGCAAAGCAAGCTTAAGCCGTAAGAAGCCTGCCTCCTGGACTTTAGGCCTCGGGTGAAGCCGCTCGCCGGGTGCGCCACCACGAGCCACCTTTGCTCGTCTGGCTGAACTTTTTGACGGACTTCGCCGTATCTCCGGCTAGGCCCTTACGAGGGAGGAAACATGAGCTCGACCCGCAACTCCAGGAGAGTGGCCGGATTCCTATACTGCTCCTCTACTGCTCCTCGCCGTCGCCGGCCTCGTCCGCATCATCTACATTCCCAGCAAGCTGTTCGTGCATGGCAACGCGCCGCGACGGCCAACAACATCGCTGCCCACGAGTCGCTCTTCCGTGTCGGTATGGTCAGCGACCTGTTCGTCGGGACCATCGTGATCTTCATCGCGCTGGCTCTTTCCGGTTGTTCAAGGGAGTAGACCAGAACCTCGCCGTGCTGATGGTGATCCTGGGGGGTCTGATGCCAGCCGCCATCTACTTCTTCCACATGCTGAACGGCGCTGCTGCCCTGATGCTCGTGCGCGGTGCCGATTTCTTGTCCGCATTCGAAAAACCTCAGCGGGACGCTCTCGCCATGCTGTTCCTCAATCTGCATGGCCAGGGATTCGTTGCCGGCGAGATCTTTTATGGTCTATG
>CATPBJ010000093.1 GCA_955652395.1 uncultured Terriglobales bacterium | reverse complement strand
TCCTCGGGATACTCCTTAGGGCTGGGCATCAAGGTCGGCTCGCGGTCAATCTGCCAGCCGTCCACACCATTCGAAGAGCGAGCGGCGCAAAGATGCGACAAGCCGCGCCGGTCTTCGATTCGGCACAGCAGCAGAGTGGTTCCATCCTGCAGCAAGGTTCCGCCGGCATTGAATACGCTGTTGATGGAGTACGGCCAGTGCTTGCGCGTCAAAATGGGGTTGCCTGGGTGACGCAGAAGCAGTGGTGGGTAGTGAGGGCGTTCGACGTTGAGCAGTGCGGTTTCGGGAGCAGTCATGAAGGGTTTTCCAGCCTTTCAGGCGGCGGTTCAGGGCCTAGCAAAGAGCGCATTTCGAGCAGCGCTATGAGGAAAGACAACGTGGATTCCGCGCCCTGATTCTGATTGGCACGGTCGGGATGCAAGCCGTCGCGGCAGCCACCGGTTGCGGAATCGTAGAGTAGAAGCTGGAGATCGTTATCGCCCAGGAACCAGTTGAAAGCCGACCAGGCTTGGCTGCGCCAGCGAGGGTCTCCAGTCACGCGGTAAGCCTGGAGACAAGCGGAGACTGCACCGGCAGCTTCAATGGGCTGTTGATCGAATCGCGCCTGTTCGCTGCCCTGGCGGTAAAACCCCTGCGAGCCGATGGGCACAAAGTGACCGTTCACCGGGCAACGCTGCGTTTCCATCAGCCATTTCACAGAATCGAGTCCAGCGGACAGCATGCGTTCATTCCCGCAAGCCGATCCCACCAGCAGCATGGCCTGGGGCAGCCTGGCGTTCCCGTACGCTGCAACATCCTCATACCATTTCCAATCGGGACGTCGGATCGACTCATACATGTCGAGCAATCTTTGAGCCAATGCGAATCGTACCCGCTGGGCGTCCCGGTCTCCAGGGTAGGAATGGAGGTACTCATGAATTCCGAGCATGGAATAGGCGCAGGCCCGAGGACTGTGGAACTCCACTACTGCGGGAAGGGAATACTCGAACAAACGCCCGGCGGCACCCCTGAGTCCATGATTAGCGGATTGGCCGAGGACAGTTCCGAGGGCCCACAATGCGCGGCCATGAGAATCTTCCGATCCCTGTTCTTCCATCCAGTGGTGGTCGTAGCCGAGGAAGTTTCGGAACCTTTTCTTCTGGGGATTGAAGGCGTGTTCGAGGAATGCCAAGTAACGGAGAGCCCATTCGGGATTGGCGGATCCGGCTGTTCCGGACGTGCCCACTTCACCACCGCCCTGTTGTTCCAGCAGCACCGTAAAAATGAGCGCGCGGGCGTTGTCGTCGGTGGTATATCCCTCGGCTCGGTTGGGGATGGTAAAGATGGCGTGCTGCAATATCCCCGTGTCATCAGTGAGCGCATTCACGTGATCCAGTTTCAATGGAGGCAGCTGATTCAGAGACTTCTCGGTGGTGCGGGCCGAGAACTGAACCCGGGGAGTTTCCATGCGGTCGCTGCGAACCCGGGCAAAGCACTCCATGTAACCCTGCGCCACTCGCTTCCAGACCATTTCCCGCGCGAACAGGTAGGCCCGTTTGCGCATGGCGTGGCGGCGGGCCGGCGTAGTCAGGAGTTCGATTGTCTTTTGTGCGATGGCATTGGGATCTTGGAAGGGAACCAGGGCGCCGCGACCTTCGTCCAACAATTCAATGGCGTGCCAATACGGAGTAGAGATGATCGCTTTCCCCGCCCCGAGCGCGTAAGCAAGCGTTCCGGAAACCACCTGCGCTTCCTGGCGATACGGAGTGATGTAGATGTCCGCGGCGCCAATGAACTCCGCCATCTCCTCAGGGCTGGCAAAGCGGTCGTGGAAGATCACTTGCGATGCCACTCCCGCTGCCTTTGCCAAGGCTTGCAGACTGGCGCGATACTTGTCCCCTTCGCGACGCAGGATGTGAGGATGGGTCGCACCCGCTACCAGGTAGACCACATTTTCGTGTTTCGACAAGATCTGTGGCATCGCCTGAATCACGTTCTCAATTCCCTTGTTCGGCGAGAGCAGGCCGAAGGTGAGCAGCACCGCTTTGCCTTCGACGCCGAAGCGGTCTTTGTAGAAATTGGGATCGAGAAAGGGCAGGTCCGGAACGCCGTGAGGAACCATGTCGATCTTGCTGCCAGGCACCTTGAAAATTTCCTGCAAGAACTGGGACGAGAGCTGGCTCATGACCACAAGCCGGTCCGAAAGCTCGGCAATCTCTTCCATGACCCTGAGTTGGTCGGAGTCGGGCTCGCGCAGAACCGTATGCAGCGTGGTCACCACGGGCATCTTCAAGCCGCGCAGCAGATGCAGGATATGGCTCCCGGCCGGTCCGCCGAAGATTCCATACTCATGCTGCAGGCACACCATGTCGATATTGTGGAAGTTCAGGAATTCAGCCGCTTCCTGATAGGAGTTCACGTCGTCCTGCGCGAGAGACCATCGCACCCGCGCGGGATAGTCATATCCTTGTTGGGTGTCATTCACGGGCAGCGCCAGCAATCGAGCTGTCCCGTACTCGGCGGCTATGGCCTCGCACAGGTCGGTCGTGAAGGTGGCGATTCCACAATGTCGCGGAAGATAGTTGCCGAGCACCGCAATTCGACTAGGCAGAGAGGGCTTGGCATGACTACGTGGGCGGGCCTCTGCCACCTCGTCCCGCGTCAGAGAGCGGGGGGCGACGACTTCCAACATTCCTCTGGGAAGCACTGTTTTTGATAGTGACATTAGCCCTGTAAGTCCTGCTGAGAACGGTTGGCTGGCGCCTTCGAGGGATTCTGCATTACAGGACTCTCGAATTCCCGAAATTGCCAATTCGAAAATCCTAACAATGCAAAAATCAGTATTCACCCGCTGGTAGAATTGCTCTTCCGTCAGTATCGACCAGCAGGCTGCTCGAGGACTGGTCAAAATTGACCAGATATCTGCGGAAGACTCTGAATACCGGAGACCACCATGTCTATTCGACCGGTTAAGCGGCTGGTCAAGGCCAAACCGACCCTCGAAGGCGCGGGCGTGCATCTGCGACGCGCGTTCGGCTTCGGCAACACCTCTGACTTCGATCCCTTCCTGCTGCTGGACGACTTCCGCAACGACGTTCCGGAGGATTATCTGGCAGGCTTCCCGTGGCATCCTCACCGCGGGATCGAAACCATCACGTACGTCCTGGCCGGAACCGTGGAGCACGGTGACAGCATGGGCAACTGCGGCGCCATTGCCTCGGGCGACGTGCAATGGATGACGGCGGGGAGCGGAATCATTCATCAGGAGATGCCCAAGGGCGACGATGCCGGCCGGATGCACGGCTTCCAGCTGTGGGCCAACCTTCCGTCCTCGCTAAAGATGACTGCGCCGCGTTACCAGGAAGTGAAAGCGCCGGACATCCCGGAAATTAAAGACGACGACGGTACCCACGTGCGCGTCGTTTGTGGAACGTTTTGGGGGAAGACCGGCCCAGTCGACGGGATCGCGGCCGACCCCATCTACCTCGATGTTTCGGTGTCTCCGGGCAGGAGGAAGAGCCTCCCGGTTGAGACCACTCGCCACGCCTTCGCCTATGTTTTCGCCGGCGGAGGCAAATTCTGCAATGCTTCTGGCCCGCTGACAGTACCGACCGAGGCAGTGAAGTGGTTGGACACGGCCCCTCCAGTGGAGGCTGACAACCGCTCGCTCATTCTCTTCGACCGTGGTGACGAAGTTACGGTGCAAGCTGGGGACGACGGGATCCGGTTCCTTCTGGTATCGGGAAAGCCGCTCGAGGAGCCCGTGGCATGGTACGGTCCCATCGTGATGAACACGCAAGAGCAGCTGCGGCAGGCCTTCCAGGAGCTCGAACAGGGGAAATTTCTGAAACAGCCCTGAACACCGACCCCGGTTTACGTTGAAACGGCCGGCTCCGCGAGACCGCGATATTTCAACATCGGCTCGATGCTGGGTTCGGCACCAAGCCAGGCTTTGTAAAGGTTGGCCAGGTCCTCCGTGTTGCCGCGCGAGAGCACCATCCGACGAAAACGATCGCCATTCGCCCGGGTTAAGCCGCCGTGATCCTCAAACCACTGGAAGGCATCGTCGTCCAGCATCTCAGCCCATAGATAGGCGTAGTAGCCCGCGCCATACTCGCCCCCCCAGATGTGTGCGAAGTAGGTGGATCGGTAACGCGGCGGCACCGCACTGAGAGCGAGGTGGGTCTTTTTCAACGACTCGGTTTCAAACCCATCTGGTTTCTGGAGCGCCGTGCCCGCCGGAAGCGTGTGCCACTGCATATCGAGTTCCGCCGCGGCCAGGACCTCGGTGAGGGCATAGCCCTGATTGAAGGTTTCAGCTTTCCTGATCTTGGCGGCAAGTTCCGCCGGCATGGGCGCGCCGGTTTTGTAGTGTTTCGCGTAGTTGCTGAACACCGACGGATAGCTCGCCCAATGCTCGTTGAACTGCGAGGGAAACTCGACGAAGTCGCGTGCCACCGCGGTACCGGAAAGAATTGGATATTCGGTGTCCGCGAACATGCCATGCAGGGCGTGGCCGAATTCGTGGAACATGGTGGTGACATCGCGGAAGGTGAGAAGTGCGGGTTCGCCCGGCGCGGGCTTGCTGAAGTTGCAAACGTTGTAGACGACCGGCAGCGTGCCCAGCAGCTTGGACTGGTCCACAAAGTTGCTCATCCAGGCGCCGCCATTTTTGTTATCGCGCTTGAAATAATCGCCGTACCAGAGCGCCATCGGTTTGCCGTCAGCGTCGAACACTTCGAACACACGCACCTCGGCGTTGTACACCGGAAAGTCCTTGCGCTCTTTGAAGGTGATCCCGTACAGCTGGGTGGCGGCGTAAAACACACCATTCTCGAGCACATTATTCAACTCGAAATACGGCTTGATCTGCGCTTCGTCCATGTCGTACTTTGCTTTGCGAACCTGCTCGGAATAGTAGTTCCAGTCCCACGGCTCCAGTTTGAAGCTGCTGTTCTGGGAGCCGCCGCCATGGGAATTCCCGCGGTGCGAATCGCCGCTCTGCAAATCACCGCTCTGCGAATCAATGACAGCCTGAATGTCCTTGGCCTCGCTGCTGGCTCTTGCCGTTGCTCCCGCCACCAGCGTATCCATGAACTTCAGCGCCGCGTCCGGCGTTTTCGCCATCTGGTCTTCCAACTTCCAGGCTGCGTAGTTCGGGAACCCCAGCAGTTTGGCTTTCTGGGACCGAAGCTGGGCCAGACGAGCTACGGTCGCGCGTGTGTCATTCGGCCCTCCACGTTCGGCGCGATTCCAGGAGTTCTCGAAAAGCGCCCGGCGGGTAGAGCGTCGGCTTAGCGAATCCAGATCGGGCTGTTGCGTGGTGTTCTGGAGGGGCAGGACGTAGCCGTCAAGCTTGCGATCCTTCGCGGCCAAAGCGGCAGCTGCGATTTGCGGATCGCTCAAGCCTGCGAGCGCGCTCCTCTCCTTGGTGACGTAGGCCGCGTCCTTGGTGGCGGCGAGCAGCTTGGTGGTGAATGCATTCGTGAGGGTCGATTCCTCTTCGTTAAGTTTCTTCAGTTCGACCTTATCGGAATCCGAGAGGTTGGCCCCGGAATGCACAAATTTCTTGTAATAGAACTCGACCAGGCGCAGCGCTTCCGAATCGAGCTTCAGGGAATCGCGTTGCTGGTAAACCGCGGCCACGCGTTGAAATAGTTTGGAGTCGAGGAAAATCGCATCCTGGTGCGCGGCCAGCCTGGGCGCCTCGAACTCCTGCACCTTCTGCAGCTCAGGATTCAGGTTCGCTCCCGTGACGCCATTGAATGCTGCCATCACACGGTTGAACAACTGGCCGGTCTTCTCCATCGCGACCACGGTGTTCTCGAATGTGGGCGGAGCTGGATTGCTCGCAATCGCCCGCATTTCCTGGCGTTGCTCCGCCATGCCGGCTTCAATCGCAGGCTGGTAATCGCCGTCCTTGATCTTGTCGAACGGCGGTGCCTGAAAGGGCAAAGTACTCGGCGCATGGAACGGATTGTTCGGCCCAAAGTCCATAGTTTTATCCAAGGTGGCAGCATCTAAGCCAAGCGTCATGGCGCAGGCTGTGATTAGAATTCCCAGTCGTGACAGCATAGTTTTGGTTTACCTGGCCGGTGGGTGCTTGAGGCCGATCGTTTTCCTTCTCTCTTGCAATTGTAAATGACACTGCGGGTTTGTGAACTGGAGGGCTGGGACCATTCGGAATGTGGGGCGGACAAGAGTGTCCGCCCCACACCTCAGTCACTAGACTGCTTGTCGGCTCAGCGCCTCACGGTTGGCGGCCCAGTTCAAGACTTCTTCGATCACGCGCTCGACCTCCTGATTGGTGAGCTCGGGATACATGGGAAGCGATAAGACGCTGGCTGCGGACTTTTCCGTGACCGGCAGCGAACCGACACGGGCGGGCCGTCCCCAGGGAAAACCTTCCTGCTGATGGATGGCGATCGGGTAGTGAGTAAGAGCGGTGATTCCCTTCGACTGCAGGTAGGCCTGTAGCCGGTCGCGGTCGTCGCTGTCGACGACATACAGATGATAGACATGCTCGTAGCCAGGAGGCGTAAAGGGCAGAGTCATCGGCGCGTTGGCCAAGCCCTGGTCGTAAAGCTTCGCAATCTCCCGGCGCCGCCCGCTCCACTCGTCGACGCGCTTCAGCTTGACGCGCACTACGGCTGCGTGGATATCGTCCAGACGGCTGTTGTAGCCGATGCTGTGATGGGAGCGTTTCAACGAGCCGTGGTTCCGCAGCTTACGGATATTGCCGGCAAGATCTTTATTGTTCGTGGCCACGGCGCCGCCGTCACCAAAACATCCCAGGTTCTTCTGGATGATGAAGCTCAGGCAGACGGCATCGCTGAGTTCTCCAATGGCGAAGTGATCGCCCCGGGCCCCGATGCCCTGGGCGCAATCTTCCACCACAAATAAATTGTGGGCCTTGGCGATCCGCGCGACCTCGGGCATGTTCGCGGTTAGTCCGTACAGATGCACCGGCACCATGGCGCGAGTCTTCGACGTGATCGCGGCTTCGATCTTGGTGACATCGATATTGCGGGTTTTGGGATCGCAGTCGACGAATACCGGTGTAGCTCCGGCCAGCCAGATGGCTTCTGCGCTGGCGAAAAAAGTGTTGGAGGTGGTGATGATCTCGTCGCCAGGCCCAAGACCCAGGGCGAGGAACACCAGGAGCAGAGCGTCGGTGCCGGAGTTCACCCCCACGGTTTCTTTCGTCTTCATGTAACGTGCCAGTTCTTCTTCAAACTTGACCAGTTGCGGGCCGAGCACATAGCTGCCGCTCTCCAGCACGTCAAGGATGGCCTGATCGATCTCGGCCTTCAGATTGTGGTACTGCTTCACGTGGCCATAAAAGCCGATGTTTGATTCCGGCATTGGGGACAACCTCCAATTCCTAAGCCCAGGCAGGCGGGGTCGGGACCCGACGCTATTGAAACGATTCAGTCGCTAGAAAAATTGGCCGGGCAAGACTTTGTACCCCTTCAACCTATTATTCGCTAAACTCAAAAATCCGATGTAAAAAAACGAAAAAACTGCTAACGGCGGTTGGCCAACCGTGTCTGTCCGGTTCGCTTAAGATGAATTGGGTCTGGTTGAAGGTCCTATCGGTTACCTCCAGGAGAGAAGAAACAAATGCACCATCGCGCACTCGGTCGTACGGGATGGAAAGTTTCTGAAATCAGCTTCGGCGCCTGGGCGATTGGCGGCTCCTGGGGCCAGGTTTCGGATGAGGACTCGATGGCGGCCCTGCATAAGGTGATCGACTGCGGCGTCAATTTCATCGATACCGCGGATGTGTACGGAGGTGGTCGCAGCGAGCGCCTGATCGCCCGGCTCAAGAAAGAGCGCAAGCACAACGAGGAGATCATCGTCGCCACCAAGGCGGGCCGGCATCTGCCGCGCCAGACGGTTGAGGGCTACAGTCGTGAGAACCTTTCGGCGTGGATCGACGACAGTCTGCGAAATCTTTCGACCGAGAGGCTCGACCTGGTCCAGTTGCACGGCCCGCCGACTGGGCTTTATTCGCGTCCGGAGGTTTTCGGGGTGCTCGACGATCTGGTCACTGCGGGGAAAATTCGCTACTACGGCGTTAGCGTAGAAAAAATAGAAGAGGCCTTGAAGGCGATTGAGTTCCCCAATGTGCAGACGGTGCAAATCATCTTCAATTGCTTCCGGCAGCGTCCCGCTGAACTCTTCTTCGCACAGGCCAAGGAAAAACGAGTGGGCATTCTGGCGCGTGTGCCGCTGGCCAGCGGACTGCTCACCGGCAAGCTTCGACGCGATTCCACGTTTGCTGCCGACGACCACCGCAACTTCAACCGGCGCGGGGAAGCCTTCGACGTAGGGGAGACGTTTTCCGGAGTGGATTACGACATCGGCCTCGCGGCGGCGGAAAAGATTCGGGCACTCCTTCCCGCCGGAGTTTCGATGAGCCAGTTCGCCCTGCGCTGGATACTGATGTTCGATGCGGTGACTTGCGCCATTCCCGGGGGCAAGCGAGCGGAGCAGGTGGCCGACAACTGCAGTGCTTCGGACCTTCCGCCGCTCACGCCGGACGCGATGGCCGCAGTGCAGCGCATTTACGACGAGAAGATCAAGCCCCTGGTGCAGCATCGCTGGTGAGTAAGTGTCGGAGGAGGGGCGTCCCCGCTCGTCCCGCACGGGCCGGACGAGCGCGCCTACACTACCTGGCCTGTGAAAACACGGGAGACTCTGTTAGAACAGGGCGCATGAACGTACTCTTTATCGGCGGTACTGGGATTGTCAGCAGTGCCTGCACCCGGTTGGCGTTGCAGCGCGGTATCAGGCTCACGCTGCTCAGGCGTGGTCAGCATGCAGCGGACTGGGTGGCAGCCGCGGAGACGGTCCACGCGGATATCAATAATCCGTCGGCGGTTGCGCGGGCGCTGGGTGGGCGCAGGTTTGACGTTGTCGTCAACTGGATCGCATTTACTCCGGCGGACATCGAGCGCGACCTGGAATTGTTCCGCGGACGAACCCGGCAATATATTTTCATCAGTTCCGCCAGCGCCTATCAGAAACCTGCCACGCACTATTTAATTACCGAGTCCACGCCGCTGGCCAACCCGCATTGGGACTATTCCAGAAACAAGATTGCCTGCGAAGAGCGTCTGCTCAAGGCGTATCGCGAAGAAGGATTCCCGATTACGATTGTCCGGCCATCCCTTACGTATGGCGAAAACCTCATCCCGCTGGTGATCAATAGCTGGGAGCGTTCCTACACCGTAGTCGACCGGATGCTCAAGGGACAGAAGGTGATTGTCCCAGGGGACGGCTCATCGCTTTGGGTGATTACGCACGATAGCGATTTTGCCAAAGGGTTTGTCGGGTTGCTGGGCCACGAACAGTCCATTGGCCACGCGTTTCATATCACAACGGACGAGGTGTTGAACTGGGACCAACTCTATCGCATTGTGGGGGCGGCGGTCGGGGTGGAGCCTCGACTCGTGCATCTTCCGTCCGATTTCATGGTGGCCTGCTTGCCCCGCATGGAAGGCACTTTGGTGGGCGATAAAGCCGTAAGCGTGGTGTTCGACAATAGCAAAATCAAGCGCTTCGTTCCGGACTACGTGGCTACGACCCGCTTTGCCCAGGGCATTCGGCAGTCGCTGGCCTGGTTCGACGATGATCCTGCCCGGAAGTTGATTGATTCTGAAGCAAATGCCACCTGGGACAAGGTGATCGATGCCTACGAAAAGGGACTGCGGGAAGCGGTAGCAAGCTTTCAGGTCGTCGGAGTCAGCCGATAGCGTGGGTTCGGTGTGGGCGTCCACCGCCGTGCTGCTGGGGACGGGCGGGGCCCGTCCTCCATCGAACCTTTGGATCGAAATGCACTGATACTTCTCCGCCGTACCGGAATTCCACAGCCAGGATGTCGGATTGGGAGGGCTTGAGCCCGAAGCATCCTCCCAAACTGCCCAATCTACGCCATTTCCGGCGCTTCGTCGTTTTCGGGACGATCGGCCCACAAAAATGCGAAAAAGGGGTTGGCATCAAGCGCAAGATGATCTATCTTGGCAGGCACAAAATCTAGGCTCCGGGGGCGGAACACAGATTTGCGGGCTTAGTTCGATTCCAGAGCGGTGGCGGTATTCGGGCCAGAGACCTGACGTCACTCGCCAGCGAATGTCCCTTCAGTCCCTGGCACCCTGCTATTTGCTATCGAGTCATTCCTAAGATTTGTAAGGAAGGGCCAGCCGTGAAATCTCCTTGCCTCCTACTGAGGACTTCTCTCTCGATCTTCTTGTTTCTGTCTGCAAGCGTTTACAGCCCGGGGTTTGAGTCTTCGTCAAGCTCACCGTCAGATACCCCTACCAGCGCGAAGGCCGCGGCAGTTCCGCAATCCGGACCAGCAACAGTGGCCACCGTCGCTATCCCGGGACCTCTGCGCTCGTTTCTGCGCATGGCCGGAATCAGTCAGAAGATCTCTTTAGAGGAAGTGCTGCCCCTCCTGGCCCGCAATGTGGCGGTTGAAGGTTATCAGGGGCGCAAGGATAGGACGGGTAGGCCGACTGAGTTTCTGATTTTGCTGAAACGGTATGTGGAGCAGGCAAGGCAACTGGTCACGCTAGCCGGCCCGGAAGGACTCATTCGAGTTTCGAACTGCGATCAGGCTGGGCCATTGCTGGATATTCTCGGTTACCGGCTTCGAGAAGCTTGCGGCAAAGGTGCTGCGCTGGAGACAGCTGACCCGGAACACGCCTTTCTGACGATTGATTCCGGATTTCCTCTTGCGGAACTCGAGCAAACCCTGCAGGGAGGCAAGCCTTTTGTCTGCCCTTTCGCCAACTCTCCGGTGCCGCTGCTATTCACGCCGGGGGATTGGGCGGAGGCCGGCCCGAAAGGCTCGAGCGCAAGCGGAAATGACATGCTGGACTCGATGCTCGACGACCCCATGCTGGCACGCCTTTACTGGGCCATGTCCCGGATGGACGCCGAAACCAGCGCGAGCTTATTGCAATTTGCGGGAATTTCCAGGCTCCTACCTTTCGCCTCCGTTCTCGATTTTTACAGCAGTCACATTTCCATTCGCAATGGACGCATGGTCGTACCCGGGGGAGCGGCTGCGGAACCCGCGTGGAAGGAACTCGCCGGCGTGAGTCCGGATTCGCCGAAAGAATTCGTGGCGCGTTTGCTGGCGAAGGATGACGGGTGGTTGGCAGCTTATTTCGACACACTCTCCCGCCTGACCCCGGCCCAACAAGTCTATTTTACCGACGCGCATCGATTGCCGCGTTTCTACGAGGCTCTGCGCGGGCGAGATATTTCGCCCGGCCCGGCCCGTCCTGTGTTCCGACCTGACCCGGACCTGCTGCTTCTGGTGACGCGCCTTAAGCTGGATTCGTCAGGTCAGGCAACGGTCCCGGGAAATCTCGAAGTATGGCAGCAGATCCTCCGGCAAAAGACCGATTCCAGGGTAGTCCGCCAATGGGCCAAGCGTGCGAACCATTGGAAAGACCCCGATCAACTGGTGGAAGCGTTGTTCGCGTTCTCCCGCGAAAGTTCCGACGACGGGCCGCTGCGAATCTATCTGACGCTGAGTGCGATCGACAACGGGCGACCGGCGGGCCAGCGGTTGCGTCCGGAGACAGTCCGCTTGCTGGCGGAGAAGTTTTCCCGGTACGGCAGCCAGTACCTGATTTTTTCCGAATTTCCGGGCTTTAACGATGATTCCATCATCCGCTTCCTGGGGACGGCCGACGCCATCGACCGGGTTTCCAATGTCACCCTGCGGGCCAACGCGCTGGGTATTTTTCAGTCCACTGTGGGTCTCTGGCAAATCCTGGCGCGCCAGGGACAGATTCCCGCGGCAAATCTGAATCAATCGTGGCAGGCTGTGATCAGCCCTTTCGCTGCGGGAATACCCTCGTCGGCGCACCTGTTCGACTCGGCTCGAACCTCGGTGCGGGAATTGTGGCGGGCCTCCGCGGGTAGACCGAATCTTTCCCAGGACGAGGTTATCGCCCTGCTGGCAGGCCCGAACCAGTCGCATCCGGACGGTCAAAGAGTCCGGCAAGAACTGGCGGACAGAATTCGCTCCGTGCTGGACGGTCAACGCCTGGTTTCACTCGACACGTTACTGGCTCTGGGCGAGGGGTTAGATGAACTGGCGCAAGGCAAGGACGTGGGCGATACCTTGATCCCGCTGGCTGGACAGTTGCGGGAATTCGAGATGCCACGTCCGATGTTTACCGGCAGCGAGCGCAGCGAATGGGCAGCCGGTTTCTACAACACGCGTCACAGTTCCTTGCAGACGCGAACCGATCTGGCCAAACTTATTAAGGCCCCCAATTCTCGCAAGGATCTGGTGGACGCGCGCGGGCTGGTCGTACCTTTCCTGAGAGACACGCTGGTGGGTTTGAACTATGCCTACTACGCACCGCCGGGAGCTCAAATTCTTCTCAACAATCCTCTTTTCGTGCGCTCTCACGACTTTTCGGGGGAAATGGCAATTGGAGGCGGACAGTCCTGGCGCGTGCCTCACGTATTCGGTTCCGGCTTGCCCGCTGGCGGGGGCGCTCATCTTGCCGGCTCACTGGCAGATCTGCCCTTCGTTCTGGCAGAAGCCGAGCAGGATTTTATCGTTCCGGAAAATGTTCAGGCCCTGATTTGGCACGAGTTGGTCCCCGGCCTGGTCAGCAGCGCGACCCTGCCGCGCTGGTGGGGAGTGACTCGAAACGAGTTGCACGCGGTTACCCTATACCAACGGACGGGTGAGGAGCTTCTCACCGGCGCAGCGCAGGATGAAACATTGCGACGGACGGTGCTGGATATTCTCTCCGAGCGCATGGCCCCACAGCGCTCTGAGCAAGTCGAGAAGGCACTTCGGGCGGGAGCCGTCGAAGAAGCGCTTTCCCGGGTTATGCCAGGCGAGACCTTCTATCTGGCGGCAGAATTCCGCCAGAAGTTTCCCGGACAAAGCAGCCACTGGGGAAAGGCCGGCGAGGAACTGGAGAATCTTTCCGGCCAGTATCCCGCGGAAGTCAGCTGGAAACGGTTGTCCGAGGATTTCGGGGTTCCACATCCGGCATTGGCACAAAGCTATTCTCGGGAGTTGCTGAACGTGAAGCCCTTTCCCGCCTTCATGGGGTACTCCAGCCGTCTGCTGGCCGAGTCGTGGGACTCCAATAATTTGTACTGGGCTCGACTGGCGGATGAACTGGGTTATTCACCAGCCATGCTGAACCGGCTGGTTCCGGAACTGACCTATCGAATGGTGGAGAAGATATTTGCCACCGACTTCGAGGATTGGCCGGCGATGCTGCGCGCGATGCGGGAAACCGGTGACGAGTTCCGCCGCGGCAAGATTACTTCGCTGTCGAAAGTGGCCTTGACCACCACCGCGCAGTGACCGTTTCTGGTTATACAAAATTTATCGGGATCCCGAAGCCGTATAAAAGCGGCTCAGGCAGGTGAAACAGGCATATGGCAAAACAATTTTCTCTCGCTGTCTTGGTGCTCATGGCGGTCCTCTTTGGCTCCATCTATCGAGCAACGGCCCAGGAGGCTGAAACCAAGATTCGTGTCGAAGTCAACATGGTGCAGTTGAACGTGGCGGTAATGGACAGCAAGGGAAACTACGTGACCGGTCTCCGGCCTTCGGACTTTGTGGTGACCGAGGATGGCATTCCGCAAAAAGTTGCCACCTTCGGAGAAGGTAACGAACCCACTCGAAAGGTTACCTCCGACGGACCCGACTCTGACAAACCGGGGGAACTCCGCGTCCGGCGGCAGAATGGTTCCGCGGATGAATCGTCCGAGCTGGGTTCCGAGCTGGGGTCCATGATGGCGGGCGCCAACGTTTTCATTTTGTTCGATACCAGCAACTACATGTACCGGGGCTTTGTTTTCGCGCAGGATGCGATTGCCGAGTTTGTCCGGTCGCTCGACGGTCCGGACCGGGTGGCATTCTATTCGTACAGTCGCGATCTTTCCCGGGCCACCACGCTGACCGCGGACCGCTCGCAGGTCTTGCGCGGGGTGCGCACCACGGTGGCGGGCGACGATGCCGCTTTGTACAACGCCTTGCTGATGACGGTCAGAGATGCGGGCCAGAATACGGGCCGGAAAGTGATCGTGGTTTTCTCCAATGGCCCCGACAACTCCAGCATGGTGCCGCCGGAAGATGTGGCCGAGTTAGCGCAATCGAAGGGCATCCCTATTTACATGATCAGTACGCGAGAGGCCAAACTGGAACCGGTTTCCAGCACCGTGTTCAAGCGTATGAGCGCTGCCACCGGCGGAGAAGCGTACTTTGCCAAGACCTGGAAACAACAGCAGAGAGCCTTCGCTTCCATCCGGAATGATCTGGCTCACCTTTACTCATTGAGCTACTACCCGCAAGCCAATCCGAACCGCGGATGGCGTGCGATTACGGTAAAGCTGGTGGGCGACCGTGCCAAAGGGTGTCGTGTCCGGACCCGGAATGGCTACCGGCCGCAGGCGGCCAGGGTGTCGGCCGAGACGGTTACACCCGCTCCCGGGCTGGGGCCGGCGCCTGCGACATCCAACTGACAGGATTTGACTGAAATGACTTAGTCGAAGGGCTCAAGCTGATCACGGCCGCGTTGGGCGGTGAACTCTTTCCGTTGAAATGCGCCTGCGCTAGAAAGTCATTGCGACGGCCTGAGTAAACGTTTACCATTTCCCGCCTTCGCATCTCCAGGAGATCACCAACATGGTTTCGGCCAGTCGACGACATTTCTTGCGTCAGGCTTCTACCGCCGGGATAGCTTGTTCCGCGAATTTCGTGTTCGGCCGTTTCCTGTCAGCCCAGTCACCGCCTTCGAACCCAGGCGAAGCAGTGAGGGTTTACGTGGACACGCGACGCACGCTGGCCCCTTTGGATCGCAATCTGTTTGGCTCGTTTCTGGAACATCTGGGTCGCGCCATCTACGAAGGAATTTACGATCCCGGCTCGAAGTTGGCGAATTCCAATGGTCTCCGCAAGGACGTGATCGACGAAGTACGCCAGCTCGGAGTTCCCATCGTCCGGTATCCGGGCGGAAATTTTGTCTCCGGATACAACTGGCTGGACGGTGTTGGGCCCAAGCAGGATCGTCCGCGCGTGCTCGACAAGGCGTGGAATACGCTCAACAGCAATCAGTTTGGCACTAATGAGTTCATGGCGTGGTGCAAAGCGGTCGGCACCGAACCCCTGATGGGCCTCAATCTGGGCACGGGAACGCCCGAACAAGCCGCCGCCCTGGTGGAATATTGCAATGTGGAGAAGGGCACGCTGTGGAGCGATCTGCGGCGCAAGCACGGCATGGCAGAGCCCTACAAAGTGAAGCACTGGTGCCTTGGAAACGAGATGGACGGCCCTTGGCAAATCGGGCACATGACGGCAACGGAGTACGGGCTGAAGGCACAAGATGCAGCGCGGCAGATGCGTGCCGTTGATCCTTCTCTTCAGCTCATTGCTTGCGGATCGAGCGGGCCTGGGATGCCAACTTATCTGGAATGGGATGGTGAAGTCCTGGAGCAATGCTACGACTATGTGGGCGGACTCTCACTGCATCGCTACGTCGGGAATACTCCTCAAGAAACCGGAAGCGACAGTTCGAAGTATCTGGCCATGAACCTGAGCATGGAAATGCAGATCGCCGAAACAGTAGCGGTCTGCGATCGGGTGCGGGGACACAAGCGGTCGCCCAAAAAGCTGTGGCTTTCGTTCGACGAATGGAACGTATGGTATCGAGCGCGGGGAGGAGATTTTCAGAATGGACACGGAAAGGAAGCGCCTCATTTGCTGGAGGAGGTTTACAACCTGGAAGATGCCCTGCTGGTCGGCGGGATTCTCAACTCGCTGATCCGAAATGCTGACCGGGTAAAGCTGGCTTGTCTGGCTCAACTGATCAACGTTATCGCTCCGATCATGACCAATTCAAACGGCGTCTTCCGGCAAACAATTTTTTATCCTTACAGCTGGGCGCTGCAATTTGCCCGTGGATCAGTGCTCAACCTTCTGGTCGAGTCTCCCGCCTACGAGGTTTCGGGGATGGGGCAGGTTCCATACCTCGACGTTGCTGGAACCGTCAGCCCGGAGGACGGCAAGGTTTCTCTCTTCGTGCTTAATCGCGATCTGGCGAAGCCTCACGCCGTCGAGGTGAATTGGCAGGACAAAGCGCCGGCGCGTACGCTGTCTTCCGTCCTTCTGACCGGCGACGACCTGAAGGCTTTCAACAGCTTTGTCACGCCGCAAAAAGTGTCTCCGCGAACCCTGGACAAACCTTCGATCGCGGGAGGCCGCGCGAAATTCGAAGTGCCGGCGCGCTCCTACGCGGTAATCCAATGGGGGCATGACGGGGGATCGTGACATGATCGGACGCAGGGAATTCATCCGCAACAGCGCGGCGGGCGCAGGATACTTCTGGCTTAACCGGGTCGCACCTTTCGCCGCCACCGGTGCAGTCGCAGACGACTCGCGGATCGAGGTTCTCCTGGGGGAACCTCTGGGAGTCATCTCGCCCAACATCTACGGACACTTCACCGAAAACCTTGGCGGCGTGATCTACGACGGCGTCTGGGTGGGCGAGAAGTCAAAAGTTCCAAACCTGAATGGCATCCGCAAAGAGTTGGTCGAGGAAATGCGGAAGATCAAAGCTCCAGTAATCCGCTTTCCGGGCGGATGCTTTGCCGACAGCTACGATTGGCGTGATGGCATAGGGCCAGCTGACAAGCGTCCTCGGCGGACCAACTTCTGGGCGCAGGACGAAACTCCTGCGGGTCCTGCCAGCCACAAGTACGATCCCAATCAATTCGGGACCAATGAGTTCATGCAATTCTGCAGGTTGATTGCAAGCCAGCCCTATCTGGCGGCGAACGTGCGCAGCCTACCCGCGGCCGAATTCTACCGCTGGGTGGAATATTGCAATTCACCCGCGGGCAGCACCACACTGGCGGACATGCGAGCGGCAGCCGGATATGCCGAACCGTTCGGAGTTCGATATTGGGGCGTCGGCAACGAGTCGTGGGGGTGCGGCGGCAATTTTACGGCGCAGGAATATGCCGTGGAATTCCGTAGATATGCCGCATGGGTCCCCCAGTATGCACCGCAGTACGGGCAGAAATTGTCATTCATCGCCTCCGGGCCCAGTGATGACAACTGGGAGTGGACGCGCGGGTTTCTGCAAGAGATCGTGCGCCACACTCCCGGGGATATCCGGTCGATTTATGGCCTGGCTCTACACTCCTATGCCTGGAACCTCAGCCGGGGCCGCACCCGAGACTGGGTTGAGGGGAAGGGTGACGCACTCAAGTTTGAGACCGTGGACTGGTACGAGCTCCTGCGCCAGGGCGATGTCATGGAGTCGCTGATCAATGGGCACTGGCAGGCGATGGGAGAATTCGACAGTCAACATTCCGTCAAACTCGTGGTCGACGAGTGGGGACCCTGGTACCGGCCGGGGAGCGAAGCCACACCGGGCGACATCCTCGAACAGATGCCGACCCTCCGGGATGCGGTGTTCAGCGGTATGACGCTCGACACCTTTAACCGTCATCCCGACAAGGTGGCCATGGCCAACTGTGCCCAGTTAATCAATTGCCTGAACAGTTTGTACCTGGCGCACGAGGATAAGTTTTGCGTGACCCCGGTTGGCCATGTCTTCGCGATGTATGCCGCACACCAGGACGGGCAGGCTTTGCGGACGATCTTCTCTGCGCCTGCGGTAAATTATGACCGCGACGGCAAGCCTGCGTCATTCTGGGGACTCAACGGCTCGGCCTCGCTGCATGGAAAGGAGTTGGTCCTGACGGTAGTGAATCCGCACGTGAGCGCGACGCGTGAAACCAAGATTGCAGTTCGCGGGGCGAGTTTGAAATCGGGTACAGCGACGACCCTGACAAATCCAGATATTCACGCCCACAACACATTCGACCAGCGGGACGTCGTGAGTCCTAAGACCAAAGCGTTGGATTTTCAGCGGGGAGATCTTGTCTACAATTTCACGCCTGCTTCCGTCACCAAGCTGACCCTGTCACTCGAGTAGGGAAGCGAACTTTCTGTGTGCAGCCAATCGGGTCATGCTTCTCGCAGCGGCGTTCCGCGTTTTTCTGCCGGCTTCGAAGCGCCCGAAATCAGGCCGGTCGACTCGCGCAGTACCAGATTCGTCTTGAGAAAATAGTCGGTGCCGTTGGGTGTCGGTGTTTCGCGGCCGACTTCAGCCAGGAGTGCATTGAAAGCAAGTCGCGCCAGTTCGGGTTGGGACATCTGTACCGAAGTGAGCGGCGGTAACATGAACTGAGCCAGGCGGATGTCGTCAAACCCAATGACTGACAGGTCCCGAGGAATGGAGATGCCGGCGTCGTGGCTCTCCCGCATCACGCCGATCGCGGTCATGTCATTCGAACAGAGGACCGCCGTGGGCCGCACCGGTCCGGCGAGCAGTCGGGTGAAGGCCGCCATGCCTCCTTCCATGGTATGGTCGCCTTCGACCACCAGCTCCGGATCGGAGTCGAGACCGATTTCCTGCATGGAGCGCAAAAAAGCCTGTTTCCGGGCGACTGCCGATTTCAGCCGCAAGGGGCCGGTGATGAAGGCGATTTTCTCGTGGCGCAGAGCGGCCAGATGCTGCACCGCCTGCCGGATGCCGTGGAGATAGTCGATACGAATGTTGCTGACCCGGGGGCGCGCGGGACCGACATCGACGAAGACCAGGGGAACTTTCCTCAGCTTCAGGTCTTCGAGCAGCACTTCTTCCATGCCGAAGGTCAGGATGGCGACGCCTTCGACCCGGCGCTCGATCATGCGTCGGACGGCGCTTTCCATGCGTTTTGGGTCATTTCCGGTGGAGGTGAGCAGGATCTCATAGTGATGCTGGACCGCGATGTTTTCGAAAACTTGAACGATTTCCGGAAAGAAGGGGTTGGTAATTTCAGAAATGATGAGACCGAAAATCCTGCTGCGCCCAGAGACCAGCGCCCGCGCCTGTGTATTTGGGTAGTAACCCAGTTCCTCGATCACACTCCAAACGCGCTTCGCCAGAGCGGGACTGACGGTGGGAACGCGGTTGATCGCGCGGGAGACCGTTGCGGTGGAAACCTTCGCCCGTTTTGCGATTTCACGAATATCCATAAAGCGCGTGGGCCGGGGAGCACGCCCGAATTCTAGCATAGCAAACGTTATCCCAAGTGAGGATGAAGCGAAGGCGGCACACCGGGTCCGGCCCTGGAACTGGCAAGAATGCTATTTTTGTGCGCCATGATTGACGAGTCCGCCCGGAAGAATTTCGTATCTTCGAGTGAGGCAGCAGATGAAACTGAAGACACGCTCCTGTGCTCATCGAATATTAGGAAAACTTTTGCCATAACGTTTCAGGGAAACCGGTCGAAGGTCGCAGAATGTCGCTCTTGCCCTGAAATCTCAGACTAAGGCGACGGAAGCCAGGCTAGGGCAGGAACCGGACAATTCCGTGATTGACAAAAGCGGTTAGGTACACTATTTTGACTTTTCGATAGTAAACGATTACTCGCGACCATCTAACTCGGACAACAACCCTCTCTATGCTTGTGCCTCGGTTAAGGGAAGAGGTGCTGGAAGCGAATTTGGAATTGGTGCGAAGGGGATTGGTGCTTTATACCTTCGGCAACGCCAGCGGTATCGCGCGAGACCAGAACCTGGTTGTCATCAAACCCAGCGGCGTTCCTTATGAGGCGATGAAACCAGAGCACCTGGTGGTTACTGATCTCGAGGGCAAGATAGTGGAAGGCAATTTACGGCCCTCCTCCGACCTTCCGACTCATCTCGTTCTCTATCAGGCCTTCCCGAAAATTGGCGGAGTTGCTCACACTCATTCCGAGTATGCAACCGCATGGGCGCAGGCGCGCCGGCCGATTCCATGTTTTGGCACCACCCATGCCGACTACTTTCATGCCCCGGTTCCAGTCACCGCGGTGATGGCGGACAGCGAGATTGCTACCGAGTATGAGAAAAACACTGGACATGCTATCGTTCGGGCGTTTGAGAAAGTCAGCTATGCCTCAGTGCCAGCAGTTCTGGTGGCCAATCATGGTCCGTTCGCCTGGGGTCCCGATTCGGGTGCGGCGGCGCATAACGCTGCGATCCTGGAGGCGGTGGCGCGCATGGCGTATTTCACCATCAACATCAATCCCGACGCCCAACCCATTGGCGGCGGGTTGCACGACAAGCACCATCTGAGGAAGCACGGGTCCAGCGCGTATTACGGGCAGGCAAAGGAAAAGAAATGATGCCAGCTTTTTCGATGTTGGTCGCGACCCAGCTTGTGCATTTGTCCACAGTGGATTTCGTCATCATTGGGTTCTACTTCGTCCTGGTTTTGGCGATCGGATTCTATCTGCGCGGACGGGCGAACACCGGCGAAGACTTCTTCATGGCCGGACGCGAGATGACGGCCTGGGTGGCTGGCCTCAGCTTTCTCTCCGCCAATCTGGGCGCGCTCGAATTGATGGGCTGGGCCGGATCCGCCTACCAATACGGCATTCTCGCCACCCACTGGTATTGGATCGGCGCTATTCCAGCGATGCTGTTCCTCGCGCTGGTGATGATGCCGTTCTACTACATTTCCAAGACCCACTCGGTCCCGGGATATTTGAAATTGCGTTTCGGCGAACCCAGCCGCGCTCTGTCCGCGGTTTCTTTCGCGTTCATGACTGTGCTGATGAGTGGCGTCAACATGTTCGCCATGGCCAAGGTCATGCAGATTGTGCTGGGATGGGACATCAATTTCAGCATCTGGGTTTCGTCTCTCACGGTTGCTATTTATGTCACGCTGGGCGGACTGCGTTCTGCAATCTTTAACGAAGTGCTGCAGTTCTTCCTCATCTGGGCTGGGGCGCTGCTCATCCCGATTCTCGGATTGTACGAAGCCGGGGGTTGGACGAATCTCAAGATCCAAATTGCGCAGAGATCGTCGGAACAGTATGTCCATCTCTGGTCTGGTTTGGGCTCATTCACTTCGAATCCGATGGGCATCCACTGGACTGGCATTGTGTTTGGACTCGGCTCCGTGATCTCGATGGGCTACTGGACGACAGACTTTCTCGTGGTACAACGCATCCTTGCCGCCAAGGACATTCGCAGCGCAGAAATGGCGCCCATTATTGGCGCCGGGTTCAAGATGATGGTGCCGCTCATCGTGATCCTGCCCGGACTGATTGGCTTGGCCGTACTGCCGGTGAAACTGGTCCCGGAATCGGTAGCCGCAGCCACCGGCGGCCATAGCTACAACGATGTCCTCCCCCTGATGCTCGCCCGCTACTGTGGTCCCGGACTGCTTGGCCTGGGAATTACTGCGCTGATTGCGGGCTTCATGTCAGGCATGGCTGGCAACGTGAGCGCGTTCACCACGGTTTGGACTTATGACATCTACCGCCCGTTCATAAACAGCAAAGGCAGCGACCATCATTACGTAAACATGGGCCGCTGGACCACCGTGATCGGTGTGCTGATCAGCGTGGGGACGGCGTATCTCGTAATGCAGTTCGCCAGCATCATGGATTACGTACAGGCTCTCTTCAGTTTCTTCATTGCCCCTCTGTTTGGCACGGTCATCCTCGG
>CATPBJ010000092.1 GCA_955652395.1 uncultured Terriglobales bacterium | reverse complement strand
TGGAATCTGCGGGGGATATTCACTCCGATCTGGAGAAACATTTTATTCGCGCCGAAACCATTCGATGGGACCAGCTACTTGAAGCAGTCTCCGAAGCCAACGCCCGCGCCCAAGGCACCCTGCGTCTCGAAGGCAAAGACTATATCGTGCAGGACGGTGATGTGATGCATATTCGGCACAGCGGATAAGTCCCGTTTTGAAACTGAGCACCGAGAACTAGAAACCGGGAACTGATAACAAACCAGTTCTCGGTTCTCAGTTTCTGGTTCCTGGTGTTCACATGTCACAGCTTTCACGCTCGGATATCTCCATACTTGCTCTCGGAGGATCATTATTTATGGGGCAGTCATACCGGGATTTGATCGCCTGGCAAAAAGCGATGGACTTTGTCATGGATGTTTACCGCACCAGCAAAGGGTTTCCGCGGGACGAATTGTATGGGCTTGCTAGCCAGCTACGAAGGGCGGCGGTTGCAGTCCCGACAAACATTGCGGAAGGGCAAGCGCGTTTCTCGGCCAACGAATTCCATTACTTCCTGGCGCGAGCCAGAGGATGGCTGGTCGAGGGTGAAACCGAACTGACAATTGCACAGAACCTGACGTACTTTTCTCCAGAACACGGGAAGGATCTCATGGATAAGACAGCCCAGTTAGGGAGATACTAAACGGGCTGATCGGTGCCATTCGGCCAGCAGCTTAACTGAGGACCGGGAACGCAGGAGGGGGAACTGGTATCATCGCCCGCGTACATGCATCCCATTCTCCTCAGCATTCTTCTCGGTCTCACGGCAGCGGCGGCCAATGTCTTTGGCGGCGCCATTATCGTCCAGAAAAACTGGGACCGTTCTTACCTGAAGTACTTCGTGGCGCTGGGCGCAGGATTCATGCTGGCGACCGCGATTGTAGAGATTTTCCCCGCCAGCCTGCAGCTTCGCGGCAAGAGCGCTCCGATCCTGGTTCTAGCCGGATATCTCCTGGTGCACTTGTTCGAACATACGGTTACGCCGCACTTCCACTTCGGCGAGGAAACTCACAAGGATGCGTTCGTCCATGGTCACCGGGGATACTCGGTGCTCATGGGACTGGTCATCCATACTTTTTTTGACGGCATTGCGATCGCCTCCGGCTTTATTGTTTCCAACTGGCTGGGATGGGTGATTTTTGTGGCCATATTCCTGCACAAGATTCCGGAAGGATTCACGATCGCGTCGGTCATGCTGGCCAGCGGACAAAGCCGGGGTATCGCTTGGGGCGCGTCGGCACTGCTCGGCGCTTCGACCCTGACCGGAGTGCTGACCATGGCAGTGTTCCGCCATGAAGTCAGTTACGGGCTGCCGCTTTCCGCAGGGGTGACGATTTACGTAGCGGCCTCAGACCTGATGCCGGAGGTCAATCGCGAGCCGGGAGGAAAGATGGCGCTTGTCGTCTTTCTCGGAGTGGGGTTACTTTTTCTGCTCGATACGCTTGCCCACGTCCACTAGCAGCTATTCCACCGTATGTTTCGCGGTGTAACCTTCCCGCGCTACAACGGTGTACTTCACGTCCTTGCCTTTCTGATCTTTCACTTTCAACTGGCCTCCATCTGGAGCGACCACCTCCACTTTTAGTTTGCGGTAGGTGCCGTCGAGTTTGGGATTGGTGGGGTGGTAGGCCAAGTTGTACTGGTTACGAATGTCGCCGATCACATCGTGAAAAATCTGCGGCAGTTCCGCTTGAAATCGCGGGAAGTAAGCGCGTCCTCCGGTCAGTCGGGCGAAGGTGTTCATTTCGTTGTCGCCTTGCAGGTAGTCCATTTCGCCAACCGGAATGCCCATGCCGTGGGTGTAACCGCACCTGTGACTTTCACAGTAATTGCGCACCGCAAATCCCACGCTGATGGGAAAGATGGTGACGTCATGCGTGGCCTTGATTTTCTTGGTGATCTGGTCAAGAGTGAGCTTGCTGAAGGTGTCCACACCGGTCGTCACCAGGATGATGTACTTGCGTCCTTCGATCTGGTCGACCCGGTCCAGCGTGTCGTACAGGGCGTCAAACAGATTGGTCTCGGCGAATCCCGGAATTCGCAACTGATTCAGCGCGCCATAGACCGCCTGCTTGTCCTGGGTGAAGTCGGCCAAGATATGCGGTTTCATGTCGTACGAAATCACCGCTACCCAGTCATTCTTCTTGAGGGCGTTGGCAAAAGCGTAGCTGGCGTTCAGGGCGTCCACCATGAAGTAGTAGTTGGTGGACGCAAATTCAACTAGCAGCACAGCCGTGATCGGTGCTTGCGAAATATCGAAGTTGGTGACTGACTGCTGGACACCATCTTCCATCACGCGGAAGTTGTCCTTCTTCAGGCCGGGAATGAATTGTCCGTCCTTGGTCGTGACCAGAACATCCACATTCACTAGCGGAACGTCCAGCTTGATGGAATAGTCCGGCATGCCTTCCACTTTTTTGGGTTTTGCCGGGGGCGGAGGCGGTGGCGGCTCTTCTCTCTTTTTCGGGATGGCATAAGGCCCAACGTCGTTCTGGGGCCCGCCCGCTTCCGGTGGCGGTTCCTGCTTTTGCCCGCTGGCCGCGGGTTCCGACTGGTCCTGGGCGAGCAAGCCTGGCAGGGCCAGGAACAGCAAAACCAGCATCATCAACGGGATAGTAAGAATTAGTCGGTCCGGAGATTTCAAATTTCTGATCCAGTCAATGCGAAACATGGAATGCCTCAGCAAATCGTTATGCTAGTATAGACGCAGGGCTTCGCGATTGGGATGTTTTGCACGGCCTCGGCTTTCACTTTTAAGCTCCTCTCCCACCCGGCAAATCGCATAACAGGGCGCGAAGTGTAGCCTTTTTGGTCAGCGGAGCATTTTTGCTTCAGGTCAAATTCATGAGACGTGCGCTTTTCTCCGGTGTTATCGCCCTCCTGCTCTGTTCGATCATTCAGGCGCAAACCCCCAAGCCGATCGAGACCATTCCGGTGAGCGAAATCCACGCCGGGATGCACGGCGTTGCCTATACCGTGTTTCAGGGCACCCAGCCTGAGTCCATGGGAGTGGAAGTTCTCGGAATTCTGAAGAACGCCAACGGTCCCAAGGGCGACATCATTCTGGTGCGTTTGTCGGGCGAAAAAGCGGAATATACCGGAGTGGTTGCCGGCATGAGCGGCAGCCCGGTGTATTTGAACGGCAAACTGGCCGGAGCGCTGGCCTTCCGCATCGGCGAATTCTCCAAGGAACCGATCGCCGGCGTAACTCCTATCGCCGAGATGTTCGAGATCAACGCGATGGATCGCAGTCCGGGAAACAGCACGGTAAACGCTGGATCTGCGGTTCACAGTCCTACCCGGACGTCGGGCCCCGGAGTTGATGGTCTGTCTTCTGGCAGCACTTCTCAAGACTATGCCAACTACCTGAAGCCGATCGAAGCCCCGTTGGTGTTCAGCGGATTCTCTCAGGAAGCCATGCAGCGTTTCGCTCCCCAGTTCGTGAGGGCCGGGATCGTGCCGGTCATGGGAGTTGGCTCGGTCAGTGAAAGCAAGCAGCCCGAACCTTTGGAACCAGGATCTGCCATCAGCGCGATTCTGGTGCGGGGCGACATGGACATCGCGGCTACTTGCACGGTCACCTACATGGACGCACAGCACCTGCTGGCCTGCGGTCACCCCCTGCTGCAATTTGGCATGGTGGATTTACCCATGACCAAAGCGGAAGTGCTGGCCACGCTGGCTTCGCCGCTCAATGCTTTCAAGATCGTAAACGCCACCGAGCCAGTCGGCGCCTTCGTGCAAGATCGCCACACCGGCATTCTGGGAGAGTTTGGCAAGCAACCCGAGATGATTCCGGTCACTTTAAATATCCATGGCGGGGCGGCGAACAAGCAATTTCACTATGAGGTGCTGAACAACGCGAACCTGAGCCCACTGGCCATGATGGCCACGGTATTCAACGCGCTGCATGGCGTGAACGAGTACGGCGAAGACACGACTTACCGCATGAATGGCCGGATCAGCGTGAACGGATATCCCGACGTCACGGTGCAGAACATGTTTGCTCCGTCGGACGGCGGACAGCCTGCTGCTGTCATGGCGGCGCTGTCGCTGGGGGAGCGTTTCAGCGGCATCTACGACAACCCGTATAACGCGCCCGGCATTCGTGGGGTCCAGCTTGATTTCGACCTGATCCGCGAACGCCGCTGGGCCCGCCTGGAGGGCGCCCGCACCGACCTGATCGAGGCCCGGCCGGGAGACGAGATCACCATCGAAACGGTACTACGCCCCTACCGGGGCGAAGTGATCCTGTACCAGATTCCGATTCACATTCCGACGTCCACCTCCAAGGGCCCGCTGCGCATTCTGGTGAGTGATGGCGAAACACTTGACCGGGTTCGCCGCGGCGGCCCGCAGCTCGGGCGGAAAATGGATCTGGCATCCACTATCGCCCTGCTGAACAAACGGCACGTCAACAATCGCGTCTACGTGTCTTTGCTGGAGGCTGATCCGGAAGCCATGGTCGCCGACAAGGTCATGCCTACCCTGCCGCTCTCCATCATGAATGTAATGGACAGTATGCGCGGCACCCAGGAAATGATCGTCCAGGGCGAGTCTTCGGTGAACGAGGCGGCCACCGGACCGTTGGACTACGTGGTCGCGGGCGCGCAGGTGCTGACCATTACGATTAAGTAATTTCCTCAACGCCGCAATCCCGCAACCAGCGTCATCCTACCCGGCACAGCCGCGGTGAAGGATCTTGCGCGCATCTTTCCCGGACTTTGTCATTTCTGCCTTTTCACCCATAGCGGGCGCTTTGAGCTGCATTCTTGCGCCGCTTCGCGGCTACGTCTGCCTCTTTTCTCATGATAGTCTGAACTCTCCCGCTCAAGATCGTGATGAGGTAACAACTTTGGCAATCCGTCTGCGCAAGCAATTCTTCCTCGTTCTTACTTCCGTATTCGCCGTCGTTCAACTCGCCTTCGGCGAAGGCACGCGCACCTGGGAACAATCGAAGTTTGAGGACTTGAGCAAGGGATCGGCTGCGGGCGTGGCCATTCGCAGCATGGGCGGCCTGGAACTCGCTCCCGCTTTCAAGGCAATCTCCACCACTCCATCCACCTATATCTGGTCGATCGCGGCCGACCCGAGCGGAAATCTCTATGCCGCTACCGGCGCTCCCGCCCGCGTGTACCGCGTCACTCCGCAAGGGCAACCCGCTACCATTTTCGAGCCCAAGGAGTTGCAGGTGCAGGCCCTGGCCCTGGACAAAAACGGCATTCTCTATGCCGCCACCAATCCGGATGGCAAGGTGTATCGCATTGAGCGACAGCCGGGTGCTTCGCCGGCGAAGGGAAAGGCGGACACGGACAAAACCACATCGTCCGGCGAATTCTCCGCTTCGGTGTATTTCGATCCAGGTACGAAATACATATGGGACATGGTTTTCGACGGTTCCGGTAACCTGTACGTCGCGACCGGCGACCATGGCGAAATCTTTCGCGTGACTCCGAAAGGGGAGCATTCCGTATTCTTTAAAAGCGACGAAGCTCACATTCGGGTGTTGTCGGTGGACACCAAAGGCAATCTGATCGCCGGCTCCGATGGCAGCGGGCTGGTCTACCAGATCAAGCCCAGCGGTGAAGGTTTCGTGCTTTACAGTGCGCCCAAGAAAGAAATCACGGCGCTGGCCATCGACAAGGCGGGAAATATTTACGCCTCAGGTGTGGGGGAGAAGCGCCCTGGGGTCACTCCGTCGATCTTGCCGTCGCCGGTGCCAACCCCGACTCCCGCGCCCACGGCTGGGGCAGCGCAACCTGGCATGGTGGTCCTGAATGTAAACCCTTCGCCGTCCGCCCTGGCGAGCAGCATCCCGCTTCCCGGTTCTGGCGCAGGTGGCGGTTCAGAAATTTACCGGATTGCACCCGACGGCTCTCCCAGCCGTATTTGGGCTTCGCGTGACGACCTGGTGTATGCCCTGGCATTCGATCCTGCGGGACGCCTGCTGGCGGGGACGGGAAACCGGGGTCATGTTTTTGCCATCACCGGCGAAGATCGTTTTGTCGATCTCCTCAAGGCCAGCGCCACCCAGGTGACTGCTTTTGCCGAAGCTCCGGCCGGCGGACTCTATGTTTCAACCAGCAACCTCGGGAAAGTGTTCCTGCTGGGTGGGTCTCCGGAGTCCGAAGGCAGCTATGAGAGCGATGTGTTCGACGGTAAGGTCTTCTCCCGATGGGGACGCGCCGAGTTGCGTGGAGTGGGCCAGGTCGAGCTCTTCGCCCGCAGCGGCAATGTGGACAATCCCGATCGCAACTGGAGCCCGTGGACGCCGGTCGATCTGCAAAAAGATCCGGTCCTAAAGGTCCCGCCCGCGCGTTTCATTCAATGGAAGGCCGTGCTGCACGCCAGTAACACGGCCCCCAGCGTGGACAGTGTGCTGCTGAACTACCTGCCCAAGAATGTCGCCCCCGACTTCGACGACGTCACTGTGCAGGTGGGTGTGCATTACCAGCAGCTGCCCAAGCCTGCTGTCGTCCCGGACACCAGTGGGGCAGCGGGTGGCACTCCGCCGCTGCGTTTCGAGGCGCCGCCTCCCACCATTCGCGCCCCCGATTCGATCGGAGTGAAGTGGACCGTCCACGACGACAACGACGATCAGATGGTCTATTCGGTCTACTACCGGGGCGAGGGCGAAACCCGCTGGCTGCTGCTGAAGGAGAACCTTACCGACAAGTTTTATTCCTTCGACGCGTCGCTGCTTCCGGATGGAGGCTACACGGTCGAAGTCATGGCTTCGGATGCGCCCTCGCATTCGCCGGGCCAGGCGCTGACCTCGACTAGGGACAGCGCCCGCTTCGAAGTAGATACCACGCCACCACGGATCGATGACCTCAAGGCATCCGTGGAAGGCGGGCAAATTCATGTGACCTTCCACGCCACGGATGGATTTTCAAATATTAAGCGTGCCGAATATTCCGTGGACGCAGCCGACTGGCAATACGTGGAGCCGGTCGGCCAGCTCGCAGATTCAAAGTCTGCAAGATATGACTTCCAGGTGGCAGTGCCTCCAGGGCTCGACTTGTTTGTTATGGGCGGCAATCCCGCGCGCTTGCCGCGGGAAACGAGAACCATCTCTGCCGACCACGTGGTAGTCGTCCGAGTGTACGACCGCTTCGACAACATGAGTGCGGCGAAGACGATGATCCGGGGCAAGTAAAGAACCATTAGGGACAGATGTCCCCATCGGTCTGGCGGAGCGAAGCTCCGCTGTTTTTTCTAACAGCAAAACCCGGTCTAGCGTTCCGCCAAAAACACTGTCGAGCTGCGCTCGACTGGACAGATGAGGACATCTGTCGCTACGTGGTTCGTGGTGGATCAATCTGTGATTTGGTCGGCATTCCGTAGTTCCGGGAAGGCCCACGCCCAGATTCCAATTACCACCAGCGTTCCTACTCCTCCCAGGACCACGGCAGGCACTGTTCCAAACCAATGCGCGGTCAACCCGGACTCGAACTGTCCCAGCTCGTTGGAAACTCCGATAAAAATCATGTCCACTGCATTCACCCGGCCGCGCATTTCATCCGGCGTCGCCAGCTGAACCAGGATGGAGCGGATGATTACACTGATCATGTCCGAAGCTCCCAGCAGCAGCAATGCGATCAGAGACAGCACCAGACTGCGGGAGAGCCCGAAAATAATTGTGCACACACCAAATCCGGCCACGCACCACAACATGGTGACTCCGGCGCGACGCCGCAGAGGACGGTGGGCCACCAGGATGGCCATGGCTGTCGCTCCTATGCCCGGAGCGCTGCGCAGCAGGCCCAGGCCCCAGGGTCCGGTCCTAAGAATTTCGCTGGCATAGACCGGAAGCAACGCCACGGCTCCTCCCAAAAGGACCGCGAACATGTCGAGCGAAATCGAGCCCAGTACCAGCTTGTGGCTCCAGATGTAGTGGAAGCCCGCCAGAACGGTGTCCCAGTTGACCGGTTCCCGTGCCCTTGCCTGGCTCTGGAGGGTGATTCGAAGAGTGGAGAACACGGCCGCGAGGCTGGTGACCACGGCGGTCGCATAGACAACCGCGGGCCCGCGGGAGAGGGCGTAGAGAAACCCTCCTATCGATGGTCCCAGGATGGTTGCCGCCTGAAAGATGCTCGCGTTCCAGGCCACAGCGTTGGGGAAATGCTCTTCCGGAACCAGCTGCGGTAGAAGCGCGCGACTGACCGGCGCATTGAATGCACGCACCACGCCAACCAGCACAACCGCCGCGTAGATGAGACTGACGGAATGGCTGCCTCGCCACGCGATCGCCCACAGCAGCCCAGAGGACACGGCGAACCCGCAATAGCAGAGCGTGACCACTTTGCGCCGGTTGAAGCGGTCGGCGACATGTCCCGAGACCAGAAACAGCAGCACGCCTGGAAGGAACTGGGCCAGACCAATCAAGCCCAGATCGAGCGGCCGGCGGGTGATCTCGTACATCTGCCATCCCACCGCGACAGATTGCATCTCGAGCGCCCCCACGATAAGAAATCGTGCCGCCTGGTAGATGGTGAAGTCGGGATAAGTGAACGCGATTCGGCCAGCGGGGAGTCGGGATGCAGGGACCTGTTGTTCAGCAAGCCTGGTTTCAGGAAGCTTCGGTTCGAGGGTTTCGGCCATCCTCATCTACTTTGCCATAAAACCAATCTGACTGCCGAGGCGGACGGCGCCCTGCAATCGCGGCCCGATTACGCCGCTATAATCCGCAACGTGCTGATATTTCTCTGCACTATGGCGTGGCTGGCCTGCGTCGTCTCCCACTATCCCATCATTTTGGCTGGCCATCCACCCGCGTGTGGACTCCTGGCGCTTGCGGAAGCATTCTCCGTATCGCTTGTTGATACCGCTCTGGATCGCAAGGTGGATCATCGGGGGCGCGATCACCGCCCCCTGGCGAGACATCATGCTCTACCGCACAGCCTGGACATGGCTGCCCGCGGCCTTGCTCTTCGCCGCCGGATTGTGGATCTACAGACGTTCCGGAGCCGGCTTCAGCGCAGCCCAGCTCGGAGGACTCCCCGAACTTATTCCCGGACATGGGGAACAGCGCCTGGCAACATCGGGCATACGCTCCCGGGTCCGCCATCCTGTGTATCTGGGACATTTGTGCGAGATGCTAGCCTGGAGCTTTGGAACGGGGCTCGTGGTTTGCTATAGCCTGACGGGGTTCGCTGTTATCACTGGCGCGGTCATGATCCGGTTGGAAGATAGGGAACTGGAGCGGCGATTCGGCGAAGAGTACCGCGAGTACCGGCGAAAGGTGCCGGCCGTCGTGCCCAGGCTAGGGGCGCGATGAAAATCCGGCGTCGTTATAATCGAATCTGGCTGGGATGTGACGGCTGAAAGCTGATAGCTTCTTGCATGCGCTTCGAATTGTTCATCGCGACTCGCTACCTCCGCGCAAAGCGCCGCCAGGCCGTTATCGGCGTGATCACCGGGATTTCGATCGCTGGAGTCGCTGCCGGGGTGGCTTCGCTGATCGTTGCTCTTGCCATCAATAATGGATTCCGACAGGATCTGCAGAATCGGTTGCTGGGCTCGACTTCGCATATCAATCTCTTGCGGGTTGAGAGCGACGGTATCAAGGACTGGCGTCCGCTCATGGATCGATTGTCAAAGCAGCCTCACGTGGTCGGTACCGCGCCTGCGATTTATGAACAGGTGTTGATCTCGCGGGGTCCGCGGGCCCGCGGCGCTGTGTTGAAGGGCATGATTCCTGCCTATGAGCGTAAGGTGAGCGACCTCCTGGATACGGTGAAGATTGGTTCGATGGATCCGTTAGAGGAGAGCACAGGCGCGGCTGACGGCACCGACCGTCTGGGGCCGGGTCTTCGACCCGGCCAGGGCGGGTCAGAGACCCGCCCCCACACAGCCGCATCAACCGCCGGCGCTGAGGCCTCAGTCTCAGACAAATCTCCTGACGACTTGAACTCGGTGCAGGAGCGCGTCGCCGCCATGCCGCCCATTGTCCTCGGCAAAGATATCGCTGAAGAGCTGGGGGCCACGCTGAACTCGATTGTGCTCGTCACCAGTCCGCAAGGTGAACTCACGCCTTTCGGACTCGTGCCGAAGTACAGCCGCTTTCGCGTCGTGGGGATTTTCAATTCCGGCTTTTTCGACTACGACAGTTCCTGGGCGTTCACACGCCTCTCCGATACTCAGAATCTTGAAGGCCTGGGCGATCAGATTACGGTGCTCGAGTTCAAGGCGGACGACATTTATCAGGCCGGCCAGATCTCGCAGGAGCTCGAACAGGCTGCCGGTAAAGGCTTCATGACCACCAACTGGATGGAACAGAACAAGGCCCTGTTCCGCGCGCTGCGACTGGAGAGGCTGGTCACATTCATTACCATCGGGCTGATTGTTTTCGTCGCCGCCCTGAATATTCTGATCTCCCTCACCATGATGGTGATGGAGAAAACCCGCGACATCGCCGTGCTCATGTCGATGGGAACGCGCAAGTCGCAAGTGCGCCGCCTGTTTATCACGCAGGGATTGTTGATTGGTGTTATCGGCACGGTGATTGGCCTGGTTCTCGGCTACCTGCTCTCCTGGGCAGGCGGCCACTACCACTTGCTGTCGCTCGCTCCTGAAGTCTATTCCATCGACTACGTGCCCTTCGTGCCACGCGTGATCGATGGCGCCCTGGTGGCCTTGGTGGCCGTCGGGATTTCCCTGATCGCCACGTTGTATCCGTCCTGGTCGGCCGCTCGGATTCTTCCCGCGGAGGCGCTGCGCTACGAATGACCCTTGGCCAGGTTTGTGACCATGGTCATATCGCATTTATCGAAAATTGGGCTTAAGGTTTGCCTCATAACGCTCCCCGAGAGAGGGAGCAGGAGGTTTCCGCCCCGGCGTTCATGTTTTAATGAGCGTGAGCTGAAAAGCTGGAATCTAGCAGCCAGAAGCTGTCCTTGAGCCGAGGAGCCGACCTTTTGCATCTAAGTGAACAGGAAAAGATCCTGCGTGTCGAAGGTCTGAAGAAAGTTTTTCGCTCCGGCGAGTCAGATCTGGTGCTCTTTGAAAATTTGTCATTCCAGGTAGCCAGGGGAGAAATGCTGGCGATCGTCGGGGAGTCGGGCTCGGGCAAGAGTACCTTATTGCACATCCTCGGCGCTCTTGATCGCGCTTCTGCGGGTGACGTATACTGCGCCCACTTGCGATTGAGTTCGCTTTCAGAAGATGACGCGGCCGGGTTCCGAAACCATGAACTCGGCTTCGTCTGGCAGTTCCACTACCTGCTGCCGGAATTTACGGCACTGGAAAACGTGGCCATGCCACTGCTGCTGAGGGGTCTTCCCAGGCAGAAAGCGGAGGGAGAAGCTTCGCGATGGCTGCACGAGGTAGGTCTGGAGCCGCGATCGCAGCACCGGGCGGGGGAACTTTCCGGCGGTGAACAGCAGCGTGTGGCTCTGGCTCGAGCGCTCATCACCCAGCCCAAGCTTTTGCTGGCGGACGAGCCCACCGGAGATCTCGACAGCCGCACAGCGGACTCGGTTTTTGAATTGATCGCCCGGCTCCATCGCGACTACCAGCTTACCTCTCTCATTGCCACTCATAATTTCGCTTTTGCGCGCCGCTGCCATCGGGTGCTGCGTTTGCAACGCGGGCGAATGGAGGAGGTTGCACCAGAAACGCTTTTTGGCTAGGGTGACGGGAATTGGGACTTCGAGACCGCGTGCCGAAATGGAATAGTCGCGAAAAGTTTGCAACGGGTTGCAACTGTTCGAAAAGAAAGGTGACACCGGTGCTTTGGTAACGGTGCGGACGTCCTACCGGCGCTTCCGGGCCATAGACGGGTTGGCCGGTTGATTGCAATAATGGATGAGGGCGGTTGGTTTCCCCGGGTTCGGGCCGCAAGCAGAAACCTCGGTCCTCAGTAGAGCCAAGGGGGTAGGGCTTTATGTTTGAACGTTATACGGAAAAAGCGAGGCGCGTTATCTTTTTTGCGCGCTACGAAGCCAGCCAGTTCGGTTCTCCTTATATTGAGACGGAGCACCTGTTGCTGGGACTTCTGCGCGAAGACAAAGCCCTGACCAACCGATTCCTGCGTTCCCATGCTTCGGTCGAATCCATTCGCAAACAGATCGAAGGACACACGACGATCCGGGAGAAGGTGTCGACCTCGGTTGACCTTCCCTTAAGCAATGAATGCAAGCGGGTTCTGGCCTATGCAGCGGAAGAGGCGGAGCGGCTTTCGCACAAGCACATCGGCACCGAGCATCTTCTCCTGGGTTTACTGAGAGAAGAAAAGTGCTTTGCAGCCGAAATTCTGCACGAGCGCGGTCTCAGACTTTCCACCATCCGAGAGGAACTGGCGCGCAGCAGCCAGGAGAAATCGCAGCCGCAACGCCAGCGCGAATCTTCGCTGCTCAGCGAATTTTCCCGCGACCTGACCCAGGCCGCCATGGACAACCAGCTCGATCCGCTAGTCGGACGCGATGGCGAACTGGAGCGGGTAATTCAGATTCTCTGCCGCCGCACCAAGAACAACCCTGTGCTCATCGGCGAGCCCGGTGTCGGGAAGACGGCCATCGTGGAAGGACTCGCGCAGCGCATCGCCGACGGCGAAGTGCCGTCGTTCCTGGCCGACAAGCGCATCCTCGGTCTTGACCTTTCGCTGATCGTCGCTGGGACCAAATATCGCGGCCAGTTTGAAGAGCGTTTGAAGACCATCATGAAGGAACTGATGGAATCGCAGAACTCCATCATCTTCATCGACGAACTGCATACCCTAGTGGGCGCGGGCTCGGCGGAAGGCTCGCTCGACGCCGCCAACATCCTGAAACCGGCACTGTCGCGCGGTGAAATTCAGTGCATCGGAGCCACCACGCCGGGTGAATATCGCAAGTCCATCGAGAAAGATCGCTCGCTGGAGCGTCGCTTCCAGGCGGTAAAAGTTCCGCCACCGGATGAAGCGAACGCCACTAAGATTCTGTTCGGGATCAAAGACAGGTACGAGAAGTTCCACGCCGTCACCTACACCGACGACTCCATCAATTTTGCTGTATCCCATTCGAATCGCTACATCCCGGACCGCTTTCTGCCGGACAAGGCCATCGATCTGATCGACGAAGCCGGAGCGCGGGTAAAGCTGCGCCAGACTTCGCTGCCCGAGGAAATTACCGAAGTCCAGAAACGCATCAAGTTCATCGTCCACCGTATGGAGAACGCCATCGCGAACCACGAGTTCGAGAAGGCGCGCTTCTACTCGGATGAGGAACGCAAGGAGCGCGAGAACCTGCGTGCTCTTCGCGAAAAATACCACCTCGATGAATCCTCCACCGGCGTTGTCGGTCGGGAGGACATCGAGGACGTGGTATCGCGCTGGACGGGCGTGCCCATCACCTCGATTAAAGAAGAAGAGTCACAGAAGCTGTTGCGCATTGAAGAAGAGCTGCACAAGCGGATCATTTCGCAGGACAAGGCCATTGTCGCTTTGGCTCGCGCCATCCGCCGCAGCCGCGCCGGCCTGAAGAGCCCGAATCGTCCCATTGGCTCCTTCCTGTTTCTCGGACCCACGGGCGTCGGCAAGACCGAAGTCGCACGCACCCTGGCGCAGTTCATGTTCGGCAGCGAGAAATCGCTGGTCCGCTTCGATATGTCCGAGTTCATGGAAAAGCACTCGGTCTCGAAGCTGATCGGCTCGCCTCCGGGATACGTCGGCTACGAAGAAGGCGGTCAGCTCACCGAGCGCGTGAAGCGGGCACCTTATTCTGTCGTCTTGCTCGACGAAGTCGAGAAGGCGCATCCGGATGTCTTCAACATCCTGCTGCAGGTATTTGAAGATGGCCAGCTTACTGACGGTCTGGGTAACACGGTAGATTTCAAGAACACCATTATCATCATGACCTCGAACATCGGCGCCCGGCACTTGCAGAAGCGAGAGGGCCTGGGCTTCCAGTCCACCAACGAGGACATGATTTCGGGGAAGATCGAAGACCTGGTGAAGGGCGAGGTCAAACGCACCTTCAACCCGGAATTCCTCAATCGGCTGGATGAGATCATCCTGTTTACGGCGCTCAGCGAGCAAGACCTGATCCAGATTCTGGAGTTGATGGTCAGCTTGTTGAACCACAACCTGGCCCAGAAGTCGATTACGGTGACCGTGACCGACGAGGCCAAGAAGTGGATCCTGAGCCAGACCCTGGGCGATCGCAGCTACGGCGCGCGCCCCCTGCGGAGGGCTTTGCAGAAATACATCGAAGATCCGCTCTCCGAGGCGCTGATCCAGGGCACGATCACCACCCGCCCGGCGTTCATCGAAGTCTTCCTCGACGGCCAGAAGCTGTACTACCGTCCCGTGGACTCGGAGAAGACTGAAGGCGTATTGCTGTACGAGAATTAGTTGTCAGTTCTCCGTTATCAGCCGTCAGTTAATACTGGCGGCTTTGTTTTCTCCGCGCGAGGAAATCTTTGACACATGGACGTTCTCGTTTATTCCGCAATCTGGTGCCCGGAGTGCCGCGTAGCCAAGCGCTTCCTGCAGGGCCACAACATCCCATTCAAGGAAGTTGACATCGAAACTACGCCTGGCGCCGCCGACGAAGTCGTCGCCCGCACCGGCAAACGCGCCATTCCGCAATTTGTCATTGACGGCGAATGGGTGCAACCGTACCGCGCCGGCGAGGGGTTTCTCTATGAGGAAATGTCCCAACGCCTGGGTATTAAAGAGCTATAAGTCCACCCGTACATCACCTTCCGTACCCTAGGAGACCCTGGCCCCAGGCCGCAGAATAGTAGGTGACAGGTCTGCCCGGCGGACACGCATTTCCCTTCCCCAATTTGCCGCGGCAGCCAGTTGGTCGTCATGGTCGAGAGCCATCATTCATCGGAAGAAGAGCCGGTCTGCACCACCTGGACACGGCTGGTAGAGGTCATGCTGGGTCTGTTCCTGATCATCGGAACCGGCTTCTTGGCCCACTACTATGCGCCACCCGCGCCGCTTCCAATACCGGAACGTCCTGTGTTTACGAACGATCACCAGGAGGAACTCAATCAGCTTACGCGGGACGTGGACGAACTGAAGCAGGAGCAGGCCATGCCTGCCCTGGTGCTGAACCGGTATCGCAATTCAATCTGTTACATCTACGGCATTTACCAGGTGTCCCTGCCGGGACATCGGCCCTCGCTACGCGCCCGTATTTCCGGAACGGGCTTTGTGGTGGCGGAAGGATTGCTGGCCACCAATCGGCATGTGGCCGAGCCCTGGTACGGAGACGCCGAGTCGGAGGTCCTGATCAGCAAGGGCGCCAAGCCGGAACTGGAAAAACTGGTGGCGTTCTTCCCGGGATTCCCGCTGCCGGTCGATATCACTCCCCAGGTTCTGTCAGCGCACGGTGACCTGGCCGTCCTCAAGGTGGAAAATTCTCATGCCATCAGCCGTCTCCGCCCCTTGCCGCTGGCCGAAAAAGCCTCGAATCCGGGAGAGTTGGTCGCAGTCGTGGGCTATCCCATGGGGGTGCTCGGTATGGTCGCGAAATCGCCCTCGGCCGTGTACGAACGCCTGGCTTACCGCCACGACGACATCGGCGCTGCCAACGAATTGGCAGCGCTTTCGCTGATTCGTCCATCGGCTACTTGCGGGCACCTGGGCGACGTGGTCGGCGACAAGCTAATCTATGATGCGCCGACAGCCCACGGCGGTAGCGGCGGCCCGGTATTCAACTCGCAAGGCCAGGTAATCGGCATTAACGAGGCCTACATCGACGGGTTCTCCGGTGGCACTCTGGGCGTGTCTGTGCAGGCGCTTCGACCGTTGATTGCAGCGGCGCAGAAGAGGATTGACGCCACCCCGCTGCCGCCGGCGAAACAGCCGAACTGACGCAGCGCTTTTGACCAGAACCAAACTTAGCGGAACCGCTTGACCCATCCGGGTTCGCGCACGTGTTCCTCATCCAACCGGCGGAGTCGCGCCGCCATGATCCCCGGTCTTCCCAGATAACCAACGACGTGCCGCGGGTCTTTGCGTTCCACTACCGGCAGGCGACCGATGTTGTTGCGCAACATCTTGGCGGCCGCGTCATGCAACGTTTCGTCCGGATAGGTCACGATCACTTTGCGGCTTCCGGCTTCGAGTACACTGATTGCTCCGGACGGATCTTCATCGAGCGCCCGCAAAACATCGCCCCGCGTGATCACTCCTGCCAGCGTGTCTTCGGCATCCATGAGCAAAACCCCCTGATGACGGCTGACTTCAGGCTCGTGGCGGGCGATGAGTTCGGCCAATTCGCGGACCGGCATCTCGGCGGAAAGGGTGGGCGCTTCACGATCCATGGTTTCCGATACCACCATCTGCTGGAGCACATCAGCTTCGTAGTCCTGGTGGATGCGCAGTCCACGCCGGATCAGTTTCTCCGTCATGATGGAAGCCTTGGGCATGAGCAGTATCGCAACTCCGTCTGCAATGACAGTGACCAGCATCAAGGGCAGTACTGAGTTGTAGTCTCGGGTGATCTCGAAGGCGAAGACAATAAAAGAAAACGCGGCCCGGGAGGCCGCTCCGAACACCGCGCCCATGGCCACCAGAGCAAATGCTCCGGCTGAGAGGTGGGCGGCAGGGAAAATTTCATTCATTCCGACTGCGAATACCCCGCCGAGCGCTGCGCTCGACATGAACATGGGTGCGAGCAGCCCGCCCGATGTTCCTGAACCCAATGAAATAACCAGGGCCACGGCCTTGGCCAGCATCACCACGATCAGCAGCCGCAGCGCCAGGTTTGCATTCAGAATGTCACTGATGGTGTCGTAGCCGACACCCAGCACCCGCGGAACGAAGTATCCAATGATTCCCAGCCCCAGCGCTCCGATGGCCGGCCACCAGAGATCGTCAATCGAAAGCTTTTCAAACTGGTCTTCCGTCCAATAGAGCAATTTGCTGAACCCGACTGCCGCCAGCCCGCAAATCACACCCAACAGTAGATAAAACGGTAAGGCGCTCGGGATGCCAAAATCCATGGCCCTAACCGTGAACATGGGACCGGCGCCCAGCAGTTGCATGTGAACCGCGGTCGCGAGAGTACTGGCAACCACCAGAGGGATGAACGACCGCGCTTTGAATTCAAAGAGCAGAAGTTCAATGGCAAGAATCACACCCGCTATGGGAGTATTGAAGGTGGCTGACATGCCCGCGGCCGCTCCGCAAGCCAGCAACACCTTGCGTTCCGAGGCCGTCGTGTGAAAAACCTGGCCGACCAGCGATCCCATGGCACCGCCGGTTTGGATAATCGGACCCTCCGCGCCGAAAGGACCGCCGGTGCCAATGGCGAGTGCCGCCGATATGGGTTTGAGGATCGCTACCCGCGGCTGAATACGGCTGCGATTGAAAAGCACGGCCTCCATGGCCTCGGGAATGCCATGTCCCTTGATCTTCGCGGACCCGTACTTGGCCATGACTCCGACGATGAGCCCGCCAAAGACCGGAATCGGAATGGCCCAAAACCCGAGATGATTGCGACGAGCGCTGGTAAAGTCGGCTACGAAGCGTCCGTAGAAGGCAATGTTGGTGAGCAGGCCGATGAGCTTGTACAGCAGGAACGCGATGCCCCCTGAGATCAATCCAATTCCGGCAGCCAGCAACGAGACCAGCACCATGCGGAATTGGGCGGGCTCGGCCAGAGTCGCATCGCCGGCCTGCGCGCCTGTGGCTGCGATTGTGGGATGAGTTCTGCCGTCGCTGCCTGCGGCCTCTTCCCCGGATGGCTCGTGGTCAACTGATTCCGGCATCTAGCCTGCCTCTCCGGGCGCGTCGCAACAAGACGTTCGGCGACGATCCGTGGGCACTCTTGGTGGGCCGCATCGCCCTTTCCAGGGCGACAACCAGGGCCGGGCCTTGCGTGCGCAACTCGTCCTTGTGGCCCATCGACAATGCCCGAAGCACCTTTTCGCCCTTCGGGCTGAGACCCAGCAATACTTGGCGCCGGTCTTCACCAGCGCGGTGTCGTCGCACCAGGCCGCCGGCGGACAGCCGGTTAACAAGTTCGACGGTGCTGTGGTGCTGAATCTGCAACCGTTCAGCCAGGGTTCGGATCGTCGGGTGCATTCCTGGCGGCAGTCCCTTCAGCGCCAGCATCAGCTGGTGCTGTTGCGGTTCCAGGCCCATTTCCCGGGCTGCCTGTTCGCTGAAGTGAAGGAACAAGCGAATCTGATAGCGCAACTCCGCCAGTGCTTGATAATCGGAAAGGGCCAGCGCCTTTTCCATAGTGCAATGCTCAACTAATATATATCGTATCACGATATATATTATGAGATGAAAATGATGTCGCGCGCCTAAAGGCCGTTCAGAATGATGCCGTCAATCAATGAATTGCGAAAGCTGGGCGACCGACCCCGGACTACGCTTTGACGACTTTGCCGCTTCGCAGGCAGGAAGTGCAGACGCGAATCCGTTTGGTGGCCGCGCCCACTTTGGCGTGCACCGGTCGCAGGTTCACGTTCCAGCGCCGCTTGGTGACGTTATGGGCGTGACTGATATTGTTGCCGAATTGCGGCCCCTTGCCGCAGATTTCACATACTTGTGCCATTGACTACTCCAGGTAAGTTCGGAACTTGATCGCCAAAACATAGATTTTACCGGATTTCCCACCCGTTCGACAACTTCACCGCCCGTGCGGGCTCATTGCGCACCTATAAAGGCTCTCGGAGGTGATCATTTCATGAGGTTCTTCGTCGCTTTCCTCTTGCTTGCAGTTTCTATGGGATACGCCCAGGGTCCTGAATCGAGCACCATCGACATTACTGGAGACGCGGCCATCAACGCCAACCGTCGCAGGGTGCTGTGTTCCCGTTACACTACGGGCCCGCAGCAAGTCTCTTGCCCCTGCCTCGCCGCGGTCACGGTCATCCGTCACACAGAATCAGTTTTGTCCTTCCAAAACGGGAAACGCCCGAATTTGTCTGTGCGATACTGAAATTGTGGCGCCGCCAGATCCCAAGTCGGTGAAGGTGAACCTGACGACCGGTACCGGTGTGGACATCGAATGGAAGGACGGCCACCGCTCGCACTACTCGTTCTCCTTCCTGCGTGACGCCTGCCCCTGCGCCCTTTGCGACGACGAGCGGGGCAAATCCGGTCGCCAGCCCGGCGAGCGGCCCAAACTCGCTCCCGGCGCGCTCCCCATGTTCAAGGAGGCCGCCAAGCCGTTGTCGGCCGGGGCCGTGGGCAAGTACGCCATCAAGTTTCACTGGAATGATGGCCACGAGTTGGGCATTTATTCCTGGCAGTTCCTGCGCGATGTCTGCCCGTGTGAAGAGTGCAAGGCCACGCGCACCGCCGCCAGGACAGGATAGTTTCCGTTGAAGCAAGATGGCAGCCTGGATGCAGCCGCCTGAAATCCGCGAATCGTCAATCCCCTGTAAAATTCAATCAGTGGACTCCGGAGCCGCTCCACGTTTGTCTTTTCTCGATAAACTCAACCCGCAACAACGCGCTGCCGTTGAAACCACGGAGGGCCCGGTCCTCATCCTGGCCGGCGCGGGGAGCGGCAAGACCCGGGTCATCACCTTTCGAATTGCTTACCTTATCGAAAGTCTGGGAGTAATGCCCGAGTCTATCCTGGCCATGACGTTCACCAACAAGGCCGCGCAGGAAATGGTCGAACGCGTGGACAAGCTGGTGGGCGGCCTCTCCATCGCCAAACCGACGATTTCAACCTTTCACTCTTTCTGCGTGCGCATGTTGAGGCGGGATATTGAACAACTGCGCATCCCTTCAGCTGTCCCTGGCCAGGCGCCGATCGGGCTGACGAAGAGTTTCGTGATCTACGACGAGTCCGACCAGCAACAACTGGTGAAAGCCGTGATGCGCCGCCTGGGGATTAACGACAAGGAGACCACGCCGCGTTCTGTGCTGGCTCATATCTCCTGGGCCAAGAACCACATGCTCGATCCGCAGGAGATTTACCTGCAGTCGGGTGATCCCAACACGGAGCGCGTGGCCCACATCTACGCGGAGTATCGCAAGGAGTTGCGCAAAGCCAACGCCCTTGATTTTGACGACCTGCTTCTCGAAACGGTGCGGCTGCTGAAAGTCGTCCCGGCGGTTCGCGACTACTACAACCACCGCTTCCAGTACGTCATGATCGACGAATATCAGGACACCAACCGCCCGCAGTATGAACTCATGCGGCTGCTGGCCGGCACCCATCACAACATTTGCGCTGTGGGCGATGAAGATCAGTCCATTTATTCCTGGCGCGGCGCAGACATCCGCAACATTCTTGAATTTGAAACGGACTTTCCCGAGGCTAAGATCATCCGCCTGGAGCAGAACTACCGTTCGACCCAGAACATTCTGCAGGCCGCATCGGCCGTGGTGTCGAACAACCTCAAGCGCAAGGGCAAGAATCTGTGGACCTCGCGCCAGGGAGGCGCCAAAGTCGGATACTACGAAGCCCCGGACGGGGAAAACGAAGCGCTCTTTGCCGCCGACTACATTTCGAAATACCTGCGCGAAGCTGCCGATCAGGGCGAAACCGCGCGCGCCGCGGTGCTCTACCGCACCAACTCACAGTCCCGGCTCTATGAAGAAGCCATGCGCCGCTACGGGTTGAAGTACCACGTGGTCGGAGGCTTCTCGTTTTACGAGCGCGCCGAGATCAAGGACATGATTTCGTACCTCAAGGTCATCCACAATCCGGATGACTCCATCTCGCTGCTGCGCGTGATCAATACGCCGGTCCGCGGAATCGGCAAGACCAGCATTGAGACCCTGGAGCAGGTCGCCCTCGAAACTGGGCTTTCCCTCTGGTGCGCGATTGCGGAAGTGAGCGAACGCCAGCTTCTGCCCCAGCGTGCGCTCGCTGCTCTTAAAGTATTCACCGACATAATCGAGGACGGGTGCGCCATTCTCACGGGAACGTATGCCGGGCGTCTGGAAGAGACTGCAGGGGCTGAGCCCGTGTGGCCGCGGGCGACTCGCCCGCGCGAACAAGACGACGGTGAGATCAATGTTCCGTCCGTCGAAGACGACACCGATTTCAGCCCGGACAACTTTTCATTCGATTTCGGTGGCGATTTAGGATCTGGCGACGAAGGCAGCGTTGGCCTTCCGCCGGTGGTGGAGGGGGCGACCGGGCCGCACGAGGAGGGGGGGGCGGGACGCCTTCCCGACATTCGGCAGGATGCCGGCGCTACAACTGCCCCGGCTGCCAGCACTGCGGACATCCTGAAATTTCTTATCGACCGAACCGGCTACATCAAGCTGCTCGAAGAAGAGGACACGCCTGAAGCCTACTCCCGCGTCGAGAATCTTCGCGAACTGGTCAATGCGGCCATGGATTCCCGTGACCGCGGCGAAACGCTTGACCAGTTCCTCGACCATGCCGCTTTGGTGAGCGATGCTGATGCTTATGACGAGCGTGCCCAGATCACTCTCATGACCTTGCACGCGGCCAAGGGCCTCGAGTTTCCACTGATCTTCCTGGGGGGCTTGGAAGAAGGACTATTTCCGCACTCGCGGACCTTCCTGCATCCTGACGACGTCGAAGAAGAGCGCCGCCTTTGCTACGTAGGCATGACCCGGGCCATGGACACGCTGATTCTGACCCGCGCAGTCTACCGCCGCCGTTACGGCACCGATCTACCCGAGGCCAGCATCCCGTCGCGGTTTCTGGAGGAGGTACCGGCAGCGTTGGTCGAAGAACTTGGAGGGTCTCGAAGACAGGGAAGAGCTGCGCGGGCGGGGTCGCCCGCGCCACAGCAGCAGGAACACAGGTCCACGCACTACGCCTACGAAGACGAAGATCAGAGCGCTGCCTGGGCCAGTCAGCCGAAGCCGCGCACGCCGGCGTCGTCCTATTCCGGCAAGTCCTACAACTCGATTGAGAACATTGCCGACTTCTTCGCCTCGCGAGGCAAGAAATTCAGCGTCCCCAAACTGTCGGTCGAGGAACCTAAAGGCAAAAAGGGGTTCCGCCCGGGACAGAAAGTTCGCCACCCGAAATATGGCGAAGGCACCGTCTACCAGCGCGAAGGAGAAGGTGAAGATGCCAAGATTACGGTACAATTCCCTCGCTTCGGTTTGAAGAAGCTAGTGGAGAAGTATGCGCAGCTGGAAGGGGTCTAGAATTCAGCTTCTAGCTTCTGGCTCCTAGCTTCTAGCCGCAAAGCGGCACATGAATGCAGCCCAGGCTCAGCCCTGGGTGAACCTGCGCATCGCCAAATCTGAAGCACCACTTCTAAGGAGAACCAAACAGCACTCATGGCAAACACAAGCAAACTGACCAAGGAAGAGCGCAAGAAAACCAAGCGTGCGTCGCGCAAAAAGCGTAAGGCGGAAAATCCGCTGAAGCCCCGCGAATACGCTCGCGGTTCGGCCAAGCGCAAGGTGAAGAAGATGGCCCGCGGTACGGCGAAGCGGTAGAAAGGTTCTGGGCATTCAGCACTTGGCACTTAGCCGCGGACTGGCTAGATGCCAAGTGCCAATGGGCCAAGTGCTTCTCAGGAGACAAAAACCTTTGGCACAACCTCCAATGGCAACCGCCCGCACCTCTGACCACCAACTTCTCTGCTGCAAGTCCATCGACAAACTGATCGCGGAGGCTGACGAGCCGGGTCATCGTCTTAAGAAATCCCTCGGTCCGTGGTCGCTTACCGCCCTCGGCATCGGCGCGATCATCGGCTCGGGGATATTCGTCCTCACCGGTACGGCCGCAGCGGGAGAGCATTTCGAAGCCCCGTCGATGCTACACGCGCAAGTGTTGGACCTGATCTCCAACTTCTTGCGCACGGGAAGTACGGCGGGAGCACTGATGCACGGGCGTCCCGCAGCGGGGCCTTCCATCGCCATCTCGTTTCTGCTAGTCGCCGTCGCCTGTAGCTTTGCCGGCCTTTGCTATGCCGAACTGGCGTCGATGATCCCGATTGCGGGCAGCGCTTATACCTATTCTTACGCCACCTTGGGTGAAATTTTCGCGTGGATTATCGGCTGGGACTTGATCCTGGAATACGTGGTAAGCAATGTTGCGGTCGCAGTCGGTTTCAGCGGATATGCCAAGGCGCAGCTGGCGGTTTTCGGGATCAAACTGCCCAACGAGTGGGCAAGCCCGGTGTGGGCCTCGGGACATTGGACCGGCTCATATTTCAACCTGCCCGGCTTCCTGATCGTTTTTATTCTGACGCTGCTGCTGGTCCGGGGCGTGAAGGAGTCAGCCGGGGCCAACAATGTGATGGTGTTGATCAAGATCGGTGCGATCCTGACGTTCCTGGTCGTGGGCGGCATGCTGGTGAATAAGGCCAACTGGAGGCCGTTCGCTCCTTCAGGATTTGCTGGAATTGTCACCGGCGGCGCCATCGTGTTTTTCACCTACATCGGCTTTGATTCCGTATCCACCGCGGCCGAGGAATGTAAGACCCCGCAACGCGACCTGCCTTTCGGCATCATCGCGTCGCTGATCATCTGTACCATCCTATACGTTGGAGTCGCGATCGTGCTGCTGGGCATGATGAAGTACACCACTTTCGTTTCCGGCGAAGCCGCTGAAGCGCCTGTCGCCTACGCACTCAAGTACCTGGGCGCGCACCCGTTCTTCCGCTCCGTGATCGTAGTGGGCGCGCTCACCGGCATGATCTCATCGCTGCTGGTCTTTCAGTATGGACAGGCGCGCATCTGGTACGCCATGTCCCGCGACGGCCTTTTGCCCAAACTTTTTTCCGTGGTTCACCCCAAGTACAAGACTCCCTATTGGTCCACCTGGATTGCGTGCTTCGCGGTAGGAATTCCCGCTGGCCTGGTGGACATCGGCGATGCCGCCGACCTTTCCAATATCGGTACCCTGTTTGCGTTCGTCCTGGTGTCGCTGGGCGTTATCTTTCTCCGCCGCAGGCAGCCCGATCGCCCCCGCACCTTCCGTGTTCCCTTTGTGCCGTGGTTTCCGCTGATTTCGGTTGTGTTGTGTGGTGGACTGATGACCGGACTGACCGTGATCACCTGGCTGCGCTTCTTCATCTGGCTCGCGCTCGGTCTGGCGATCTACATCTTCTACAGCCGCCATCACAGCGAGTTCTGCAAAACCTAGAAGCAGTGAGATCTCGAAGATTTCACATTGCAGAATGAAGGACGAGAACCCTTTGGGAGGATCAAAAATCTTCAATCTAGAATCTGCAATTCTTCATTCTGAAAACGATTCTCCCTGCAAACCCTCGGCCTTCAATCTACAATCAAGCTATGGCGTCGCAGCCCAGTTCGTTCATTGTGACCCTGCCCAAGGCCGAGTTGCATCTGCATCTTGAAGGTGCGATCGACCCCTTGACCCTGCTTGAACTGAGGCAGCGCCATGGCAAGACCAGCACCCTGGCCGAAATCGAACAGCTCTACAGCTACCAGGATTTCAATGGCTTCCTGATGGCCTTCAAGGCCGTGACCGAAGACCTGCACACCGCTGACGATTACGAACTCATTACTTACCGCTTGATGGAAAGGCTCAGGGCGCAAAACGTGCTGCACGCCGAGGTGTACGTGTCGGTGGGGGTGTGTTTGTGGCGCAAGCAAAATTTCGATGCTCTGTTCGAAGGCCTGGATCGAGGCCGGCAAAAGGGAGAGCGTGACTTTGGCGTTTCCCTGCTATGGATGTTTGATGCGGTGCGCCAGTTCGGGCCGGTTGCGGCTCGCGAGGTTTTCGAAGTTGCGGTGCGTCATCGAGAGCGCAACGTCGTGGCGGTCGGCATCGGTGGGGACGAACAGAAGGGGCCCCCCGAGTTGTTTCGCGACGCCTACGGCTACGCTGCCGATAACGGATTGCACTTGACCGCGCACGCGGGTGAAAATGCCCCGCCCGAATCCATCTGGGGCGCGCTCAATCTCCGCGCGGAACGCATCGGACACGGACTCACCGCAGCGCAAGATCCGGAATTGGTGGAAGAACTGGCCACACGCCAGATTCCCGTAGAGATCTGCCTTACCAGCAATCTGCGCACCGGCGCGTGCGCATCGTTGAGTGCTCACCCCGTCCGTCAGTATTTTGATCAGGGAATCATGATCACGCTCAACACTGACGACCCTGCCATGTTTCGTACATCGCTGGCGCGCGAATACCAGCTGGCCCAGCAGTCGTTCGGTTTTACCGAAGAGCATCTGCGGGAGCTGGCACGGAACTCCTTCGAGGCCTCTTTCCTCCCTGCGGAAAAGAAGTTGACATTCCTGAATTTGTTTGACGCGGCGGCGGCCCACACTTAGCCTTTCCTGTGTCTTCCGGAGCCTGGGGGCATGAAAGCATCTCTGACCGTCTGGTTGTGCCTGACCACTTTCCTATGGGCGGACTCCAAACCAAAAACCCACTCCGAGGTGCTGATCTTCACCAACGTCAATGTGGTGAATGTGCGCGACGGCGCAATTGCCCAGGGTATGACGGTTGTGATCAGAAAAGGGCGGATCAGCGGCGTGGCGAAAGTGGGCTTTGTGGGACAGGGACACGACATCCAGATCGTCAATGCCAACGGAAAATATATGGTCCCTGGCCTTTGGGACATGCACGTGCACAGCGCCTTCATGTCTCCGGCATGGGATGAGAAAGTGATCTACCCACTCTACATCGCCAACGGCGTGACCGGCGTGCGCGATATGGGCGGCGATCCGGACGTGCTTAAGAACCGCAGCAGCCGGATCGAGAGTGGAGAACTGCTGGGTCCGCACCTGATCCTGGCCGGCCCGTTTCTGGCGGGAGGTAAGAGCGACCGGCAGACCATCGCTGTGAACACTCCGGAAGACGCGCGTCAGGCGGTGGACGAAGTGAAGAAGCGGAGCCTGGATTTTGTCAAGATACTTTCCAATGTTCCGCGCGACTCTTATTTTGCAATTGCTCAGGAATCTTCAAAGCAGGACATTTCCTTCGTAGGCCATGTTCCGTACTCGGTGAGCGTCCGCGAAGCTGCCACGGCGGGGCAGAGAAGCATCGAGCATCTGACCGGAATCCTGCTCGCTTGCTCGTCTCGCGAGGACGAACTTCGGGCCCAGGGGCTCACCGCACTGGCGAAACGTGATTACGCGGCGTACGAGAAACTCGGCCCCGAGATCATAGCCACGTACGACCGGACCAGGGCAAGCGCGTTGTTCCTGCAACTTGCGCAGAGCAATACCTGGCAAGTGCCGACGCTGGTGTGGACCCAGGCCAACAGCCGCGTGGACGAGCGGGATATGGGATCCGATTCCCGCCTCAAATATGTTCCCGCGTCGGTGCGGAAGGAATGGGATCCGGCGAAGCTCCGCGAAAGGACTTCGCCCGAAGAGCTGATGGCCCTCAAGGTAGAAGCTGCCCGCGACCTGGAGTTAGTGAAAGCAATGCACAGCGTCGGTGTTCTGTTCATGGCCGGCAGCGACGGTCCCGACCCTTACGTGTTTCCCGGGTTCAGTTTGCACGATGAGCTGGACTGGCTGGTAAAGAGCGGCTTCACTCCCTTGCAGGCTCTCCAGTCCGCCACTTTCAACCCGGCGCTGTTTCTGGCCAGAGTAGACAAATACGGACTGGTCGAGCAGGGGCGCGTGGCCGACCTGGTGTTGCTGGACGCCAACCCGCTCGATGACATCGGCAACACGCGTAAGATTTTCGGCGTTGTAGCGGGCGGCAAGTATTACGCGCGCCGGGCCTTGGACACGATGCTGCAGCAGGTCGAGATGCTGGCGGCTCGGGAGTAAATTTAGAGAGAACCCCATGAACCAGCACATCGGCATCGTCGCTTGCAGCGCCGAGGGAGCCGCGCTCTGCTACCGCACCATCGCGCTTGAAGGCGCCCAGTTGCTCGGAGCTCACGATCACCCCGAGGTCTCGATGCACACTCATCCCCTGGCTCGATACATGAGTTGCATCTACACCGGCGATTGGCCGGGAGTTGCCGACCTGATGCTTTCTTCGGCCGACAAGCTGGCAAAGGCCGGCGCCGATTTCCTGATCTGCCCTGACAACACCATCCACCAGGCCTTTGATCTGGTCGAGCACCGTTCCCCGCGCCCCTGGCTGCACATCGCACAGGAGGTCGCGAACCAGGCCCGCCGAAGCCACTTCAAGCGCCTGGGCGTACTGGGCACCCGCTACCTGATGGAGGGTCCAGTCTATCCGGAGAAGTTGAAAGCAGCCAGCCTCGAACACCGCACACCGGACCCGCAAGCGCGCGAAAGAATCAACCAGATCATCATGGACGAACTGGTCAACGCCCAGTTCATCCCACGTTCTCTGGCCTATTTTCAGGAAGTAATCCGGACACTGGCTGACCAGGGCTGCGATGCGGTAGTTCTGGGCTGCACCGAGATTCCGCTGCTGGTCACGCCCGACTCGTCGTCGCTGCCGACGCTGGATTCAACTCGCCTCCTGGCGAGAGCTGCAGTCAGGAAAGCCGTAGGCACCATCTGAGATCATGTAGGGACGGGTCTCCGACCCGTCCCTACATGAT
>CATPBJ010000091.1 GCA_955652395.1 uncultured Terriglobales bacterium | reverse complement strand
GGCCCCCTACGCCCCGGTCGGGCGATGATCTTCGGTCTACTTCTCATTGGTCTTCGGTGACGTTCTCAGGGCAGCGGAGGATTGCTAACGTGGCAGGTCAGCCGGGAAGAGAAAGGCCGGGCCCATTCCACTATGGCAAATACCTCGAAATCCTCGTCAAAGCTAAAGATCCTGTACGCGGAAGGTGATTCGGAAGTCCTTGCTACGCAGTCGGTTACGATTGAGAAGGCGGGCTACAGTGTCACTCAAGCTGAAGGCCGTCAGCAGGTGCAGGACACCCTTCGGCGGGAAAAGTTCGATCTGGTGATCCTCGGCCCCACTCTGACCAAGAACGACCGGCATCATCTGGCATATATGGTCAAAAAGGCCCACCCGGAGACCCGCGTCCTGGTCACGCACACGGACGGGGAGGGTCATCCCGCAGTGGACGCCACCCTCGAAACCGGCAGAAGCATCAACGCACTCCTGGAGAAGATTGCCTCTATGCAGCCCCAGGCAGCAGGCGCAGCGTCCGGCCGATAGTCTTGTGTGGGTCGGGTTGCGGCACACCGTTCAATACGAATCCTTTCAGTAAACAGGTGGGAAGAAGCGCAGAGTCCAGCGGGCTTTGCCGGCCGATCTCGTTATTGTTTGACTGCAAAGTGGGAATCCGCGCCACTGTCGTCTCCATTGACCATGGGGGGACGGTCTTCGACCGGTCCCGGCCGAGCAAGGCTCGGCTAGCTTTGCCTCACGACTGGCAAGAATCACAGAAGTTACTGTGGTGGGGATGAGCCCGCAGGCTTGAGGTTCCGCCAAACCTGATCCAATTTCTTGCCCGTTTTAGGCCCAAAGTGGAGTGGCGACGATTAAAATACAAATTCCAAGTCAATCTCACTATGAGCAGTTCTCTACGAGCAAATAAAGCGCAGGAGAAGAAGGTCTACGTATGTCTCAGCGGCTTGCCCCTCTCGTTCCATCTGGAGTGGCCGTTTCGCAAGTCCACCTCGGGTGCAGACTTCTGGGTGCTGCACGCCGACATCGCTCTCGAAAATTCTGAAGGACTCCATGCGCCCGTGTCAGTCAACCTGTCCGCGACGGTGTACGAAGTGATGCCGTCACTGGAACCGAAGGACATTGAGGCTCCTGTGATCAATGCTCTGCGCAAGGAAGTCGATCGCCGGCAAATCGAGTTTCTGAAGTCGGGGAAGCGAGTCCCGGTGCAATTCTCCAGCCGTTATTACGAGTTCAAACGCAGCAAGTGGGTGTTTGGCAAAGCGACGGACGAAAATGTGGCCCTGCTGGTGGCGCGAAAAGTCTACTGGCAGACCAAAGTCGCCGGAGGGCCGGTGTGGGTCGGCGATCCCACCGAGGCGCTGTTCCTGGAAACCTCGCCCGCGCAACTGCTCGAGGTGGCGCAAAAACTGCGCGACCAGGGATTGGTGACCCTCCAGAGTGAGTGGGCTTCAGCTAATGCTTCCCTGATGGCACAAGCAGAAAAATTTGAAGCGGACATGCGTGCCGCCCTGGCCGAACTGGAGCAGAAGCACGCGTACGAAAGAGGCTGAGGAGGAATTTTAGATTGCAGTAGATTTCAAAATTAAGGGCCGGGTGCAGATTTGCTTTAACTCCGCCGAGCTCGGAACCAGCAAGCGAGCTGATCACACCCAATCTGAAATCTAAAATCCGCCAATCTGAAATTTCTTAATTATCTACTGCTGCTTGCTGATGGTTCCGTTGATCTCCACGTTCGCGTCGTTCTGCACCACGTAGGCATCGTTGCCCGAGACCAGATAAAATATCAGATTGCTGGAAAGGTTACTGATCGAACCCCCGGTCCGCCCGTTCGTCGAAACGGAGTAATTTCCCGACAGAATGGCCGTGTTGGGAGTTCCTGCTGCATTCGAAAATTCATTCAATATCAGCTTTCCGGATCCGTCCCACTGCAGCGTGCCCACCCGGTCCTTCGCTCCGCCTTGGTCGAACCCGTCCATCACAAACCCAAACTGGCCGTTCATCGTGGAATTCGTAAACGAGGAAACCTGCTGCAAATCGAGGCTTCCGTCCTGCACCGTGTTGGGGTCATTGACGATGAAAAGGCCGCGTGCAGGATTGACCATCCATACCACCAGGTTGCTGTTCGCCGGGGTGGTGAGGCTTACCAGGGCGCGGCCGCTGGCGGCCTGCGTGTAGGTTCCCGTGAAACTTACGTTCGTGGCAGTGCCGCCGTCCTGCACCGAGTCGCGTGCGCCGGCGGTGATCATTCCTCCACTGGCGGTGAAGCGACCAGCCATATTTACTCCGCCCAATGTAGCGGTGTCCCCCTTGTTCCCGAACGCGTAGCTGCCTGAAAGCGCAGGCGCGCCGCTCTGGACCTCGGCCCGGCCCTGCCCGACGACCCCGATATTGGCGGCAAGGAATCGCACGTTATTGGCATCCACGATGTAGTAATTAAAACTGGAAGTGGCAGGCGTAGTGTCAGTGAAAGTTCCGGTGCCGCGTCCGGTCGTCGGATCAGGAGCGTTGAGCGAGCCCGTAAAGGTCAGGGAGCTGAGCGTTCCGCCGCGATTGAGGTCTTCGTTTCCGTTGCTGACGATGCCGCCCGCCACCGTGAAAGCGCCCACGCTGGCCACGGATTGCACCGAATCGATGTCATGTTCCCGGAAAACGAAGGTCCCGCTGGGAGCGGCCGCCATTGCTGTGGCGTTCTGCTTCTCCGCCAGTCCGCCTGCGTTCAGGACTGCGTCGCCCTCCACCAGATAAACTTTGGATGCACTGACCAGCGTCACTTCCAGGGTGATTGTTGCCAGAGCGTTGTTAAAGATCATAGTGCCCGTGCCATCTTTGCTGATGGCGTAGGAGCCGGTGCTGATGGTGGTCGCTATACCGCTGCCCTCGGAAATATCGTCGGTCGCGCTGGTGATGAGTCCGTTGCCGTTGGCGGTAAACACGCCAGCTTCACGGTACGGAACAACGTTGTTGAAGCTCCTGAAATCAAACCCTTCGATCTGATAGACATATTGCCCGTTAAGGCTGGCATTGGAAAAATTTCCCTTCGGAATGAATCCTGGGACGCCACCGCTACCCGTTCCACAAGCGGGACAAAACAGAAGCAAAACCAAACTCAGGCACAGATATAGAGTTTTCATAAGAAATAAGCAGCATAACCTGCACTACTCCGTGATGGCAGTTGGAAACACCGGTATCCCCAATCTTTAACACAGCGACCTAACGAAAGTTGTCACCGCCAGGTTACTTAGTATGTAGCGAAAGCCCGTACTGTCGTTGAACGCCCGCGCCGCCATCGCGCACGAGGCTATCCTTCCGTGACTTCCGCTCGGCGGGCCACCATCGAAGCCGCTTTTTTCTCTTTATTCCTTTGCACCAGCCACGCCACGACCCGATACCCCAACAGCAAAGACAGCACGAAGCCATACCGCGCTGGCTTGCTGATATCCGCCTTCACCAGCCACCAATAATGAATCACGCCGGCGACGGCACTGACGTAGATCAGACGATGCAAGGCTTGCCAGCGCTTGCCTCCCAGGCGGCGTATCCAGCCGGCGGTGGAAGTCAGCGCCAGCGGAATCAGCAGGACGAATCCGGTGAAGCCCACAGTGATAAAGCGGCGTTTGCTCACATCGGCCCACATCTCGTGCAGGTCGAAGAATTTATCCAGCCAGATGTAAGTCAGGAAATGCAGCACCGCGTAGAAGAATGCAAACAACCCAAACATGCGGCGATAACGAATTAGCCACGGCTGACCGGTCAGCTGGCGCACCGGCGTGATGGAGAGCGTTACCAGGAGGAAAATCAGGATCCAGTCTCCGGTCGAATGCGTGATGACTTCGATGGGATTGGCCCCGAGCAAACCCATGTACGCTTTCCACCCCAGCCGCGCCAGCGGCCCCAGACAGGCGAGAAATACGAAGGGTTTGAACCATCGGACCATAGGTCTTCGTGCGCTGGCGTCCTGCCTTCGCATAATCTAGAAGTTCTTTTTCAAATCCATGCCGGAATAGAGCGATGCCACCTGATCGTAGCCGTTGAACATCAAGGTCGGACGCTTCCGAAATTCTCCCAGGCGACGCTCCGTGGCCTGACTCCAGCGCGGATGATCCACGTGCGGGTTCACGTTGGAGTAGAACCCGTATTCGCTAGGTGCGGATATATTCCAGGTGTTGCTGGGCTGGCTATCGGTAAAATGAACGCGCACGATGGCCTTGATGCTCTTGAAGCCGTACTTCCACGGGATCACCATGCGCAACGGCGCGCCATCCTGGTTGGGCAGCACTTCGCCATACATTCCAAAACACAAGAGTGCCAGCGGGTGCATGGCCTCATCCATCCTCAAGCCTTCGACATAAGGCCACTCCAGCACCCGGCTGCGCTGACCCGGCATCTGCCTTAAATCCATTAGCGTACTGAACTCGACAAACTTCGCCTTGGGCAGAGGGTCGGCGCGCTTGATCAATTCGCTGAGCGAAAATCCCACCCACGGCACCACGATCGACCAGCCTTCCACGCAGCGGTGGCGATAGACGCGCTCTTCCGGTGTCGCCATCTTGATAATCGTGTCCACATCGAGCACCTGTTTCTTTTTAATCTGGCCGTCGATCGTGACCGTCCAGGGACGCGTCTTGAAGTTCTTGGCCAGTCCGGCAGGCTCGTACTTGTCGCTAGAAAATTCGTAGTAGTTGTTGTAGTTCGTGACGTCCTTGTAGGGAGTGATCGTCTCGCTGGTCGAGAACGGACTCTTCTGTATGTTGTCAATTTTGGTATTGGCCTGTGCCACTGACGAGGGCGAAGCCATTTCGTGCAAGCCCACTCCGGCCGCCACCGCCGCCGCGCTAGCAAGCGCCGTGCCCGCCACAAACTTCCGTCGGTTCAGATACAGGCCTTTCGGAGTGATCTCGGAGGATGGAATGTCGGCCGCCTTCTTGATCAGCATGAGGGGAAGCTCCTGAGAGGTTTACGCACAAACCGGGAGTGTTGGATTCCTGGCTTCTATTCTCTGTTAAATAGGACGCATTTGACGGGGAAAAGTTGCATCTCCAGTCCCGATCCGAAAAACCAAAGTCTATTGATTCGAGGGTACTGATTCCCGCCGCTGCGACGAGGCTACGCCATTGCCCGAGCCCGCTTAAGTACCGGCGGAGAGGGTTTCACAGACCCGCCGGATCTCGTCGCATTGGGCCGTTTTCAAGGCCAGAAACTCAAAGCCATGGCGCAGGCCGTCGCGATATCGAACCAGGGCGCGGAATTTGATGGGAAACGACGCCGCGGGCAACAACAGTTCCATGGATACGACTTCCCCGGGTTCCAGTTCACCCGTCAAGGTTGCCCCAATGCCATCTTCTCCAAGCTCATTCGATCGCCCCCAAACGGAGACGTTTTCCCCGGAGCGAAAGGCGTGTACCGAGACGCGGACATCCAGCGCGTGTCGAGGAAAGCGGCGCGCCGTTCTGGACTCAGAGTTGGGTTCGGTGAGGGGGCTGCTCATCGGATGGCTTCTTGCTATGTTGTAGCACTAGTTCCCGTGCAGAGGGTATCCCGCTTCGAGGGGGAGTTTGCTGTCGACGCGTAATACAGTGATGCCCCCATTAATCGAGTACACATCCACCAGCCCCACTGCGCCCGGCGTGGATTCCACAGCCTCGATCAGATCTTTGTTGGAATTGACGACAACGATGGTCGGATGATTCGCTCGGCCGTGGTTTCGATTGGTGATGAGGGCGCTGACGTCGTCGCTCGACATGCCATAGACTTTTTCCAGCACCATCTTCATCTCGCTGGACGCGGGATTGAGGCTGAACAAGGTGACCGGTTTGCCCTTGGGCCAGTGGTTGGTCTGCCCCTTGCAGATTTTGACCAGCTCGGACATGCTAACATCAGTCACCCCATTGGATTTGTTGGAAACCAGCGCCATGTCTTTGGCCTGGGCCGCCGTGATCATAGCGGCCATCAGCCAGACTGCAAATGCATGTCGGAAAAGCACAGCTTTCCCCCATTCCACAGAACAACTCGGGCATCCGTAACCTGATTGTCCTCGAAGCCGGCGAGATGCTCAATGCCAACCGAACCGGGTTACCAGCAGAGACAATACGACCGACTCTCCACGACCACGTAGGGATGTCCTCATCTGTCCGGTCGGGCTCGACAAGTCCTGGCATGCCGCGAAAATAGCGGAGCTTCGCTCCGCCGGGCAGATGAGGACATCTGCCCCTACGTGGTTCGTGGTGAATCTGTTTCAAACTGGCCCAACGCCGTCTGTCGTATCATCTCCTGCATGGCTGCCGTGCCCGAGCCGTCTCTCATTCTGAGTTTTGAAGACGCGCGTCACCTGGTGGAACATCACGCCGCGCAGCTGCGTCCCCGCGGCAAGGAACTGGTAGAACTGCTGGAGGGCGCAGGGCAAATTCTGGCTGAGCCCGTGGTCGCGGACCGCAACTTCCCGCCGTTCCCCAGGGCTATGCGCGATGGCTATGCGGTGCAAGCCGCCGACCTTTCCCAGATTCCCGCCTCACTCGAGGTGATCGGAGAAATCAGAGCCGGCGCTCGAAGCGATGACATTCCCACGCTGCAATCCGGCCAGGCCGCGGCCATCATGACGGGCGCTCCCGCACCTGCTGGCGCCGATGCCGTCGTGATGGTGGAACACACCTCACGCGATGCCGGCCGGGTGCAGATTATGAAGCCGGTGGCCGCAGGCGACAACATCGTTCCCATCGCCTCGGAGGCGAAGCGCGGTGAGCGGTTGCTGTCCCCGGGCGCCTGGCTCGACTTCGCTGCGATTGCAGTGGCGGTGGCGGTAGGCAGAAGCCGCCTGCTGGTCTACCGCAAACCCAAAGTCGCCATCCTCTCCACCGGTGACGAAATTGTGGACATCGATGTCCCGCCCGCAGCCAATCAAATCCGCAACTCGAACAGTTATTCTCTCGCCGCGCAGGTACAAGCCGCCGGCGGAGAGCCCGTCTTGCTGCCGATCGCTCCCGACGAGCCGGCACGCTTGCGCGAACTGATCGCCGACGGCCTCGAATCCGATCTGCTCCTGCTGGCCGGCGGAGTTTCCATGGGCAAGTACGACCTGGTCGAATCAGTCCTGGCAGAATTCCAGGCAGAGTTTTTCTTCACTGGAGCACAGATTCAACCCGGCAAGCCGGTACTGTTCGGAAGAGTTCCAAGTGGCGCGGGCGCCCTCGCCCGCGAACAGCCGGCCTCTCCGCAAGCTCATGTCTATCTTTTCGGCCTCCCGGGCAATCCGGTGTCGACGATGGTGACCTTCGAACTATTCGCCCGCCCAGTTCTGGAGGCACTGGCAGGGATGTCCCCCCGAAAATTGGCTTTCCTGAAAGCCCGCCTAAAGTCCGAGATAAGAACGAAAACCGGCCTGAAACGCTTCCTCCCGGCAATCCTGTCCGGAGAGTTCGAACACACAGAAGTGGAAGTGGCGCCATGGCACGGCTCCGGCGATATCGCATCAATGACGCGATCCAACTGCTACATCGTGATTCCCCCAGACCGCGACAAGATTCCGGCAGGCGAATCGGTCCCGGTCCTGATGCGCTAATGTAGGCGCGAGTGTCCCGCTCGCGCGTTCGGTCCGCTGGGGCAATGAGCGCTTCCCGCGCGAGCGAAACGCTCGCGCCTACATTGACGCGTGTAAGATAGCGTTTCGCGATGCCGAAGAAACTCTCTCACTACGATCGCGCCGGCCGAGCGAGCATGGTGGATGTTTCCACCAAGACTCCCAGCAAACGCGAGGCCGCCGCCAGCGCCTTCGTCGCCCTGAAGCCTGCCGTGCTCAAAGCGCTGCCAAGAAATCCCAAGGGCGATCCTCTGGAAGTGGCCCGTTTGGCGGGCATCATGGCGGCTAAGCACACCTCCGATCTGATCCCCATGTGCCATCCCTTGCCGCTTTCCCACGTTGATGTGACCATGCGGCTGTGCGAGAATGGCGTCGCTATTACCTCGAAAGTTATCACCACGGCGGTTACGGGAGTCGAGATGGAAGCCCTGGTCGCTGCCAGCGTCGCCGCGCTGACCGTGTACGATATGTGTAAAGCGCTGGACAAGGGAATCGAAATCCGGGAGGTCGTGCTCGAGCACAAATCCGGAGGCAAGAGCGGTAGCTACACCCGCGTCCGCAAAACGACCTAGCCTGCCATGCCGAATAACATCAAAGTCCTGCTGGTGGACGACAATCCCATGGTCCTGGGACTGCTGCAGGGCGCGCTCACCCCGCTGGCCAGCGTCACCACCTCCAACGACACTGCTGACGCCCTGCTGAAAGCGGTAGACGACCCGCCCGACCTATTGGTCAGCGACTACCGCATGCCCGGCATGGATGGCCACCAACTGGTCGAGCGCCTGAAGAGTCGTCCCAAGACCGCAGGCATTGCCGTGATCCTGCTGGCTAGCAAGGCCGACATCAGCGAAAAACTTTCCGGCCAAGACCCAATCGATGATTTCGTCGAAAAACCGTTCTTCCTGAAGGAAGCCACCCAGCGCATCAAGCGCGTGATCGACAAGATTGCGCTGGAAAAAATGGCCAAGACCGCGCCCTCCGACGGCGTGTTGCGCGGCAACCTGTCGCAGATGAACGTGATTGACCTGGTGCAGTCGCTCGAAATGGGACGCAAGAGCTGCGCTCTCACTCTCACCAACGAACGCGACAAATGTGAAATGTACTTCAGCGAAGGCCAGGTGACCCATGCCGTCTACGGTTCACTCATCGGCGACAAAGCGGTCTTCAAAGTCCTCAGCTGGACCGGCGGCAGTTTCCAGATTAACTTCGAAGGCAAGACCGGCAAACAAACCACCACCCTGAACACCCAGGGCCTACTGATGGAAGGCCTTCGCATGCTCGACGAATCCAAACGCGACGAAGGCGGCGCCGAGGAAGAAGAAGATGTCCTCCTCGATTCCTGAAGCCTCGATTCGTGAAGGTTTGTCCGCCGCCGTCCTCACTGTCAGCGATTCCTCGGCCCGCGGCCAACGCGCCGATCTTTCCGGACCCGCGGTTGCGGAAATCCTCAAGCGCAAGAATTTTGCGGTAGTCGCAACTGAGATCGTCCCCGACGATCAGCCCGCCATTCAACAGGCAATCATCCGCCTGGCCGGACAGGTCCGCCTGGTGGTGACAACCGGCGGAACTGGAATCGCCGCGCGCGATGTGACTCCCGACGCCACCCGCACCGTCTGCGGCCGTCTTCTCGAAGGTGTAGCCGAGCGCATGCGCCTCGAAGGCTCGAAAAAGACGCCGCTGGCAGCCCTCAGCCGCGGCATCTGCGGTGTGCGCGATAGGTCGTTAGTCCTGAACCTCCCCGGCAGTCCCCGCGGTGCCGCCGAATCTCTCGAAGCAGTCATCGATCTGCTCCCACACGCGCTGGATCTCTTAAGCGGCAATACAAAACATTCTGCTTAATCTAGG
>CATPBJ010000090.1 GCA_955652395.1 uncultured Terriglobales bacterium | reverse complement strand
GCTGCTCCGGCAAGAAACAAAACCAAACGCAATCGATCAAAGATCTTCATGGCTCCCGATTGTAAACCGAGCCATCGATTGAAGTTTAAATCCACCGACTTCGCGGATGGTCGCCCATCCCCGGATTACTATTGAGAAGTCGGCAAGGGAACTGCGAATGCCAAGGCGCAGGTGGAGGGACGGATGGGCGTTTGACGGGTACTAATCCCGCAAAAGAGGGGTCCAGGAGGCTCCAGGGCAAGCTGGATGAGTGGCCTGGCGTGTGATCGCCGGATGAGGTTGGCGAGCAATCCGAGATTTGTGCTCTTACCGCAGCTCGCCTGAAGCACAAAAGATCGTGGAGAATGCGTGAAAGAAGGATCGATCCTTCTTCCTTCTCTACTCGAGGCGTGGTGTCCCTTGAGCGGATCCAGTCATCTGACCGTTTGTGCGGGCTATCGCAACTCCGCCCCTGAGCCTCTCGGCTCAGTTCGAATGGTTATTTCTCCCGCAGTCATACCAGGTACTCTGGCTTCAAGTCGAATTGAACCCGGCGTCCTAGACGTCCGTACCACGACGAGCGCACGTCCATTGAAGAATGCTCGGTGGTCACCCTGATACGTCTCCCTACTCGTTCCGTCTCCGTTTCCTACGGCAATCATCGTGCCGGGGCCGCTGATGGTGAACTGGATCTCAGCCGCTGCATTGGGTTGCAGTCGCCCTTGTGCATCCAGTGCTTCCACTGTCACGAATGCGAGATCCTCGCCGTCAGCTTGCAGGACGTCGCGATCCGTCGTAAGGCGGAGTCTGACTGCGTCTCCTGCTGTCTGCAACACACTCGTGGCAACCTCACGATCACCATTGACTCCGACAGCCTTCAGCGTGCCCGGGGTATAGGCAACAGTAAATAAGGCCTTGCGTTGCTGTTCCACGGTGGTAGGCGTTTCGCCCACGAGCTTGTCATTGAGATACAAGCGTACCTTTTCGGTACCGGCATAAACCTCCACCTGCATCTCCTTTCCCTCGCGACCGGGCCAAGTCCAACTCGGCAGCGTGGGATAGACGCTCCAGCCAATCGCAATGATCTTCTTGTCTTCAGTTTCTGGTAGACGTACGGTTGCAAAGATCCGGTTTCCGCCGTTCCACAAGATATCCCGATAGTACGATTCTGGCTTGCGATGGCCGGTCAGGTCCAAATCGCCTGAATCCGCCGCGTGCCACGGGAAGCCTGGAAACATCAGACTCATCGTCGGATTTGGTTTTCCGTCCTGCTGCTGTGCAAGTGCTTCGAAGGGGTTTTTTCCATCGGCCCCCATGTTGGCCATCATCTGGTTCATAAACGACGCAACTTGAGCTGCCTGCCCAGCCTGTTCCCGCGTCCCGTACGACCAGCTTCCAATTCCGGACTCCCCGAGGTAGTCCATTGCCGTCCAGACAAATTCTCCAAGGATGTATGGATGCTCATGAGCCAGCTTCCAATTGTCAAATGCAGCAGACGGCAATGATTCGGTAGTCATCATGATCCGGCTTGGAACTCGATCGTGGTCCTTGGCCTGGTTTTGCTGGAGGTTGTAGTTGTACCCGGAAACGTCGAGCAGGGACATGACTGCATCCGTACTAGGTGTATAAGTCGCACCCGGGAACGCCTCGGTCAAAGGCCTTGTGGTGTCGAGTGAACGGACCCAGGCAGCGAGTTGCTTGGCGATGGGCGCTCCGTCACTCGTCCACGCCTCGGGAATCTCATTGCCTATGCCCCAGAAAACGATCGATGGGTGATTGCGATCGCGCAGCACCATGGAGTTGACGTCCTGCTGCCACCAGTCGTTGAAGAAACGTGCATAGTCGTACTTTGCTTTGCTCTTTGTCCAGACGTCAAACGGCTCATCCAGTACCAGCAGTCCCAGCCGATCACAAGCGTCCAGAAAGGCGGGCGATGGCGGATTGTGCGCTGTGCGCACCGCATTGAAGCCCGCGGCCTTCAGGAGTTCGACCTTTCGTTCTTCCGCCCGGTCGAACGCCGCGGCTCCAAGAGGCCCATTGTCATGATGAACGCTTCCGCCCGCAAGCTTGATGGATTTACCGTCGAGCAGCAGGCCCTTATCGACCGACCATGCAAGAGATCGCACGCCAAAGTTGGTCTCGACACGGTCAACCACTTTGCCGGCTTGAATGATCTCGGTGACTGCACGATACAGAACCGGAGTGTCCGGAGACCAAAGCTTCGGGTGCACGAGTGCAATCTTCTGGGTAGTCTCTTCGTGAGTTCCCGCCCCAATCCGCAATGGCGATTGATCTTCTCCGACTTGCTGTCCTGTTGCTGAAAGTAGCGTTGTCCTCACCGAGGCTTGGGTTGATTCCGTGGAGTCGTTCTGCAGTTGGGTACGGATGAGAACGCTCCCAGTCGCGCTTGTGACGTCGGGAGTACTGACGAATACCCCCCATGGAGATACGTGGATTGGTTCTGTGACGACAATCCGCACGTGCCGATAGATGCCTGATCCGCTATACCAGCGGCTACTTGGCTGCTGTGAATTATCGACGCGCACTGCCAGGACATTCGCCTTGGAGAAGTCCAGTTCATGAATGAGGTCAAAGCGGAAACTGGTGTATGCATAGGGATGAGTCCCGAGCTTTTTGCCGTTCAGATAGACGGTCGAGTTCATGGCGACGCCATCGAACTCGACGCTCACTCGCTTCTCTTTCCAACTTGGAGGAGCGGTGAATGTCTTTCGATACCACGCGACACCAGCAGGAAAGTATCCGCCACCCGATCCGGTCGGATTCTTTTCGTTGGGAGCTTCTTCAATGCTCCAATCGTGCGGCAAGTCCACGGTGCGCCAGTCAGAATCATTGAATGATGGCGCCTCTGCATTGGCAGGGTCACCCCGGAAGAATTTCCAACTGGAGTCTACCACTAGCTGTTGCCGCGGCGATGGGGGCTGCGCTGCCCAGACAGGAGCCGCAGAAAGCAGTAGTGCGGCCAGGAAGGTCGCGATAGGCGGACGGAGCATTCTTTGCAAATTCAGTCTCCTTTGCTTCCCATGGAGTGAGGCACGCACCATTCCCTGCACCGGCAAACTACGTCGCGCGCAGGCCAAGCAGGACAATGCGCACTGTTTTGCGGAACAGGAGGTCGATCGGCTGTGCATACTCCTTTTCCACCCGATTTCCAAGCGAAGCCAACCGGCGCTGAGCCCCGATGACCGCATTGATGACTGCGTGCAGGAATTGGCCGATCAAATCGGGAGGGTTCCGCCTCGGACCGCAATCTTAGGGTGGGCACCCCAGCAAGTCAATCTAGGGCGAAGAGTTCATTTCAATTTACAGATTCGGGTGGCCGGGACCCATTCGCCCTATCTACATGCTAGTATGGCGGCCCGTAGGCGAGGTCCTGCATGAAACTCGTTGAGACGATTGAATTCGGTCCAAAGAGCAATAGCGATAACAGAATGTGAACCAACACCGAAGGTAAACTGATGCCAATGAAATCGTCCTCTATCCCACTAAAACCAATCGGAATCTGGACGGGTGCTTTCGAGCAACAACCCGCCGCTAAGGTATACGAGGCTGTCGCGGAATTAGAACAGCTAGGGTTCGGGGCAATCTGGTATAGCGAAGCACTGGGCCGTGAAGCCCTCACACAGGCCAGCCTGCTCCTCAGCGCAACATCCCGCATCGTGGTCGCCACTGGAATTGCGAATATCTACGCGCGCGATTCTTTCAGTATGGCTGCTGGGCAAAAAACATTGTCCGAGGCTTATCCTAGCCGCTTTCTCCTTGGCCTCGGCGTGAGCCACATTCCATTGGTGGAACAATTGCGTGGTCATCGTTATGAGAAGCCTGTCGCTAAGATGCGGGCATACTTGGATTCCATGGACGCCGCTCCGTATCAGAGTGTAGCCCCTGCCTCGACGACTCGTGTACTGGCGGCGCTCGGTCCCAAGATGCTGCAACTGGCGGCTGAGCAGGCTGATGGCGCTCATCCTTACAACGTCACGCCAGAGCATACGGCCAAAGCGCGCGAATTGATGGGACCGAAGCCGCTGTTATGCCCGGAGCAGGCCGTCGTTTTGGAAACAAATCCCACGAAGGCACGAGAAATCGCACGTTCGTTCCTTGCCATCTATCTCACGTTGCCTAACTATACCAACAATTTTCTGAGAGAGGGGTTTGAGGAGGCAGATTGCAAGAATGGAGGAAGTGACCGTTTGATTGATGCCATAGTCGCCTGGGGCGATCTCAATACAGTCTGCAAGCGAATTCATGACCATCAGGCGGCCGGTGCTAATCACGTCTGTATCCAGGCGCTATCTGCGGACCCGAAAGCACTGCCGATGCGAGAATGGCGTGAACTCGCTTCCGCATTAATTGCCTCAGTTTAGAGGCTCCGGCCTCGACTGGAAAATCTCGGGGTGGGGCACGGGTAAGTCAATCAATGCGGTTTGAAATTTCAATTCCTGCGTTTGGGCAGATGGGACCCATTAGGACGATGCAGCGGATAATTCCGCCGACCCTACCGGCTTTGCTCCGGTCAACTTCCGAGTCACTCGTCAGGCACCAGCCAACCGTGAAATGCATCAGTGCAGCAAGTTGGAAGCGGTCAACAGCTACGGCAGAGCGTGCAATGTGGTGTTGAAGAGATACGGATCCTGGAAATCGGTCTGATCGCCCGGCTTCTTGTCTTGAATAGGCTGAAGGCGTGCAGAGAGTGGCTTGTTCCATTTTGTTGCGAGCGAAGCCACATCACCAAAAATGCGCTCCATTTGCTCGGGGCCGATGTCCCCCGGGAGTGGGATTGTATCCAAGCCCGTTCCGCAGACAGCCGAATAGGCGAGCAATGAGTCGACGTTGTAAGTAGACTCGGCCCACCGTTGCGCCAGAAGCTTGTCCTCCAGCACAGGCACCATCAAGCCGGAGTAGCCGACCTGCGTCTCCGGCACGGCTTTTACAGCAGCGGTGATGATGCGTGCCGCAGTGAGGGTCCCGCTGGAACCGAACTTCGCACCCGTGAAAGCTTCGATAGCGGCCCCTATGGATACGTCCCCCAAGGGAGCGGGCGTAGGGTCGACCCCCAGATAGGCCCAGCCATTTTCCGCAGCGACCTTTTTGCCCACTGCCGCAGCCACCGATGCATGTTTTGCGAGCGCAGCGGTCAGGTCGGCAAGAGCGCCTTCGGCGTTGCCCTTATCTTTGGTGAACACATCGCGGACGACGTTCGCTCCTTCAAAACCTATGGCGAATTGTCTGCCAGCTCCGGTGTGATAGGAACCCGGGAAGAATGGCGCAAACGGCTTCAGCATGGCGGTCGCGGTGAAGTTGAAAGTCCCTTGGCTATGTGGGCTGTGTTCGCTGACATACTTTATGAGTTCAGCGGTGCGACGAATTGTTTTCCAGTGAATTCCAGCTTCATCGGCGATGATTGTGCTGGCTTCGATGTTCGGAAGAGTCGAGAGCGCTCTTTCGAGAAGGTGCATCGTGGCAGGATCATCGGTGTCGTGCAGCATTCCCGGCCCCACGTTCGGCAGGAAATTCTCCTTTACAGAGAGTTCGTCAAGCTGGGCAAGAAAGGTCAACGCCTGGTCCTCCGACATGCCGGCGACGAGTTCAGCCAGCGGCTGAGTCGTAACGCGCACAGTTTCTACTTCGTAACCGGAGGATTCGAATTCGGCTTTGACTCTCCGCAACACGACGAGGGCGTCGGCAATTTGTTTTTGGTACGTTGCTCTGTCTAGCCGTATGAATCCGGTGATTGCCCTTACTTTCGGATTGGACGAAGCGGTGGGCGCGGAACTGCTCTGAGCGACCGCTTGCAACGAAACGACGAGGACAACAGCGAGGATAATTCGCTTCATTAAGGTTCCTTTAGATGTGAAACGGAGAATAAGCAGTATAGCGTAAGGTTCTGGGTGGTTGGTCGGATACACGGAAGTTTTGTCCAGAAAAGGTGTTCTAGAAAGCCAGAGTGGTTCCGAGCAGATTGTCGGCGGCTCAGCGTTGGTTCAGATTCGGTATCGAGAAGTCGGCAAGGCACCTGCGAATCCCAAGCGCAAGTGGAGGAAGGGCGTTTGTCGGGACTAATCCGGAGGACTTCCGGATTGCCCGGGATTCAGGAGCGATC
>CATPBJ010000089.1 GCA_955652395.1 uncultured Terriglobales bacterium | reverse complement strand
TGCTCCGCGAGTTTCTGGGCCTTCTTGTGGTCTCCACTCACCACCGCGACCAATCTTGCCTTCTTGCTATGAGCGAACGCGGGCAACACTGCGACTTGAGAAATACTTCCCAAACCCACAACCGCGTAGCCGACTCGCTTGACCCCTGGCATAGATAAGTTCCCTCCGAGTTGTGCGTTTAGCTTTCGCGGTCGGCGCGGCTCATTCCTTGTGACTTGATGGCGCGGTGTTCGAGCCCACGAAGCTCCTCAATGTTCTCGAAAACCTTGAAGATCCCATCGCTAATGCTGTCGATATTGGCCTTGCCGCCGAGGAACAGGTGATGCGAGAACCAGATTGCTTCGTGATATGCGGCCCGCTCAGAAACAGGACACCGATACATGGTCCGCAGGTCAAGCGGGGTAGAACGTCCCCAGCTCAGAGCAGGGAAATCGGCAGAATCAACCGGGAATAGCGAACTCTTGTAAACGGGCTCGTAGAAAAGACCGTCGCACGGGATTCCTTCCTGTTGAAGAGCCGCGACGAAGGCTGCACGCGGAATATCATTTACCTGTTCCGCAAAATACTTCAGCACGTAGCCGTAAGGGGCTAGACGCGTAATACGAGGTTCCGGTTTCAACAGTCCCAGGCCACGAGTGCCACCAAGACGCGACTCGAAGTACTTCATGTTCTTCTCCCGGACCTTGGCCTGACCGGGAAGGCGCTCGAGCTGAGAACCCAGCACTGCCGCTTGGAACTCACCCAGGCGATAGTTGAATCCGATCATCCGATGTTTGAATTTGTCGGTGACACTGGCCCGCCCGGCGTTGATGTAACTCTGGACCCGCTCATGGTATTCCAGGTTATTGGTGATGACGGCTCCGCCTTCGCCCGACGTGATCAGCTTGCTCGACTGAAAGCTGAAAGCGCCCACATCCCCAATCGAGCCTGCACCCTTGCCACGCCACATGCCGCCATGGGCGTGGGCGCAGTCTTCGATCACCTTGAGGGTGTGCTTCTTGGCGATCGCCATGAGCACATCCATGTCGGCAAACCTCATTCCCAGGTGGACGGGAAGAATGGCCTTTGTCTTGGGGCTGATTACCTGCTCGATCAGCTTCGTGTCCAGGCAATAGGTGTCGGGCTCGATATCAACGAAAACCGGCACTGCGTTTACCAGCAGTACCGGTCCGACGGTTCCCTCCCAGGTGTAGGCCGGGACAATCACCTCGTCCCCGGGTCGGATATCAATAGCCTTGAGCGCGGCCTGAATTGCTACGGTACCCGTGTTCACACACTGGCCATACTTGGCGGTGTGAAGCTTGGCAAACTGTTTGGCGAACGCGTCAGCATGCTTGCCTGGAAAGGGTTGTCCGCCCCAGTTGTGACCTTCCAGAACATCTCTAAGTGCTTTCCTCTCTTTTTCCGTGAATATGGGCCAAGGATCAAAGCGCTTTCTCCGGACAGGCCTACCACCCGTGATTGCTAGCTTTCCCATCGGATGCTCTCCTTCGCTAGAAGTGTTAGTGAAATCATTTCGCCCAAACTCGCAATCAGGCCCAGGGCGCGATGGCGACCTTCATGGAATCCGACGCGACAGACTTTTGCACAGCTGCTTCAACGTCACGAAGCGGGAAACGATGCGAGACAAACTCTCGTAAAGGATAGTTACTCATATAACGAGCCATCTGACGCATGCTGGGGCCGTAACTCGCTGGTTCTTCACCGCCGACACCGAGAATCCGCACGCTCTTCGAGCAGAGATGGCGGAAAGGGCTTATGGGTACTTCACCGAGGTCGGAGAAGTTGCCGGCCTCGACGAGTAGCCCTCCCAGTCGCAGCATGTCGAGGGCTTCGGGCACCGCCTGCGGTACGCCCGCAGTCTCAATCACCATGTCGGCTCCACGGCCCTGGGTAAGGCTGCGGATAAAATCCAGTCGGTCGGCGAGACTCGTCTGGGAAACGTTCAGCGCATGGTCGGCCCCGAGCCGCTTGGCAAACTGCAGGCGGTAATCGGATAGATCGACGGCAATGATGTTTCCGGCTCCGAGCATGCGGGCTTTCATCAGGAAGCACATGCCCAGCGGGCCCACTCCAAGAACCACGACCGTGTCGTCGAAGAGAAAGGCTTCACTGGGAAAGGCTGACATCTGCTTGGCCCGGTCAAGTCCCACGGTCACCGCCATGACTTCGGTGAGAACCGCGACTTCGGAAGGCAAGTCGTCAGGGACGCGAACCAGAAAGCTCCCAGGAATGATGTACATGTACTGAGACCAGCCGCCAAACAGATGCGGCGGATCGGCGGCACTCAGGTTATTGCCATAGTCCGTCATGTTCTGGCAGAAATAGTAGGGGAAGTCATGCCGGCAGTAGTAACACTCGCCGCAGGAAACGTTCGCACCAACGACCACCCGGTCGCCGACCGCCAGCCGAAGACCTTCAAAATCGGTGTAACCGCTGCTTCCTCCGATGGCCGCGATGGTTCCCACGTTTTCATGACCCTGGATGATCGGGAAACGAATCTTCTTACCGTCTCCAATGCCCGCATATTGGTTGATGTAGCCCTGGTAGGCGTGCTTGTCAGTGCCGCAGATTCCTGACAACTCCATTTTTACCAGAACACAGCCAGGCCCTGGCTCCGGCAGCGGGTACTCACGTACCTCGTACTGACCGGGTTGGACCAGCGTCGCGGCGAGGACAAGTTCGCGAGACATCGCTGAAAATACCCTCTCAAGGCGCCCCAAATTGACTTTTATGATGATGCGGCGGGCACGTTTAAATAAGCGCTTAGAGACAATATCGGCGCAGGGCGGAATTTGTCAAGGCTGATATCGCCTCTCGCGCAAGAAGCTGGGCGCTCGGGCGTTAATCAATGGAATCGAGCCGCATGCGCCTTTGCTCCTGTTCGGTGGTTTTACGCTTCAGTTCCTGGAAAATCTGCAATTCCTTGCGGGCTTCCACAGTCTGCCCGCTCTCCTTATATAAGCTGAACAGCAGGTAGTGGGCATCCTGGTCGTCGGGGTCCGAGGCCACGACCGTCTGGAGCATTTTCACTGCTGCGTCAACCTTGCCCTGGGCCTGATAGGTCTTAGCCAGGTCGAGTTTGGCTTCAGTGAGTCCCGGGTGGATGTTCAACGCTTCGGAAAGGTATTGCACTGCGTTGTCCAGTTCATGGCGCTGCAGGTGGATGTCGCCAATAAGAAAATCGGTCATCGCATCACCCGGCGAAATTTTCAGCTCCTCTTGAAACTCGGCCAGGGCCTCATCCAGTCGTCCGCCTTCGCGATACAGAGTTCCCAGAGCATAGTGAAGCCCGGCCGCATCAGGCTTCCGGGCGATCGCCTTTTTGTATTCGTTGATTGCAGCCGGCGTCAGGCTTTGCTGGCGTAGCATTTCGGCCCGCAGCTGCAGCATGCGATAAGAGTCAGGCGCGGCCTTGCTCAATTGGGAGAACGAATTTGAGGCGACGTACATGGCCGCTTTCCCCTTGAAGTAGAGAGCGTCCGCACTTTTGGGTTCAAGCTCCACCCAATGGCTGAGTACCACCAAGGCTGACTCGTCCTTCTCCCCCCTCAAATAAGCCAAGCCCAGGTGAGCAGCCACCACGGGATCATCCTTCATGGTCCGGTAGGCCTTTTCGAGCAGCGGAATCGCATGGTCGAGCTCGCCGGTATTGAAATAGCTCAGCGCCAGTAGGACCGAGGTGCGATCGAGATGAGGATTGAGTTCGAGTGCTTTGTGGAGTTCGGTTATCGCACGCGAGTACATGCCTAACATATACAGAGCGAGTCCAAGATCGGAGTGGGCCTCGGCCGAACGCGGATCGAGCTTGACGACCTGCTCATAGACTTTCTCTGCACGATCGAACTGCTGGTCCCGGAGCGCCGCCTTTCCTTGCGCAGAAAGCTCGGCGAGATCTTGGGACTGAGCAGCCGTCGGCGTTAAAAGTGTTAAGCCGCCAAGGAGCAACAGTCCAACGAGTAATAGAAGTTTCTGTCCGAAAAATTTATATGGATACCGGTTCTTAGCTAACACGTTAACCTCGCGCCTCATCGAAAACTCTCGGACAAATTTGTTCGGGATCGGCGAAGGGTAAGAACCTAGGGGGTACCTGATTAGGCTCGTTCCGTTTGCCCGAATTCGCCCCGGACTCCGTCCAGAGCCAAGGAACGCCACCGCTGCGCGGCAGAACTCAATCTGCCATTCAACGTCCCCGCGACTAACTTCCAGCTACAGAACACTGACATTGATGCGATGAGGAGTGTTGAGCTCGTAGGGATCTTTTCGATCAGGGTCGCGAACTTCTGGCTGACTCTGGCCTCCGTCGTCTGTTGCGCGAACTTCCAGTGCGTACCGCCCTGAGCTCGGAACTTGCCATTCATAGCTCCACGGCGTCCAGATCATGGCCTCCGGTGAGGCCGAGAGACTCGCCGGTTGCCAGGCGCCTCCGCCCACCCGAACCTCAACGCGAGCTATCTTACGCTCTCCTGCCCAAGCAACCCCCTCCGCTCGGTACCTTTTGACACGAATCTCCTCGCCCTCGGATGGACGTAAGAACTTCGAATTTACCTGTGTGCGAGTGATCGGTCCAGATGCGCCATGCGCCCCCAATGAGACGTACTTCTCATCCTGAAAATATCCCTTGAAAGACTGTTCCAGAACCTCGATGCTCGTCAGCCATTTCACCGAGTCCATTCCATACCAGCCCGGAACCAGCGCGCGGAGCGGGAATCCATGTTCCGCCGGTAAGGGCTCGCCATTCATCTCATAGGCCAGCAACGTGGCGGGGTCCATTGCTTTCTCCAGCGGAATGGCACGAGCGAAGTGCGTGCCCGGCGGCACGTTCTCGCCCTCGCCCGAGTCGGCCCCGTGAAACACAATCGTGGTTGGTCCTGGCTTTAGACCCGCTTGCTGCAGGAGCTCTCTCAAAGGGAGTCCTGACCAAACCGCTGTTCCCACACCCCCACCGCCCGACACGTTCCCCGCACACTCTAAAGTGGAAAGGCGACGCACTGATGGCATCAGCAGGAAGCCAGAATAGGATAGCTTCAACGGATTGGAAACCAAGCCGTGGATCTCGAGTCGCCATGCCTCTTCACTAATCTGTGGCGTTGCAAAGTGGTTGCGAACAAAAAAGTCGATATTGGGGGTAACTAGTTCTTTGTTGTTTTGACTCGAAGTGTTAGTTTGAGGCGCCTGACTGAAGGGGTTCGTTGCGAGCAGTAAGCCTGCCGGGCTTTTTAGGTATCCCGAGGCTAACCCCCCGGAGGCAAGCGCTTTGAAAAGAAACTCGCGCCTTCCGACTCCCTTTTTCGTCTTGCCGTAATCCGAGCGGTTCATCTCAGGTTGGATTGTCTTGCTGACGAGAATTATATCCCGTTCACGCATAGTCAGGCTCACCGGGCAGACTTCAGCGGAAACTCGCGAACCGCTATGCCTCGCCCGGCTGACAGGTGGCAGGAATGTCTTGGATGAGCCAGCCTCGCAGATGTTGGCCGCGAAACGGGAATCGAACGAGAGACCGTTGCTGTCACCTACCCCTACGCAGACCTATTCGACGTTCCAGCCGCTGACTTCTAAGGTCGGCTGGGCCGCTCCCAGTTCTTGTGCCCGGTAGGTTGCTGTCACTTCTCGTTTCTCGCCGGGCAAGAGAGAAATATAGTTGTCCTGCCAGACAACCGGAAGAATCTCGTCTCCGCCCTTGCCCTTGTTGACTTTGAGGCGCACAAAAAATGCCAGACTCTTGCTGGGATTTTCCAGAGTGACGTGGGTGACCGCCTCTTCGCCTTTGCGCTCGGTGTGGTCTGTAATCTCTAGTCTCACCTTGGGCAGTTGCGACAGGGCGGTGTAATCGGCATAAGAAGCTGTCGGCGTGGTGTACCAATTCGACTTCTCCCAGTCGAGCGTCTCCGGCTTACTGGAGAGCCAGTAGAAATTCGAACCTACAAGTTTGCCGGAAGAATCTTGCAGCCGGAGCACCAGGAAATACGTCGGGCTCAGGCCGTCGACCTCGGGTAAAGTCAGGATCTTGTTTGTGCTGTCGGCCTCGGCATCGAGCGAGGTTTCTTTGGAAAATTGCTCGCTCATGTCGAGGTTGAAAACCTGGACCGTCAGCTTTAGCCCTTTGGCATCCTGGTACTGGCTGCTCACCAACCAGACGGAGTGGTCATCGTAGCCGTACACCGGATGCAGCGACTCCATGGCCTTTTTGGCTCCAAAATACCCGCCTCCCGGCCGCAGGTAGAAGTCGTAGAGGTGCCAGATCATCGATGGCCAGGCATTGTTCAGCATCCACTGGATCACGCCGGTCGAGGTGTACTTGTTCCGGCTGTAGGCCTCGTACATGGCACGTACGCCTTCGTAGGTTTGAAGCTGCGACTTGACGGCATAGTCCTCGGCGCCGGTCGCCGGACCGAACCGCGCATTTAGCGCATCGCTAAAAACGTGGATATCTTTGAACGCGCCGCCGCCCGCGTGGTAGTTCCATACGTCGTCGATCGGCCAGAGATGGTCCTTGCCCACCATGGTGCGAATGCTCTCGATCGGGGGCACCGCCGGTCCCATGCTGGTTTCGGTGTTAAAGCCGTAGGCTCCGCCGCAGCCGCCCTGGTTGCACTGTTGGCGCAATGAGTCGGCTTTGTCGGTCTGCCAGTACGAAGGCGCAACATATTCATATGGCCCGGTCATTTTCACGCCGCTTTCGCCGGAGAAGCCGGCGAGCTTTGCGGTCGCGGAGGAGACCACCGGATTCGTCCAGAGCAGGTCTTTTTCAACCTTGAGATAGGTTTGTTCAACGTCGGGCGGGGGCGGGTTGTCGCTGCCATTCATCCACGCGATCAGGCTGGGATGGCCGCGCAGGCGGTAAATCTGGTCGCGTAATGATTGTTCCGCGATAGTGAAGTCCTGCGCCTTCCAATTCGGCCAGTGTTCCCAATGATCGCAACAACACCAGCCGGCGATGAGCAGAATTCCACGCTCGTCGGCCAGGTCGAAAAACTCCTTCGTTTCGAGCTTGCCTTCGAGGCGGATCGTGTTCAGCCCCAGGTCCTGCACATAGCGGAACTCGTCGCGCAGGCGCTGCGAGTCGTCTCGCAGCATCATGTCGGGAGTCCAGCCGCCACCGCGGATCAGGACATTCTTGCCATTGATGGAAAACAGGCGCCGGTTGGCCGAGAGCACTTCGGACTTGACCTCACGAATGCCAAACTTGGTTTCCGAGTGGTCGGAAGTCTTACCGTCCAGATTGAATTCCAGGCTGAGGCTGTAGTGCTCCGGCCTACCCATCTGCGCCGGCCACCACAAGCGTGGGTGGTCGATATTGAGTTGGGGAAACTGCTCGGCGGTAAAGGTCACGTCCTTCGATTCGCCGGGGCCGAGTACAGCTTCCTGAGAAAACTCGGTCTTCTCGATCTGGCCTTTGAGTGTTCCTTTGACCGGATGGTCGGCGGCGTTCTTCAGAAGCGCCGTGACTGTGAGGTGTGCCTTGTCGTTCGCTGGCGAATCTACTTTCGAAACCACTGCAGGATAGCGCAGAGCGACGGGCCCGCTGGTGGTGACATTGACCTCGCGAAACAGGCCCATATTTTTATCGGGAGGCGCAGGGTTCCAGTCCACGAATGTGATGGCCAGGTCGGTGTCGGTGGGGGAAAAGACTTGCACCGCAAGAACGTTAGGCTTTCCCAGGAGAGCGTAATCGGTGATGTTGAACTCGTAGGTTCGCCACGCTCCGGCTGCATCTTCGGACTTGGCGAGCTGCTTGCCGTTCAGCCAGATGTTGGCGCGGTAGTTGATCCCGCCGAAATTCAGCCAGATGGTCTTTCCCTTGAAGCCAGACGGAAGCACAAATTCCTTGCGATACCACCAGGGCACGATGAAGGGGCTGTCCGGCTGCATCGGGACGTTGGAAAAATTCGAGCCGATGGGATAAGTGACGCCGGGAAAAGTGCGCAGATTCGTCCCGAAAAACGGATCGGGATACACCTTGTGCTTTACCAACGCCGCAACCACGGTCGTGGGCACGGTCACTGCATACCAATCCTTGGGCTGGAATGCGAGCGTGGAAACGGTCTCGCCTTTTGCCTCTACTCTGCAGGAAGACTGCAGGCTCCAGCCGTCGCGGAGGGAGAGGGCAGCTTCAGGGTGGGGACGGCTCGCCTCCTGCGCAAGAATCTGCCCGGAGAAAAATATCACCAGAATGCACAACAGGGTGCTCTTGTTCATCTTCATCAAGAGATCCTTTGCCGAGGGATTGGTTTTCAAGGGCGCGCTCCATTGGGTCGCATTCGATCGGTTGCGCCACTGGACAGCCGGAGCGCTCGAAGACGACACTAGCTTAATAACACGTAGTATTAATACGTTTCAATGGCTGATTCTAGTGGGAATATGCCCAGCAGCCGATCTTCTTCGATCAGAGCGAAGGGCGTCTCTCACCACGGACTGTGTGGGGACGGGGTTATGCCCCGTCCTGGGCGCGGCTCAGCCGCGGCGGTGCGGCATGCCTTGCAGACTTTGGCGATGCTGGCTTGGCCGCGGCCTGGCCACGGCCCGGGCGGGTCAAAGCCCCCCCACGTGGAGGGAACGCCTGCCGGCACATCGACCCGACGAAATGGTGAAACCGAGTTGTGGTTTATAATCCAGACTTCCGCCTTAAATTCTGGAGCGATAACACCATGATTCGATTTCTGCAAACCCCGGGGCCGACGAAAAAAATTGTTCTTGGCGGCATGTTACTGGTTATTTGTGCGGCCATGGTGATCACGCTGGTTCCGGGCGGCATCGGCGATAGCATCGGCTTGGGTGGACCCGGGCAGGGGGTCGTGGCCAAAGTGGCGGGCGAACCCGTTACCACGATCGAGGTGCAGCGCGAGGCCCGGCAGATGCTGCGCCAACAGTTTCCGCGCGGCGGAGCACAGACGGAGATGCTGCTCCCCTATTTTGCCGAGCGTGCTGCGCAAACCCTGATCAGCAGGAAGGCTCTGGTCGCAGAAGCGGACAGGCTAGGCTTGCGGGTCACGGATGAAGAAGCGCGTGACGAATTGCTGCACGGGCAGTACGGGGCTACCTTCTTCCCGGGCGGCAAATTTGTGGGTCAGCAGCAATACGAGAACATTCTGCAAAATGCTGATCTTAGCGTGCTTACGTTCGAGCAGGGGTTGAAGGATCAGATTCTGCTGGACAAGCTTCGCAACCTCATAACCGGCAGCGCGCTGGTTTCGGACAGCGACGTGCGCCGGGAATTTGAGAAGCAAAATGTTAAGGTGAGGTTCGACTACGCCGTCCTCCGGAAAGACGATTTGCTGAAGCAGATCAAACCGAGCGAGGCGGAGTTGAAGGCCTTCTACCAGAGCAACAAGGCGACGTACAACAACTCGATTCCGGAGAAGCGCAAAGTCCAGTACGTCGTATTGGATACAGCAAAGATAGAAGCGGGAGTCAGCGTGTCTCGCGAAGACCTGCAGGGCTACTACGATCAGCATCGCGACGACTACCGCGTGCCCGAGCAGGTGAACGTCAGCCATATTCTGATCAAGACTCCTCTGCCCGGCCCGGATGGGAAAGTTGACCCCAAGGGAGTGGAAGAGGCGCGCAAGAAGACGGAAGACGTCCTGAAGCAGCTGAAAGGGGGCGGAAACTTCGCCGATCTGGCCAAGAAATATTCCGAAGACACCGGAAGCGGAAAGAATGGCGGTTCCTTGGGGTGGATCGGCAAAGGCCGCACCGTCCCGGAATTCGAGAAAACGGCATTCTCCCTGGCCAAGGGAGCCACCAGCGATCTGGTGCAGAGCAGCTACGGTTTCCACATCATCCGGCTCGACGATAGGCAGGCGGCGCATGTGAAGACTCTGGATGAGGTGAAGGACCAGATCGAGGGGACCATCAAGCAGCAGAAAGCTGCCCAGGCGGCGGCGAATCAGGTGAACGGGTTGCTGGCGCAGGCCCGCAGCCAGGGACTGGACAAGGCGGCCGCCGCCAAGGGCCTCAACGTCATCAACACAGACTTTGTGAGCCGCACCGACTCTCTGCCGGGCATTGGCAGTTCGCCTCAGTTCATGAGCGCGGTGTTCGGGCAGGCCGAAAAGTCCCCGCCCGAGCAGGTGCAGGTAGCACAGGGCTACGCAGTATTCGACGTGGTAGCAATCAATCCGGCTTCGACTCCTACATTTGAAGAGATACACAGCCGGGTGGAAGAAGAATTCAAGAATGAGCGAGTCACGGCCCTGCTCGGCCAGAAAACGCAAGAACTGGCCGATCGCGCCAAGGCTGAGCATGACCTGAAAAAGGCCGCCAAGGAGGCCGGTGCAGCCATCAAGACCAGCGACTTCGTGCTGCCCGACGGGCAGGTTCCGGACATCGGAGCCATGTCGGGCGGTGCCTCGGTGGCTTTCGGCATGAAAACCGGTGAGATCAGCGGGCCGATCAACAACGGTACCACCGGAGTCGTATTGTCAGTTCTGGAAAGGCAGGAGCCGTCGGCACAGGATTTTGATGCTAAGAAGGATCAGATCCGCGATACGCTCATCCGGAATAAACAGCAGGAAATGTTTGGCCTGTTCGTCACCAATCTGCGGGCGCAGATGGAAAAGTCGGGAAAGATCAAAATCAACGCTGATGAGATGAAGAGCCTGACCCGTGCGCCGGCCGCCGGGGAACAGGGGGAGTAAAAAGCGACAACCCACCGCTTCCACAATTGCTGGTAGCATCGGGGTAGTTCCGATGATGTCCTTCCCCCGCGCCACCGGTATCCTGCTCCACCCGACATCCTTCCCAGCGTTCGGTGGCATTGGCGACTTCGGCCCTGCGGCCTATGAGTTTGCCGATTTTCTGGCGTCCGCACGCCAGGGCCTGTGGCAGGTCCTGCCGCTCGGGCCACCGGCCACCGGGAATTCTCCCTACTCTTCGACCTCGGCATTCGCCGGCAATCCATTACTGATCAGTTTGGAGCGTCTGGCTGTGCACGGTTGGATGGGTGCGGCTCAGCTGGCCAGTCTGCAACGCGAGGCGGGCGCAATCGACTATGAGGAAGTCTTTCAGCGCAAGCTGCCGCTGATTGTCGGAGCGGCCCGGAATTTTCTTCAGAAAGCACGAGGCAACGCCCGCAATCGCTTCGAGCACTTCTGCGAGGACAATGCCTGGTGGTTGGAAGACTTTGTCCTGTTCGATGCACTGCGCGAACGATACGACAGGAAATGCTGGAAGGAATGGCCGCGCGCCCTGGCCCGCCGCGAAGCCACGGCCTTAGCGGGGGCCCGCAAGGAACTGGTGGCCGAGATGGATCTCCGGCGGGTGATTCAGTTCTTCTTTTACCAGCAGTGGCATGCCCTGCGGCGCTACTGCGCGCAACGGTCCATCCGGGTGGTCGGTGATATCGCCATTTTCGTGGCCTACGATAGCGCCGACGTGTGGGCGCACAGGGACCTCTTTCGCCTGAGGAAGGACGATCTCGAGCCAGAGGCAGTTTCCGGGGTCCCGCCTGATGCCTTCAGCGCCACGGGCCAGCGCTGGGGTTCTCCTCTCTATGACTGGGCGGCGATCCGGGCGCGAGGCTACGACTGGTGGATTGATCGCTTGCGCTGGGGCACTCAAACTTGCGATTACATCCGCCTCGATCACTTTCGTGGTTTTGAACAGTTCTGGGAAATTCCCGCCGGCGATCCTACGGCGGTAAATGGCCGCTGGGTGGACGGTCCCAAAGACGAGTTGTTCAACAAACTTCGTGACGCCCTAGGTGGGCTGCCTTTTTTTGCGGAAGATCTGGGCCACATCACGCCGGCGGTGCACGCGCTTCGTGAGCGTCATCAGATTCCGGGATTGGCCGTGCTGCAGTTTGGTTTCTCCGATACGGGCGCCCATGTTTATCTGCCGCACCGTCTCACGCCCGATCGCGTGGTCTACACCGGAACCCACGATAACGACACAACCGTAGGCTGGTGGAAATCGGGTGTATCGGATAACGAACGGCGTGCGATTCAAGCTTACGTTGGGCCCTGTGAAGACGGTATCCACTGGGCTTTTATCCGTCTGGCACAGGCGTCGGTCGCCAGCCTGGCGGTGGTTCCGCTGCAGGATGTGTTGGGACTGAGCAGCGAGGCCCGGCTCAACACGCCGAGCGTCTGCGACGGGAATTTTCGCTGGCGTTATCAGCCTGGGTCGCTGACCCGCGCTCTGACCGAGAAACTCGCTGCCCTTGCCGAAGTGACGGACCGCGTCCCTCCGGCCATGCCGGTACCGCATGCTGAAGAGTTTGTGGCGTGAAGCCAAATCGCCGAATGGGTCGCAGTAAAGCTGGTTGAGGTATTCTTTCGGACACCGTGAAAAGTGCCCATCCGGGCTGCTTGCGGCGGTTAACCTGATACGGGTCCTTCGACTCCGTTAGTTCATTCGCAAGCGATTGAACTGGCTGCGTCAGGATAACAAGGTTGGAACTGGAACCGAGAACTTAAAAACTGACGGCTAAGAGCCTGTATTTCATGATCAAAGCAGTTCGAGGAACGCGCGATCTTCTGCCGCCGGAGACGGCGCTGTGGAACTTTGTCGAGGCGGCGGTGCGTGACGTTTTCCGCGCCTACAACTTTCACGAGATACGCACGCCCATTTTTGAATCGACCGAACTTTTTGCACGCGGCGTAGGCGAGGAAACTGATGTCGTCGCGAAGGAGATGTATACGTGGGAAGACCGCGGACGGGCACAAAGTGAGAAAGGCCAGTCGCTTACTCTTCGTCCTGAAAACACCGCCAGCGTGGTGCGCGCCTATATCGAACACAAACTTTGGGATCGTGGACTGAACAAGCTTTACTACATCGGTCCGCAGTTTCGGCGGGAGCGTCCGCAGAAGGGGCGATATCGGCAGTTCTATCAGATCGGCGCCGAGGTCATTGGACCGGCCAGCGCGGGCAGCGAGTCTCCGGGACGTGACGCTGAGGTGCTGGAGCTGCTGGCGACACTGCTCGACCGGCTCGGCATTCGAGACTGGACACTGCAGCTTAATTCGGTGGGTTGCGCGAACGATCGCGCAGTGTACAACGAAGCCTTACGCAAGGCGCTCGAACCGGTAGTTGGCGGCATGTGCGAAGATTGCAAGCGCCGCGCTGTCACCAATCCGCTGCGCGTGTTTGATTGCAAGGTTCCCGAGGACCAGCCGATTATCGAGAAGTTGCCGCGCATCAGCCGGTTTCTCGACGAGAGCTGCCGCAAGCATTTCGAACTGGTGAAAGGCATTTTGAACGCCGTCGGTGTCGAGTTTCAAGAAAACGATCGCCTGGTGCGCGGGCTCGACTATTACACGCGCACCGCGTTCGAATTCACCCACGAAGCCTTGGGGGCGCAGAATGCCATCCTGGGGGGCGGGCGATATGATGGGCTTTCGGAATCGCTCGGGGGCCCCAGCGCTCCCGGAATCGGGTTTGCGATTGGCGAAGACCGCCTGGTGCTGGCGCTGCAGGAATCAGCCGAAGCGGTGCAACGCAAGCCGGATGTTTACGTCGCGCCTTTGGGCGCGGGCATGGACCGCGAAGCCGCGCGCCTGGCGCGGGAGTTGCGTCGACACGACCTGGTGGTCGAATTGGGGGACGAGAATTTTCGTCTGAAGAAGTCGTTCGAAACCGCCAGCAAGTTGGGCGTTCGGTTTGTCCTGATCGTAGGCGAAAATGAAATTAAATTTGGTTCGTTCGCCCTTAAGAATCTGGAAACCAGCGAGCAGGTTTCGGTCCCGCGCAGCGAACTGGCGGGAAAGATTCAAGCGAAGTAGCGAACATTTTTCTGCCATAGGAGGATCATGAGAAATCTAAGTTGCATTACCTGCCTGCTCTGCTTTTCGCTTGCTGGGTTCGCGCAAGCCTCAGGGAAACCGTCCCAGCCCCTCAGCGCGCTGGAGCAGACGCTAATTGCCAGCACTAAGGCGGTTCCGGAGGCTCAGAAAAGCAAGAACGTAGATTTTCTGAAACGTACGTTGACGGATGATTTCCTCTCCGTGGGCAGCGAAGGTAAGCTCCATGACAAAGAAGAAATGGTGGACGGCGCGCGTAATGGCGAACTAAAAGATTACTACACGTATAATCTGCGAGTTTTGCCGGTCGACGATGGGGCTGCCGTCGTTACCTATGACGGCATCATTCATATGCCCGAGGGAGACGCTCCGGGTATGGCGCCGCGCTATCAACACATCTCCGACCTTTGGGTAAAGCAGGGTGACCAGTGGCGGCTGAAGTTCCAGCAGGCAACGGCGGCGCGGCCCATTGACTGAGCCATCGACGACAGAGCTCAAAAACAAGCTCCCGTACAGGCTGCACGGGCCGGGCTCCCGCGCCTCCATTTATAATCCTTGATTCGACAAACCCGCAATTCGGCTTACGATGCCATTCTCTACTGAAGGGCACAACTTGCTCGATTTCTTAGGCGATCTACGACGGACACACATGTGCGGGGCCTTGCGTCCCGCTGACTCGGGCAAGAAAGCCGTACTTATGGGCTGGGTCAACCGGCGGCGTGACCTGGGCAACCTGATCTTTATTGATATTCGCGACCGCAGCGGCGTAACTCAAGTGGTGTTCAACAAGGAACGCGATCCGGCGGTTCACTACAAGGCTGAGGCGCTGCGCAACGAGTACGTTGTCGCCGTTGTGGGTACCGCTAAGCAGCGCGTTCCCGACACGGTGAACAAGAACATCGCCACTGGCGAGGTGGAGTTGATCGCGGAGGAGTTGCGCATCCTCAACGAGTCGAAGCAACCGCCGTTTCTGCCCAGCGAGACTGTGCTGTCCAACGAGGAAATGCGGCTCAAGTATCGCTACATTGACCTGCGCCGTGACGCCATGCAGTACAACATCGAACTGCGGCACAAAGTTGCGCTGGCCATTCGCGACTATCTTTCAGCGCAGGGATTTTTCGAGATTGAAACTCCGTTCATGACTCGCTCCACGCCCGAAGGGGCGCGCGACTACCTGGTCCCCAGCCGGGTGCAGCCGGGAAGCTTCTACGCGCTGCCGCAATCTCCGCAACTGTTCAAGCAGATCCTGATGATTTCGGGATTCGACAAATATTTTCAGATTGTGCGCTGCTTCCGTGACGAAGACCTGCGCGCCGACCGCCAGCCGGAATTTACCCAGATCGATCTGGAGATGTCGTATCCGCAGCCGGAGCGGGTGTGGGAAGTGGTCGAGGGCTTTCTGACCGCCGCTTTCAAGGCCGCCGGACACGAGATCAAGAGCTCGTTCCCGCGCATGAGTTACGACGAGGCCATGCGACTCTATGGCAGCGACAAGCCGGACATGCGGCTACCCGCAATGGTGGACGTGCGCTCCGCGTTCACGCAGGAAGAGCGGGAGAAATTCGCATCGGCATTCAAGGTCGGCCAGGATTTTACTTCTCTGCTCATTCGAATTCCAAAGGCTGGAGAGATCTCCGGGACCGAACGGCGAACCATTGGAACCTACGGAGCGTTCGCGCATGCGCAGGGAATGTCATCGGTAAGTTTGATGACTGATCCCAATCGTTTTGCCAGAGATTATCCGAATTCGAGCGAACGAATTCTCCAAGCCGCTGGAGTCGAGCCGGGAGACTTGTGGGTGCTGGTAGTGCGCAAGGCAGAGTCGAAGCAAACTGCGCTGCAGTTCTTCCAGACCTGCGGACAGCTCCGACTCGATCTCGCTCAGAAGTACGCGGCGCAGCATGGAGCGTTTGAGAAGGCCGGCGATCCCGCGAGAGACTTCCGCTTTCTCTGGGTTACGGACTTTCCCATGTTCGAGTGGGACGGAGACAGCAAGCGCTGGAACGCCGCTCATCACCCCTTCACCTCGCTGCACGATGAGGACATGGCCAAGCTTGAAACAAGCTTTGACTCAACCGGTGATCCCAAGTCTCCGCTGGGAGAAATTCGCGCACTGGCCTATGACGTGGTGCTTAACGGCACCGAACTGGGCTCCGGCTCGATTCGTATTCATCGTCAGGATATTCAGAGCAAGATCTTTCGCGCCCTGGGGATGACCCAGGAAGAGGCGCGTTCGCGCTTCGGATTTTTCCTGGAGGCGCTGGAGTATGGGACCCCTCCTCACGGTGGCATCGCACTGGGGCTGGATCGCATCGTGATGATCCTGGCCGGCGCGGATAGTCTGCGCGAAGTGATTCCATTTCCCAAGACCGCCCGGGCCGTGGATCTCATGGTGGACGCGCCGACCCCGGTAAGCGAGGCGCAACTGAAAGAACTGGGGATACAGGTGAAGAAGTAGAGCAGGACTTTAGGAAAAGACGGTGGAGCAGGCTTTCAAGCCGCAGGCTTTAGCCACTGAGGGACTTCATCAAGCTTCAGGATCGCCGAACTGTAGGGAAACTCCTCAGGATTTGGAACCAAGCCCCGCCGTACTGGATTCATGTGGATGTAGTGTCTGAAACGCGCGTACTCATGCTCATCTCGCACGCGATGGTCGTAGAAGCTGGTCTGCCAGATTTCCCGATAAAGGCCTGATTCTTTCCTGGCTCGATACGAAAAGCCGCCCTTGACTAGTTGGATCGTTTTTTCCAAAATCAACAGCAAAAGAGGCGTGAGGAGCGTGTAAAAGTGATTGGGCATAACCACAAATTCGTGCAGTTGGTACTGGCTGGGTTTCTGATAGTGGAATAGGACGTCCACGAACAATTTAGGCATCGGTTCAGATTGAAGGACGCTTTCCTTCTCCCCGGTTGAGGCGGTAACGAAATAAGTGCCGGCACCGGTAGTTCCGCGATATGGGATTGTCACAAAGTACCTCAGCGGCTAAAGCCCTTCCGATATCGGGGCTGAATGCAGGCCTGAAGGCCTGCTCCACCCTTTTGACTTGCTGGCCTGAAGGAGCCTTACCCCATCTGAGGACAGTAGTGCAGCGCGGGACGATGCGCCACGCAAAAGGCCTGTGTTAGATCATGTTGTCCCATTTTGAAACGAGAACTGCGGTTCGAGTGCGGGACATCGACGGCGATTGGTTCTTACCTGCGCTTGATAATGAACACGGTCTTGTCGTCGATGCGGTCGTCTTCACCGGTCTGCTCAAGGTATCCGTCCTGCTGAACCGCATGTTGCAGAATTGCGTTACAAATCTCTTTTGCCGGCTCATCCTTGTGCTCACGGATCACCTGTTCAATCCGGAGCCGGTCCTGCTCGTCGCTTCCGTCATAGACCCCGTCTGTATAAAGGAAGAGCAGGTCTCCGGGGCTCATGAGCGTGATTTCTGCGACGTCCTTTGAAGTCATTCTTGCTTTTCTGAGCGCCATCGAAAGATACCGATTCCGGTCAGGATGGTCTTCGGGAATTTCCAGGCCGAGCGCCAGGAACTGCACCATGCGGGCTTTGTCGATCTCCACGAATTTATCGTATTCGGCGGAAAATACCAGGGGCGGGGGGTGGCCGAAATTTACAAAGCGAAAATGCCCACTGGGCCGAATTTCACCGTACAGCATGGTCGCGATTTCTCGCGAATTGTCATTGGGATCGCGTCCTAAAGCATTCCGGGCGGTGACGGATTGCGCCAGCCTGAGATTGATGTCCTCGAAGAAATTTGGCGTTGTTTTTCCGTTGCGATCGAGTTCAGCAAGCATGAATGCATGAAAAGTGTCGTGTACGGTTGACGCAATCTTTGCCGAGATGATCCCGTGCCCTTGGGCATCCACCAATAGGACTCCCGCAGTAGTGTAAAGTTCGGGAAGATCTTCAGCGATTCTTACCTGTTCGGAACTCTTCGCCCTTCTGTACTCGGCGGCGACTGCGGCGTTATAGCCCGGCTGCGTCTTCAGCCACAGCACATGAGCGTCCACCCCGTTTCGTGGAGACTGCTCCCCAGGTAGAGGCTCCAGATATGTATGGGATAGCTTGAGAGCGCGTGCGATGCGCGCGTCGATGTTGTAACGCTGCTGAAAGTTGATGTACTCAAAAAGATCGCCGCCTACCGTTTCCGCGGGAATGGAATTACCGTACATATCGATCCCGTCCAGTTGCGGAATCGCACCCTCGACCGGCATCAGTCGCCGGCGAAGATACTCGTCGATGCTGGGGTCTATGTGGGGCGTCGCCATACACGAATCTGTGCTGCCATCATCCTCTTGCGCGCCTGAACTAGACAATCACACCAGATGAATTATACGGAAACTTGGCTGGCGACCTCGGAACGTATGGACATCTCCCCAATTGGGGGAATTCGTTGTGGATTCTCACATCCGGCGTCTAAGCAATCAACCGATTGCGAGATTCGCGCAGTGCAAGTCTCCCAACCATTGCGAAATCCTTTTGATACCTACGATTGAATACGGTGGTCAAAACTGAACAGTTCCTGCCGATGGAACAACGTATGGCCTGTACAGGAATGTCTCCCAGGACGTGAGAGGAATTTGAAAGCCTCGGGGGGAAAGACATGCCTACGCACGTCCTATTGATCGAGGACAATTCCGGTGATGTCAGGTTAACGCAGGAAGCCTTCCGCGATTCAATCGCTCCATTCAGTTGCGCGTGGCTCGCGACGGCACGGAGGCCAGGGTCTTCCTGGGGCATAAGAGGGAGATAACGACAACCCCCTCGCCCAGATCTTGTCTTGCTGGATCTAAATCTCCCCAAAATGAATGAACGTGAGGTTCTGGCTCAGATCAAGGAGAATGACAGTCTGAAAACGATCCCTACCGTCATCCTGACCACGTCCCAGGAGAAAGCGGATATTCTGAAAGGCTATCAACTCCACGCGAACTACTACCTGACCAAGCCGGTACAGTTAGAAGCGTTCGAGAGGCTGGTCAAGCGCATCAGTAATTGCTGGCTGAGCAACGTTAGGTTGCGACGCGGGACAAAAGCGTCACATAGCAACCACATTCAGCCATCTGACGCCACTTTCCCCCGTTCCCGCAGCTTGTATCTCTGGACCTTGCCGGTCGCCGTTTTCGGCAGTTCGTCGAAGAATTCTACCCAGCGCGGGCGTTTGAACACCGGCAGGCGGCTAACCACAAATTCCTGCAGTTCGCGAGCGAGCTCGGATGATGCTGCTGTGCCATTTTTCAGGACCACGCAAGCAGCAGGTTTCAGAAGCTGATCATGGTCTTCGCGGCCGATCACGGCTGCTTCCTGCACTGCGGGATGTTCCATCAGCAGTGCTTCAATTTCGATCGGGCTGACCCACACGCCGCTGCATTTCAGCATGTCGTCGGAGCGGCCGGCGTACCAGAAATATCCGTCGGCGTCCTGGTAATACTTATCGCCGGTGCGGATCCAGTGACCTACGATCGTGCTCTTGGATTTCTCGTGCTGGTTCCAATAGTGAGCGCAGGTAGAATCGGATTTGACCAGCAGGTTGCCGATGTCGCCGGGGCTCGTCGGTTGGTCGTTTTCGTCCACAATTTTCGCTTCGTAGCCGGGGATGATCTGGCCACTGGAACCGGGGCGGACTGCGCCTGGCCGATTGGCGATGAACATGTGCAGGACTTCGGTGGAGCCGATGGCATCCAGAATTTCGACGTTGAAGCATGCCTTGAAGCGGTGGAACAGGGCGGCGGGCAGGGCTTCGCCGGCGGAGATGCCGTAGCGGACCGAGGCGAGGTCAAAATCTGGGCCGCTTTGCGGGCCCGGACCGACGGGGGCAGCTGTCCCCACGTGTTCCCTCTTGTGCGCCAGCAGCGCAGCGTAGTTTGACGGTATGGAGAAGAATAGCGTTGGCCGGTGGCGTTCAATGATTTCGAAAACGTGCTGTGGCTTCGGCGGTCCCGGCCACAGGATGCTGGTGCCACCAACCGCCAGAGGAAAATAGAGGGCATTGCCTAGTCCGTAGGCGAAGAACAGTTTGGCCACACTGAAGCAGCGATCATTTTCGGTCATGCTGAGAATGCCCTTGGCATAGCGTTCAGCGCAAACCACCATGTCATGCTGCAGGTGGACGCAAGCCTTGGGCGGTCCGGTTGAACCGGAGGAATAGAGCCAGAAAGCGGCATCATCCTTGCTGGTAGGTTCGGCTTCGAGCTGGGGCGAATTTTGTTCTATCAGATTGGCGAAGCCCAGCGTGCCCGCGGGCGCCGTGGCACCCACGACGATAACCTGCTGCAGATAACGCAGCTGCTCCCAGCCCTGCAATTGGGGGTAAAGCGATTCGCTGACCACTGCCACACGCGCCCGCGAGTTGTTCAGGATGTAATGGTAGTCGGCGGGCCTGAGCAGGGTATTGACCGGGACAGGGACAGCCCCGATCTTGATGGCCCCGAAGAAGCTGATGGCGAACTCGGGGCTGTCGAGCAGCAGCAGGAGGACGCGTTCCTCGATCCGAACACCGAGCTGCCGCAGCCCACTTCCGAAGCGGTTTACCCTTTCCGCAAGCTGACGGTAACTGACGCGGACCTCGCCCGCCTCAACGGCAATCTTTCCCCCACGGCGTTCGTGAAGATGGCGATCGATGAAGTAGGTGGCGGCGTTGAACTGGTCGGACAGCAGAATGGGCTCGCCCGAACTCATTTGGAAACGGCGCGCTTGCGGAAACTGCGAAGAATAATCACGCCGCTGACGCCAAAGCTCGCGACCGCTCCTAGAGCCAGCGCTTCGGTGACCTGCGCAGCAATGTGGAGCAGGTCGGTAAGGAACGCCGCCAAGGCAAAAATAATGCCCAGGACATTCAGCCATGCCGGCGAACTCGATGGTTGCGAATGATCGTGATTCCGCAAGCGGAGCTGCAACAGGACGGCAGCCAATCCGACGGCCCCCATCACCACCACGGCCAGCGGGCTGAAGAATGCGCCGCGATTGGTAAACAGCACGACGACCGCCAGCGCCCCACAGAGCAGCCCGGAGGCAATCACCGTCCAACGGCGCGAGCGGGAGTCAAGCATCGTCAATGTCACCTCGGGCAAAAATCCATTGTAGACGTATGAGTCGCGAAACAAACACGATTTCCCGCTGTCAGAGCCTGAAAGTCAATGATGTCGCCCCCCGCCCTCTTAGGCATCATCGTGAGTCGGCCGAGGGTGGACCGGTCGTTTTCCCGGTAGAAGCCCCGGCCGTTGCGTCCGGTGGGATGTAATTGAGCAGTATTGTTTTCCCTATCTTCGCAACGGGCTGAGCTGACCCAACCAACAAAGGCTCCGGGGGTAAGTGTCGTGAAAGAGATCGCCGATGCGCAGTGATCGCAGGCTGATCGCGAACCAGCCGGTCACCGGCTGAAATGGTGGGAGGCGTCTCGAAGGCAGGCAGGTCCATGCGAGACCTGTCGGCGCTGCTCCCCACAGGTCAGGAGAATGCGGGCTACGGCGATCAAAATCAGGAACGCGATCGGGCAGAGCGGCGTAGGACTTGCGATTCAAGCAGCTTCAAGGAAGCAGTATAGCGAATTGCTGGCGGCGATCGGCTTTCCTAAGTCACCACGGAATACACGCTGGGCCCGCATGTCTTCGGTGCACCTCCTCTGTTGCACAAGAATGAGCTACAATCCGGGGTGGTGCGATCACCCTGTCCTGGGGCGGTACTTCGATGCACGCCTCTGTGAGAAATTCGCAACTGAGGAGGGAATTATGGCAACCGTACTTTCAAGCGTTCAAATGGATAACAAGGTCACAAGTTACATCTCCAAGAACCGCAAGATGCTTATCAACGGACAGTGGGTCGAAGCTGCCTCCGGCAAGACATTCCCAACCTACAACCCAGCCACGGGTGAGGTTCTGGCCCGCGTAGCCGAAGGCGATCGCGAGGACATCGACCGCGCGGTCAAGGCCGCTCGCGCCGCATTCGAAACCGGCCCATGGTCAAGAATGACACCCTCTGAGCGTGGACGCATGATCTGGAAGCTGGGAGATTTGCTGGAGCAAAATCTGGAGGAGTTCGCCGAGCTGGAAATGCTCGATAACGGAAAACCTTTGAAGGTAGCGCGGGTGGCGGACGTCCCGCTGGCCGTGGACCTGTTCCGCTACATGGCGGGCTGGGCGACCAAGATTGAAGGCAACACGATTCCGATTTCCGCCGGCACAAAATTTTTCGCTTATACCTTGCGCCAGCCGGTCGGAGTAGTGGGTCAGATCATCCCGTGGAATTTCCCCTTGCTGATGGCGGCCTGGAAGTTGGGACCGGCATTGGCTACGGGATGCACAGTAGTGATCAAGCCTGCGGAGCAAACGCCCCTTTCCTGCCTGCGGCTGGGGGAGCTGGTTCAGGAGGCAGGAATTCCCGACGGAGTGGTAAACATCGTCCCGGGCTATGGCGAAACTGCAGGCGCTGCCCTGGCGGCGCATCCTGATGTCGACAAAGTAGCCTTTACGGGTTCCACGGAAGTCGGCAAACTGATTCTTCAAGCTGCGGCTGGGAACCTTAAGAAAGTGTCGCTTGAGTTGGGAGGGAAGTCTCCCAATGTCGTTTTTGGCGACGGCGATCTGAAGACGGCAATTTCCGGTTCGGCCAGCGCCATCTTCTTCAATCACGGACAATGCTGCTGCGCGGGATCTCGACTCTACGTTGAAAAGAGCATTTTCGACGAAGTAGTCGAAGGGGTGTCGGCGAAGGCGAAAAAGATCAACGTCGGTCCGGGATGGGAGGCGTCCAGCGACATGGGGCCTCTGGTTTCCGAAGAGCAGCTCAACCGGGTGTGCGGCTACCTTGAGTCCGGGCGCTCCGAGGGCGCGAAGGCCGTGGTTGGAGGCGGACGGCATGGCGACAAGGGATATTTTGTCCAACCCACGGTGCTGGTCGACACTAATGAAAATATGAAAGTGGTGCGCGAGGAAATCTTCGGCCCGGTGGTATCCGCAATTCCGTTCACCGATTACGACGACGTAGTCAGGCAAGCCAACGACACGGTGTACGGACTAGCGGCCGGGATTTGGACGCGCGATATCGGGAAGGCGCATCGGCTGGCGTCGCAGTTGCGCGCCGGCACTGTGTGGATCAACTGCTACAACATATTCGATGCTGCTCTGCCCTTCGGCGGCTACAAACAGTCGGGCTGGGGCCGCGAAATGGGCCACGATGTGCTGGAGCTATACACAGAAGTAAAGTCGGTCTGCACTGCCCTGTAATTTCGTCGAACATGTCCATCAGAAGGGAAGCTTCGGCTTCCCTTCTTCTTTCCCAACTACGAGGCCGCATTTGGAGACAATTTTTACGAGAGCATGGTTGATCGGCGTCAACAAAATGCAGAGCGAGGGCGCGATCCTGTCATCGCCCGTGATGAGTTTCTATATGCGCTGATATAGAGTCCTTTCCTTCTCTCCTCGCTCGCGCCTGAGGCTGCCCCACGTCGTTGGTATCCCTGATGCTATAGGTTCGGTGATGCGAGCAGGGTTATAGTGTGTGAGTTGAACTACTGCTCTTCCGATGAAAGACCTGTGGCTCATTTTGCTCTTGTTGCTGGTCGGCTGCGCAGCCAAGAAGACGCCACCGGCACCGGCTCAGCCGCCACCGCCGGCCCCAGTGCGCAGTCAGATGCCGCCGCCATCCGCGGAGGTCATCGAACACTGCGTAGTGACCAAGCAGGAGAACGCCAACACGGTATCTTGCCGCTGCCTGCCGGTCACTACGCGGATCGACTCCAAGACTGGGCACACCGTCATTGTCTGCAAGAAGATGCCGGAGACGAAGTGACGGCGCAATTCTTCAGATTTGTGAGGCGCACCATTCAACATTGAGCCCTAGTTTTTGAACACTTCCCCAACCGCAGCTTCGAGACCTTCCGCAGAAAAGAAAGCAATTCTTGGCTTCGTTTGGTAATTTCTAGCACTTATTTTAGCTGTCGCCTTAGCTTTGCTCGGCTCGCGCCCCAGCAGAACAGAGGCCTGCGCAGAAAAGGGCGGTCGCAGAGGCATAGGTTGTAAGGCGATCCAGCCATCTGCTGATCCAACTTCCCAGCACATTGCGCAAGATACCAGCCAGGTTTTCAATTTGAGTTGCACCGGCGATTCCAGCAACACCAGCTCACCTTCGCCGGATCTCTCAAACCCCTGGAAAACGAGAAGGCGTTCCGATCCTTCTTACGACCTCTTTTCCGTCAGGACTGGGTCGTCTACGCCAAGCCACCCTTCGGTGGACCAAACCATGTGCTGCACTATCTCGCCCGTTACACCCCATCGTGTGGCCATCACCAATCATCGCCTGGCCACCTTCGAGAATGACCAGGTCACCTTCCGCTACAAGGACTATGCTCATGGCAACAAGAAACGGAAGATGACGCTCTCCGCGCAAGAGTTCTTACGGCGTTTCTTACTGCACGTTCTCCCCCGCGGCTTTGTTCGCATCCGTTGCTTCGGATTCCTGGCCAATCGCCGTAGAGCCAAACTCCTCCCTCTCTGTCAGCGCCTGCTCGGAGACAATCCTAAGCCGCACGCATCCGTGGTGATCCATTCCTTCCCCGCCCGGCCCGCTTGCTTCCGTTGTCCAAAATGTGCAACCCCATGGTTATCATGGAAAGACTGTCCGCATTTACTGTCTGGCAATCAATGATGAGGAGCCCAGCCCTTGACTCTTCCTAAGAGACCATCCATTCCGCTCTCCACAGCACGAGCTTCGGCTCTTACAACAGTCGTGTCTCTGCTCGCCGCCGCCCACCCCCATCCAGCACTCACCATAGTGAAAAAGCCTCGCCGTACCGCCTCACCGCCACTGTGCAAACTCCAACTCACCTCGCTTACAGCCGCGGTCAACGCACAAAGCACACGAACAAACTTCGAATCACCCAAGCAGAACCCATAGCCCACCGCGTCCGCCGCAAACGCCAGCGGCTTCGTCCAAATCACCCTATCGACAAGTGCCCGGCGTGCAATGCTCGGGTCCACGCGGACGCTCGGCGCCGGCGCACTTGTCGATAGGGTACTAAGATTTTGCGCCAGTCAGGAGGCTGGCATGGATTCGTCGACGGCCCGAGAGCGCCACTTCTGATCGACTCAGTCGCTACTTTATGAGCCGAGCTTGAGAAGGGCCTCCCGAAGACGATCATGCCGCTGCGTCAGGTGAAGGTAGCGCATTTCATCGGGGTTGGACTTGACTCGGATGATTTGCAGCACGGCTTCTTTCTGGGCGTCCGTCCACGCCGACAGATTAGGAATGAGGGCGAGGACAACGGCGAGATTATCAAAGCTGGCCTGCTCAAGATTCGTCCACGAAGACGGATTGACACCGAGGATGCTCGCGACGGCGCGACCCGACTCCTCGCGGATGCGTGCGCTGTCTCCGTTGAAATGCCGGGCCATGTGCCGGTTGACTCGCAGGCCGATGTTTCGGGTTGAAAACGTATCCCATGCGCCCGCTTCGCTTCCGGGGAGCTCGTAGAAGACATGGCCTGCTGCGAGTCGCTTCAGGATGCGCACTGGGGTTCGGTGGTGGCGATGGGCGGCGATCTCTTGTTCTTCACGTTCGACTAACCGCTGAAGCTCCTGTCGGCTGGAGCGAAAGCCCAACTTGCGGTAGAACCAGAAGGCGCCCGATTCGATGGCTTCGTCGTTGCCTTGGCCGAGCTGGTAGGGATAGACGGAGATGCACGTCGTTCCCATCAGGTGGCAGAGGCAGCGGAGGACTTGCGCGTAGATCCATCCGGCTTCGCCTCCGCGGAAGCTGTAGAAAGTGTTAAAGCCGACCTCGATCCATTCGCAGAGGCCGATGGCTTCAATGTAATTGATGGGCACGCCATTTTTCAGCGTGAGACCGGCGACGTAGGCGCGCAGCGGCAAGCGGCGCTCCGGTGGCAGGCTCCACAGATAAATCGCGATTCCGCGACCGAGCTTGGCGCGGACGACGGAAGAGGGATCGCCCAGCGTTGTGCCGTAGAGTTCGCGGTAGCGGACCAGCATGACTTCCCGGATGGTGCCGATTACAGCTTCGCCTTGCCGCCGCGAGAGCCTGGTGAGTTGAGGCGGACGTTTCGCCAACTCCTCTGGCAGCGACACTTTACTGCGATTGAAGAGCGGACCCTTGTGATAGAAGACTTTACGGACGTGTTGCCAGTTTCGGGTGCGGGTGATGCGCGAGTTTCCCAGATACCAACGCAAGGGTACACGAAGCGAATCGTAGAGTTCGGCTTTCTGGTTTGGAGGAAGCCGCAAGTCGACGAAGCGCTGGATCAGCCATGCCGGGTCGGGGTCTTTTTTGCCCATAGCGCTTTCGAGCCAGCGGCGCCAGGGCGTGTCCGCCTCAACGTAGGCGTCATCCTCGAGCAGGGGCATGAAGCGCGGGCCGGTGGTGCCGAGTTCGCGGCCCGGATCGTAGTGGTCCCATGCGATCACCACCTTGCCAGGCATGCGATGGGTCAGCCAGGCGGCGACGTCGAAGCTGAGGATGTCTTCCATGTGGGTGCCGGCGATGCCGGAGGCCTCCATCTGATCGAAATCGCCCATGTCCGCGCCGGTTTTACGCAACGCCTCTACTTTCTCGTGGAAGTCGTTGAGCAGGCTCTCCGTCTTACGGACCACGCTGGGACCGTGAGGAAAAGCTCGCAAGAAGAGCAGTGATTCATGAAAGCGAATCAGAGAACGGGCGTCGGGGAATCGGGCTGCGCCGAGTGAGGCAAGCATTTTCAGGATGTGAGCCGTTTCGCCTGGATCGAAGCGGTAGCGGCGCGCTTCCAGTTGAGCTAATAGGTTGGCGGGAAATCTGGAAGACATGTCGGGCCTAACGAGACCTGCCAACCTCTCCTCATCCGGCTCATGAACCGGAATGTTTGCAGTGGCACTTGGAATCCAACGTCGTCGCACTGCCAGTTGCAACTGCAGATCGTTGATTTCCGCTGTTGTTCCGCCACTGCTACTACTAACATTAGAACACCTCTGGAGGGAACTCCGAATTAACTGTTGCAAACAGGCGTAGCTGTTGAAAACTCGGATTGCAGAAAATCAGGGCAAATTTGGGGGATAGAAAATGTCTAGGCGACCGGAGAAAATCGTTTGTAGGGCATCCTGACGCATTACGGTTTTTGCAAATCTCTCGGGAGCGAGTTTTTCAACAGCCACAGGCGATTACACTCTTCCGGTGATGAGTGTAATGGCGATACAGCTGAGCAGAGGCAGTCACGAAAATCGTGCGGTGTTTGGGGCGGCTACTCGGTTTCAGGCATGGCACGGAGTCCGCTCATCGACTCAATGTCGATACGGAAGAACACAGTCTCAATCGAAGAAACCAATCCGTCGCGTCTTTCCGACAGAGGGATTCGCCACCATTGAGAGTCCTGCGCGAGTAGTGCCCGCGCATGTTCCCGCTGAGCAGTATGGTATTGCGGCTCACTCAGTTCCAAGTACGTTCCCGTCACGATTACGCTCATCCAGTTCGAAGAATTCCCTATGTCGTCGGCTTGCAGACAAACCTTGGGATTTTGCCGCATCCACTTAATCTTCTTGCCGACAGTCGAAAAGATGTAAATGCGGTCAGGCTCATACGAAAAACGAACAGGTACCACATACGGTTGGTTGTCCAACGAGCAGGCGAGCCTTCCGATAGATACGCGTTTCAACAGGTCACTGCATTCATGTTGGGAAGTTGCAACAATTCGCATGACACTTCTCTCCTAGACGCGCGCTTTGACGGCAAGTCTAAACTACCTCCGCATCATGCGGAGAAGCAGTTGCCAGTTAAAACATCCGCTTGCATCATGCCGACGGTGTTTCGTCTATAGGTGTGGTTGTCGGCAATTACACCAACACCCGGCCAATGCATTATGAAAGAGCGCCCCGCTTCAGAAGATCGAAGCTGGATGTTGCGCCGCCTCCGCTCCGCTGCGCTGTGCAAGGGCTTCGCTCCGCTGCGGCGCGCTAGGAGCCCGTCCGAGTAATCAGTTGCGTGGCCACATATTGTGATTTCGATCTTCGAGAACCACAACCGCTGGTGCCCATAGCTGCTGATTTTGCATTACTCGGACAAGCTCCTAGGGAGGTAATGGC
>CATPBJ010000088.1 GCA_955652395.1 uncultured Terriglobales bacterium | reverse complement strand
CCCAGCGAAAAAATGTCGCTGCGCCCGTCCACTTCTTTACCTTCCACTTGCTCCGGTGACATGTACTGAAACGTCCCAACAATCGTGCCTTGTTGCGTAAGTGGCGACGCGGGTATTGCGGCGCCGGTCAGCGTAGCGAAATCCGCTAAGGGTACCGCTTCGTTCGCCAACCCGAAATCGAGCAGCTTCGTGCCCGTCACTGTTAGCATGATGTTTCCCGGTTTCAGGTCGCGGTGTACGATCCCGTTGTGATGTGCTTTGTCGAGCGCCTCCGCAATCTGTGCGCCGTACTTCGAGCGCTAGCGGTCCTCTTTCCAGACGCTTCCCCAGCGTCTCTCCTTCCACGCACTCCATTACGATATAGTCGATGCCTTCCTGATGACCGATATCGTAGAGAACGCAAATGTGCGGATGATTCAAACTGGAAATAGTCTTGGCTTCGCGCTCGAATCGCTGCTTCGAAACGGGATCCGCTGTGAACTGTGCGGGAAGAATCTTGATTGCGACAGACCGCTCCAGTCGCGTGTCCCGCGCGCGATATACCTCGCCCATTCCGCCAGCACCTAGCGGCGATTGAATCTCGTATGGGCCAAGTTTCGTGCCAGGGTTAGAGCCATCCGTATGCCGGGATTATAGTCCTCGTAGCACGTGGCGGCCGACCCGACCGGTTCCGGATGGATTGTCGGCGACCCGGAAACTATCTAGAAAGCGTTCTGGGAAGCGGGCGATGACAGCTTTTTCAAAATGGGAGCGGCAGCAGATTGCCTTCGTGGTCAAACTCCATATCATGCGCCGATACACTCACAGTTAGATCGGGTCGCGCGGCAACCTGAGGGCCGTAACCTTCGGAGACTTGTAGCTTATCGAGCGAGAGGGTGTTGGCCATTCGCACAATCTTTGGGACGGCCAATTCCGGCAACGCAAGTGAAACCAGGGCGCGCTCAATGCATTCGCGGTCCGTATCAAAGTGAATAGGAATCTTCACTGTCGACGGAGTCCACCGTTCGTTTCCCGGGTCAGCCCGCGCGCACTGGTCCCGCCCCCGGTGCCGTTTTGATTGCCAATTTACCTATCTCCTATCCCGTCAAACTGTTGACCTCTATTTCGATGCGGCTTAACATTGCCACCGGTGCCAGCACGCACACCCAGCACATCGGAAGCTGAAAGCGAGGCAACATAAAAATGACCTGGAAAAGTAAATTGGTCCTCGGGATACTCACGGCTGTGGCCATGCTCTTGCTTAGTTTTGCGCTTCCAAGAGGAGGTTCGTTCCTGCGCGATGCACAGGCAGCGCAGTTTCCAGTAACGGTAGAGGTGTGGGCGATCTTCGTCTTGCTCTTCGTGAAGCTGAAATAGGGAGTTGTCTCGAAACAAGACGGCATCGCGCGCAGCAGTCCTGCTCTGTGTGCAAATAACCCTTTTCGCAGCCGCAGCGAAATAGCCAAGCAACAGCATCGCGACGAAGAGAACCCCTCTTGGCTCGAGCGGTGCAAAGAGAGGAAGACCTATCAGGAAGAGAACTCGGCTTGCGCCCGTGCCCACTTCGCGGCCCGTATCTAACAACATCTGGAGCGCTGTGGTACGGGGTCCGGAATGCTTTTCCGGATAGAAGTTCTAAAATACGGGCAATTCGAGGGTTCTGACCGGCTACGCTGTAACTCTGGCCTGAACAAGCTCCGTGGGTGTACCATTCTCCTGTCTTAATTAGAAAGCGACCGGGTAACGGCCTTATCGTTAGCAAACCTCTTGGGTAAGCCCGGGAATCGATGCTGATCTCTCGGGGCCGTGCTGGAGATCGAGAGCACCTAGCCCTCCGCATTGCGTTCTCGGTGAGCAACGAGGAGGACTTGTGTCACTCGGTCGGAAAGCCACCGGTTCGAACCACCACATTGCTTTCCTGCGTCGCTTCGGCAGATATGCTTCGGTTGTGCTAACCAATTGCCACACTGGCATGTGGCGGCATGGTTGAGGGGGACTGATGAAATCTTCCGACACGATTGAACTAGTACTGAACAGCAAAGATGAGAATAGAGTCCTGTCCGTAACGTCCCGATCAGTCCGTCTATCAGGCGATTGTGAGGATGGCCGAGGAGGGCGTGGGTCATTGCTAGTCATCACCAAACGGCAGACTGGTCGGCATCCTGTCGGAACGTGACTACGCCCGCAAAGTGATCCTCAAGGGCCGAGATGAGTGTATGGCCATCATGACCAGGCAGCACTTTCGCCATCTTCAAGTGGTGAAGGATGGCGCCGTAGTGGGGGTGATTTCAATTGGCGATCTGGTGAAGTGGATTATCTCTGGTCAGTCACAAACCATTCAGGAGTTGGAAGGCTACATTACGGGAAGATATCTCGGCTAGGAGATTGCTATGAAGCAGACCTTCACCATCGCTATCGGAGGCGCCGCCGGTCAAGGTGTCGCGACGCCGGGCGACATCTTCGCGAAAATCTTCAGCCGCCGCGGCCTGCACCTGAATGCTTACAATGCCTATCAATCGATCATTCGAGGAGGCCACACCTTTCTTACCATTCGAACCGGCCCGGAAAAAGTCACCAACATGGGTGACCGCCTCGACTTGCTGATCCCGCTGAACCAGGACGCCATGAATCGTCACCTCGGGCTGCTCACCAACGGCGCCGCGTGTATTTTTAACGCTGAGACGATCAAGCCAGGTGCCGCCGCGGAGGGCGTGGCGCTCTGCCCGCTTCCGGTCTCAAAGTTGGCCGACATCACCCGGAACAAGGTGGCCCAGAACACGCTCGCGGTTGGCGCTGGTCTCAGCATGATGGGGATTGGCTTCCAGGCGGTGCAGGAGGTCTTCACCGAGCAATTCAAGAAGAAGGGCGAAGCCGTAGTGTCGGAGAACGTCGGAATCGCGCGGGCCGGTTATGATTACGCTACCGCTAATTTCAAGCCCTTCGCCCGGCCCCTTCCCATGACCGGGAACCGCTACGCGGTTCTCAGTGGTAACACTGCGATGGCGATGGGCGGCGCTGCTGCGGGTGTGAAGTTCTACTGTGCTTACCCGATGAGCCCTTCGACTGGCGTTTTGCACTGGATGGCGGCCCACGCTCGCAAAGCCGGCATCATGGTCCGCCAGGTGGAAGACGAGATTGGGGTAGTAAATATGGCGATCGGTGCCGCCCATGCTGGCGTTCGCTCGATGTGCGCTACCTCCGGCGGTGGCTTCGCTCTGATGAGCGAAGGTCTCGGCATGTCAGCCATGATGGAGACACCGGTGGTGGTCATTGACTGCCAGCGAGCTGGTCCGTCCACGGGCGTTCCCACCAAGACGGAGCAGGGAGATCTCTGGCAAATGTTGGGCGCTGCTTTCGGCGATTATCCCCGGGTGCTGGCCGCCCCGCTCGATATCGGAGATTGCTTCAAAATCATCCCTGAGATTTTTAATATCGCTGACCGGTTCCAGTGCCCGGGCCTGGTGCTCTGCGATCTATTGCTGTCGGAAGGCAGGCTCAGCGTGGACCCGAAGGACCTGGACTTCGCCCCAGTCATTGATCGCGGCGAGCTCATCACCACAGTCACGGCGGCGTCCGGCACCCATGACAACGGCGGCTATAAGCGGTACAAAATCACGGAAAGTGGTATTTCGCCGCGGGCGATTCCGGGCGTTCCCGGTTACACCCACACTGCCGCGACGGACGAACACGAAGAAGACGGTGTCCTGATCAGCGACGAATTCACCAACCCGACGAAGCGCCGCGCCATGATGGAAAAGCGCATGCGGAAAGTAGCCGGCATCGAGGCCGTGGTTTCTCCCCCCGCGCTCGTGGGCCCTCGCAATGCCGAGATTACATTGATCGGTTGGGGGTCCACGAAGGGCGTGATCGAAGAGGCGTGCGAGATCCTCAGCGACCAAGGTATTTCTGCCAATCAGCTCCAGATCCGCTGGCTTGTGCCCCTGCACGGCGAGGCGATTCTCGACATTCTGAAAGACGCACGGCACACAATAATCGTGGAGAACAACTACAGCGGCCAGTTCGCCCGCTACCTTCGCAGTGAAACCAGCTATGTGCCGAACGGATACATCCGAAAATACGACGGAGAACCATTCATGCCGCACCACATTGTCGAAGCAGTAAAGGAACAGCTGGGCGGCACGACCAGACTTTCGGTGCCCGCGCATGAAATCCTGGTTTGAGGAGAACAGAACATGGCGACGGTTCTAGCAGATACCAAGCACGTGGCGATGGCCGACTTCAAAGGCAAGGTCGATCCCGATTGGTGTCCCGGATGCGGCGATTTTGGAGTATTGGCCGCGGTCCAGAAGGCATTGGTCGATCTTCAGATTCCAAACCACAACGTGGTCACGATTAGCGGCATCGGGTGTTCGTCCAACTTTCCTGGCTTCATCAATACGTACGGCATGCACACTTTGCACGGCCGGGCGCTGGCGGTAGCCACTGGATTGAAGCTTGCGAACCACGAACTGACCGTCCTGGTGACTGGCGGCGACGGAGATGGCTTCGGCATTGGCGGCAATCACTTTGTCCATAGTATGCGCCGCAACGTTGACCTGCTCTACATCGTGATGGACAACCAGATCTACGGCCTCACCACCGGTCAGACGTCGCCCACAAGCCGCATCGGTATGAAGACGAAAAGCATGCCCTTTGGCAACATCGAGGCGCCAGTCAATCCAATTTCGCTGGCTCTAGCCGCTGGGGCCACGTTCGTTGCCCGTGGGTTCAGCGCTGAACAGAAGCACCTAACGGAACTGATCAAGCAAGGCATTCAGCACAAGGGTTTTTCGTTCCTAGATGTCTTCAGCCCTTGCGTTACCTATAACCTCGACAACACCTACCAATGGTTCCGTCCGCGCGTGAAAAAGCTCGAGGACGATCCCGTTCACGATCCTACGGACTGGATGGCCGCGATGGGAAAATCTCTCCTTTGGGGTGACGAGATCCCAATTGGAAAGTTCTTCGAGCGCACCGACCTTCCCACCTTGCACGGAGCCGAGCCAGTGCTGAACGCAGGCCCGCTCCTGCATGGGGACTCGCGGATACCACCCGACGTGGCTCGTTCGTTCGTTGAGGAGTTGACGTAGTGCGCGGTGGAAAGACGAGACTAAAAGCCTGTCTGGCCGCCGACTCCAGGCGGATGACGGCCTAATACGGAAACTGGGTTCAGCTGTGCCTTCAGGTCAAGTAACAGAGTTCCGGCTTGGAGAAGTGGCGGGATGGTTGACGCAATAGTGCAGAACAGCACACGAAGAGGGCAAAGAACAAGGGGTGTAGAGCCATCGAGTTGTGGACTCGAAAACAGCGAAGCCCGTTGTAAGACAACGAGTTGGCCGTTGCGGGAAAGTTCGTGCCTAACCCGGGCGAGCTAATCGGGCGGCAGCTTGTCCGTGGGCGTTGTTTTCCGGCGGGCGTATTATTTCGCCCGAAGGAGGAGAACTGGCACACCGATGCTATGCCGGACTCGAGTGGCGGTTGCGCCAAGAAATAGGTCGGCCAGGAAGCGGTGCCCATGGGTGCTCATTGCCAAGAGGGAGCAACCCTTCTGCTGCACCCATTTGATGATTTCGTCGGCGGGTTGTCCGTATGCCAATTCGGCATCTGCAAGAATACCCGCAGACTGAAACTCGGCCCGAACTTTTTCCAAATATGCCGTGTCCTCGGCGATTTCCGGGCTGACCGCGTCCGGACCATAGGTTCTCGCTGCCCATCCATCGGCAACATGAAGCAACACGACGCGACTCTGCGCTAGCTTCGCCAGCTGCTTGATGTGCTCGATAATCGCCCGGTCACTGGGCGTACCGTCCAGGGTCACGAGAATGGTATCGTACATGGCGGTTTTTGTTTCTGGCGTCTCAGTATCAGCCTGCGACGATAACGTGCCATGCAGCTTTGAGCGAGTCCGGCAGGCCGTAAATGTCCAGCGCGGTGATCAGCATAGCACTGGTCCAACCGGCAACCAGTAGAAACGGGCCGTTCTTCCAACTCCCCATTCGCTTACGGGAACTCGTGAAGTGGAGGAGTGGGAACATGGCAAACGGGAGCTGTAGCGCCAGCACCACTTGGCTCAAGGTCAGCAGGTCCGTAACGCTGCTATCGCCCCGCAGGCCGATGATGAAAACTGCCGGCAGGATCGCCAGGGTGCGGGTGATGAGTCGACGCACCCACGGCTGGATGCGCCAATGCATAAAACCTTCCATCACGACCTGCCCAGCGAGGGTGCCGGTGATGGTGCTGCTTTGGCCGCTCGCCAGGAGAGCCACCGCGAACAGCGTGCTCGCGGCGGCCGTACCCAACAACGGTGCCAGTGTCAAATAAGCAACCCGAATCCAATCACTGTCCGCGCTGAACTTTACTACGTGCCCACCCGATACGGTCACGCTTTCCTTACCGAAGAACACCGTCGCCGCGAGCACCAGGATCGCCGCGTTGACGAAAAACGCGACGGTCAGCGCAGCCGTTGAGTCGATCGTGTTGAATTGGAGGGCGCGTCGAACGGACGGTTCGTCTTTCTGCAACTGGCGGCTCTGAACAAGGGCTGAGTGCAAGTACAAGTTGTGCGGCATCACCGTCGCACCGATCATACCTATAGCGACGTATAGCATCCCCGATTGACGGAAGTGCGGTACAAACAGAGCCCGTCCCATCTCCAGAAAGCTCGGTTGGGTCTGCGGCAGAACGAAAATCTCAATGAAGTAACACGCGCCAATGGTCGCTACCAGCAATAGAACCACGGCTTCGATAGTGCGCATCCCAAATCGTTGCAAAGCCAAGAGCAGTAGCACGTCTAAGCCAGTGATGATGACCGCCCATAGCAGCGGGATATGGAACAGCAAGTTGAGGGCTACGGCACTCCCCAATACTTCCGCCAGGTCGCAGGCGCCAATTGCTACTTCGCTCATCAGCCAGTTGGGCCAACGGGTCCAACCGGGATACCAGTCACGGCAGCATTGGGCAAGATCCTTGCCGGTGACTACACCCAAGCGAGCGGAAATGACCTGCATGAAGATCGCCATCAGGCTCGCGAGGCCGACCACCCACAGGAGTCCATACTTGAACTGAGCACCACCTTGAAGATCCGTCCCCCAGTTGCCGGGGTCCATGTAGCCGACGCTGACGAGAATCGCCGGGCCAACGAAAGCTCGCCACTGCTCCCAGAAACCGGCCTGATGGTGCGGCACCTCGACGGAACTATGTACTCCCTCCAGAGAGAGATGGTTGTTCACGGCTCCGCCCCGCGAGTCGGTTGGACCGCCGATGTCGGTGTGGGAATTCTTTCTTCTCATCTGCCCGATCTCGGAACCAGCGGCGAATCTCCAGGCACAATCAGGCCGCAGCTTTGTAGTATTGTCGCAGCGCACCTCTGGCATTCGGGCGCCACACCTACCAACCCACGTGTTTAACAGGAATATATCATAAGGAATTAATCGAGGTTAACAATGATTCGGCTATTGCGCTTTTGCGACCCAGATTTTGTCGGTGGCCTGTTTGCCGAGGTCGATGTTCTTCTTTTCAAGCGCCAGGGAGAGAGTGCCGTCGTAGTTGCAGGCCCGGACTCTGAAGCGGGTGCCCGGTCGGATTCCCCTCTGGTCCAGGAACTCCAAGAGTTTGCGGTCCCTCTCGTAAACGCTGAACACTTGGTAAGCTCGGCCCGCCTCTGCTTCACTCAAGAGACATAAACCCTTCTTTCGCCGTTCCTCGGCACTTCTCAACGCCAGGCCGTTTCCATGGGGACAGACGTCCCTATTGCCCAGCTTTTCGACCAGTTGTTTTTCAAATGCAGGAGAAACTGCGTGCTCCAGCCGCTCCGCTTCGTCGTGGACTTCGTACCAGGCCATACCGAAGATCTCGGACAGCATTCGCTCAATCAGGTGATGTCGAAGGATCGTTCGTTCCGCGACCTTCCGACCTTCGGAGGTGAGTTGAATGCGGCCGTCACCTTTCACAATGACCATGCCGTCTTTCTTCAGTCTCTTCAATGCAGCAGTTACCGCGGGTGGTGTCACTGAAAGCCAATGAGCGAGCGTGACGGAGATTACGGTCTGGCCTTCCGCTTCAGCCTCGGAGACCGCCTTCAGATAATCCTCTTTCGAAACAGTGATCATCGTGCAACCCCGATTTGGTTGCAGTCTACCACCACCTCGCTGGGCGAGGTCGAAGGTCGGTCCGTCAGGGCCGTCCGCTATTCGTCTGCCCTACCGCGTGTTTTGAGGGAAGCGAAGAACTGGATTTCAGACGTGTTTCGGCGATCCGGAGACTATACAGACAACGCAGTGTTTTATCGGAAGCGTGCGTGAGAAGGAATCGTGCTGGGCATGATGTTCTGTCGCGCTTTCGATAAAACCGTTTGTAAGGAAGCCGCTCGCGGGTGCGGCGGACGCGGGTTGCTATGGAATTTGAATCGATTTTCGCCTGGAAATCCTTACCAGAAAGGGAATTCCGCGGCTCACAGCCAAAATCAATGCCCATGAACTGCCGCATCACAGCGGAGTCGTACCGCGCCTCTTCTACGGCCGGGTCCGACCGGTTGAACCATTGCTGCAAAAAGTAAAACCGCAACATTCGCTCCACCCCCAACCGGGGGCCGCCCGCTCCCAGGCTTGGGAAATGCGGCTCGACCCGCGCACCACTCGCGCCACGGCACCACCTGCTCCATCTCCTCCAGAATTACTGCTCGCCGCGTCTTCTTCCGGTATTGCTCAAAGCCCGTCATCATCGCCAGACTCCTCTGCTTCATCTCGCAAGCACCCTAACTTGACTGGCTGTGGAAAGCGGAGAGCTTAACCAGAGTCCCCCTAAGATGTGGAAACATCGAAAAGTCAGTACCATGATCCCGAAATCACCAAATTCTGGGAAGAAATGGAAGAGGGCTTCTGATGGTGAGGGGACGCGCTCTTGTTACTTAAGGATGGCACGGCCAGATTCTCCAATCCTTCATTTAGTGTTCCGGGCGCGTTGGCCCGATGCAAGGAACTTACAACCTGCTCACCGAAAAAATTGATCTGCATGGGACGCCAAAAACCGACTCCGAGCCTTCTAAGACAACCCGGGGCATGAAAGCATTGATGTTGAAAGTACTGGATCCGTTCTTCAAGAAAAAACACGTCGGCTACGTAATGCCGGTCAAGATCACAGGCACCTACGAGCATCCATCGTTTGGCGTGGACCTGAGTGACTGGGACGATAACAAGGAGCACAAACACTGCTAACAGGGGATGAGGGGACTTCCTGTTGGCGGTCAGTTGCGACCTTTGGGAGGGTTTCGCACGGATTTTCTGGGTAAGGCGAGGTTTGGCCGGTTCGATCTTTGAAAAATGCCGTTGGTTGTTATGGCTGTTCTTCTTTTCCGGTGTGGCGATGGCACGACGGGCTTAACTCTGGATTACAATGCGCGTGGAAGATATGCGTTCCTATGGCAAAGCCGAGGGCTGATCCAACAAACATGTCGGAAGACCAGTGATCTCGGGCAAGGAAGCGGCTAGCAGTCACGGTCAACGCCGCTCCATATGCTAGCGCTCTCACCCAAGGCTTCGGGTATTCGCGAGCGAGAACTGTGGCCATGCTCCAAGTGAACATGGCATGACCGCCAGGGAATGACGTGTTAAATGCGTGATGGCGCCAGAAATCGCCATTTCCGTTTCCTTCTCCCGGGCGTTGCCGGCCGCCAATGAATTGGATCGGTGCATAGATCAGGAATGTGTTGGTCAGAGTTTCCAGTTCCAGGCTTCCGGTCTCTCTGGCGTGCGGATGATCCGTCTTGAGCCCATAAATCCACAGTCCAGCCAGAGAGGCAGCTAATCCCCCCAAAGCGATATTGGAGCTGTTCTGATAGAGCTGAAAATGCCCATCGGGTAGGTGCCTTTCGATCCGCTTGTCGGTAGCGAGTAAGGCCCCTGTCCCGGCCAGAACTAAAACATCCCACTTGATGTTGGAGGGCTTGAAAGGGGCGGTATACAGTTCCTTCTGATCTTCCAGCCCGCGCCTCAACATTCGCCCGACGAATCCGTGAGGCTGGCCTTTATCTTGAGTTGCCCCGGAGGCGCCGTCGCTGTCCATTCGCAGTGCGTTTAGCTGAAAACTGGGCGTCGCAGGAGGGGATATGTCTACCGACGGCGGTATGGGAGCGAATGACGTCGTTTGGCCGGGAGCAGCCACGGCAATTAGAAGGGCACTCATTCCCGCCAGAAGTGCTTTCTCAAAATCCATGCGGATCTCCAGATGTGATCACTTGCGCTTTTCGCCAACGTGCTACGTTTTGATGCCCTCTCACCCACACGGCCGCGCTGTCCTACGCACAAGGCCGAAAACAAACGCCGGGAGGTTCGTCAGGTTCCGCCAAAGGCCTCTGAGACGCTTCAGGGGCTCTTGCGGTTGCTTCCATCGGTAGGGTTCGGCTATCGGCTTCTGGTGGGAACTTGTTGGGGGGCAGTATTTCATCGGCCTTTCTGGGCGGGGATTGGCGCAATAGTCCTGGGCAGCGCATTCATTGTAAGTGTCATCTAAGCTTCGAAACCCATGGAAGTCTCAATGGACTTATTCTGGACTTTGTGGAGCGATCAGCAAGGTCAGGACATGGCTGAGTAT
>CATPBJ010000087.1 GCA_955652395.1 uncultured Terriglobales bacterium | reverse complement strand
GTCGGTTCGATTCCGACCCGCGCCTCCATCACACTTTATCCTCGATTTTCAAAAAACAGTTGCCACCATTTGTGTTAAACCTCTGCTGCCTTCCGGCCATTGCAATTCGTGGCTGCCCTGCTATTCCAGGGAACGAATCGCCTTCCTAAAGAAAAAGATAATCGTCTCAAAAACAATTCGCCTCCCGACTAAATTAGCTTCAACTTGCCTACAGTACCAAGAGCAGAATATTGCCCGGCCATGCGCACCTCCGTGAAGAGGAGCGCATTCGCCTGGAACCTACTGCACGCCGCAGGCATAAACGTCGTCCTCTTTGCACCTTGGGTTGGTTTTAGGCGTGTTGAGACTTCCTTGTCTGCCCGGCAGCGTACCCTGCTTCGCGAATTACTAGCGGGTCAGATGGGCCCCGAAGCATCGGCTGCGGGAGGGTGAAGTAATCGGTCGCGGTTCTGTCCTCGCCCCTACTCGTCATCCGAAGGCATGGGTTCTCCGACGATGTTGTAGTACACCTCTTTTGGCTTCTTCGGCTTGGCCGGATCGGGTTTGGGCGCGGGTGGCAGCGGCTTGGCCGCCACAGGGCTCGCAACTGCCGGCGCTGGTGGAGCAACTTCTACAAGTCTCGCTAACGACGCTCGCGCGACCGGCGGAGGCGGCGCTGGTTGAGTCACCCTGGCAGGTGCAGATACGGTGATCGGCTCGGCCTTCGCAGCAGGCGCCGGGGGTGCGACGGGCGACGAAGTCTGGGTCGGCGCTGCAGAAGTCGCGGCTTCAGGAAACACCCGCGTGAGCCCGGCCGGCACGGTCGCAACCGGACTCTGCACGGTCTTAATTCTTCTCGCTGCTGGCCGCTGAAAGAAATAATTGAGGATCGCCGCAACGAGCCCCGCGATAGAAACCTCCAACACGGAAACGAACAGATCGGGATAGTTATAGGGCCGCTGGGTGAATGAGGTCGGCAAACCCGAAGATTGACCCATGAGATCCCCCAGCCAGGGCACGACCAGATTGTTCATCACCGACACGATGAGACCCCAGATAGCCTCCCCGAGGAGCACCGCAATGATCAGCCGTCCAATCCACCTGCGCGTATCCGCGCCCTCGGACGTAAAGGGCTTCACCGTTTGGTCCATGATTCTTACACCTACGAAGATTGTTACATATCAGCCAACGGCGCGAAAGGCAGTCCGGCATCTATCCAACCCGCCTAAAGGAAAGCCGGTGGCAAAAAATAGGGCTGACACGAAGTCAGCCCACAATTCTGATGTCTAATCCGATTTCTGACAAAAAACCCCTTACTCCTGGGCCGTGACCAGAGGCATGTGCACCAGATGCTCGCTCAGGAACCATACCTGCAATTCATTGGTCCGCAGAACATCACTGACCGCCAGATCGTTGGTCCCATCGTCGCCCAGTTTGGATGCTCGCTCTGCCAGTTCGCGGCATTGACCGATGATGATCTTATGGGCCTCCAGCAGGCGCGAGAGTTGCACCGGCACTTCTTCCCGTCCGCGCGGGGGCCGCTCGATCCGCGTGGTCTCGGCGATGTCGGCAGCCATGGCAAGGCTCACTCCTCCCAGCAGCTGAATGCGCTCGGCGATGGTGTCCACCAATTCCAACTGCTCGTCATAATGCTTGTCGAAAAGAAGATGAAGCTGGTAAAAAGTGGGCCCGGCGACCTGCCAATGCGATTTCTTGTACAGATCGCGTAGGGTTATGGTATCGGCCAAAAGCTGGTTGAGATGCTCTGTCATTTCCAGACGAACTGGTTCTTCCAGTTCCAATGGCAGGGCGTGGCTCACAGTGCCATACTTCTGGATTTCGGCGGCTCGTTGGTTAAAGTGAGGCTGGGCGGTGATGCCACCGTTGTGGCCCGCGGTTTTTTTCGACATCGGAATTCTCCTCTTTAAGTTTCCTGCTGCTGGTTTCCTGCTGCTGATCCGGCAAAACTTGGCTTTATGCGATGGACGTTTATGGGTACAGGTTACGGATAAGATTTATCCCAGAAAGAGCGGAGCGAATCCTTATTATAGCGCTTGCCAAATCGGGATAGACACTCAAAGTGGCCACTTCCATTCCGCTTTGATTTTGCCGTGGGGATCGTAGAGCCAGCAAAATTCCGCATAATTGACTATCATGGAGGGTTCGGCATTCACCGATGGAGAAAACCAGACGTGGCTGAGACGCAGACTAACGGAGTGGAAGTTCTCGAAACCCGAGAGTGGCTGGATTCGCTGGATTACGTTTTGTCGCAGGGTGGCCCGGAGCGGGCAGGACGTTTGCTGCAGCAGCTATCGCTCCACGCGGGCCGCGCCGCCGGCGTAAACCTTCCCTTTACCGCGACTACTCCTTACCAGAACACGATCGCTTCCCGACAACAGCCGCCCTTTCCCGGCAGCCAGGAAATGGAGCGCCGCATCAAGAGCCTGGTGCGCTGGAATGCCCTGGCCATGGTGGTACGGGCCAACAAGATCGAGAGCGGCATTGGCGGACACATTTCCACATTTGCCTCCGCCGCCACACTGTACGAGGTTGCTTTCAATCATTTCCTGCAGGCACAGACCGAGTCCGAGGACCGCGATCTGGTCTACTTCCAGGGCCATGCCGCGCCCGGCATGTATGCGCGCGCCTATCTGGAAGGCCGTATACCCAAGGAGAAATTGCAGAATTTCCGTCGCGAACTGAAAGAGGGCGGCGGCCTCTCCTCTTATCCTCATCCTTGGCTGATGCCTGACTTCTGGGAATTTCCCACGGTCTCCATGGGACTGGGTCCGATTCAGGCCATCTACCAGGCCCGGTTCATACGCTATCTGGAAAATCGCGGTTTGAAGAAATCCACTGGCGGCAGAGTCTGGGCCTTCATGGGCGACGGCGAGATGGACGAACCGGAATCCCTGGGTTCCATCACCCTGGCTTCGCGTGAGCGGCTGGACAACCTGATCTTCGTGGTCAACTGCAACCTGCAGCGCCTCGACGGACCGGTGCGCGGCAACGGCAAGATCATTCAGGAACTGGAAGCGATTTTCCGCGGCGCCGGCTGGAACGTCATCAAGGTCATCTGGGGCAGCGACTGGGACAATCTCATTATCAACGATCGTGACGGAATCCTGGTCAAGCGCATGGGCGAAATCACCGACGGCCAGTATCAGAAATATTTTGTCGAGAGCGGCGCTTACTTCCGCCACAACTTGTTTGGCAGCGACCCTCGCCTGCTGAAAATGGTGGAGCATCTTTCCGATGCGCAGCTCTCCCGCCTGCGGCTGGGCGGTCACGATCCCATCAAAGTGCACGCCGCCTTCAAGGCAGCCACCGAGCATAAGGGAGCGCCTACGGTCGTTCTGGCCAAGACCATCAAGGGCTATGGACTGGGCGAGGCGGGCGAAGGCAAGAACATTACTCACCAGCAGAAAAAGCTGAACGAAGATGAACTGCGCATGTTCCGTTCGCGGTTCGGGATTCCCATCGCGGATGAGGAACTGCACGATGCACCCTTCCATCGCCCCCCGGATGACAGTCCGGAAATCCGCTACATGCAGGAACGGCGCAAGCTGCTGGGCGGCTACCTGCCCGAACGTAAGGTGCGCTCCAAGCCGATTGCTCCGGTTTCTGAATCTCACTTCGAGGAATTTCTCAAAGGCACGGACGGTCGCGAAGTCTCGACCACCATGGTGTTCGTGAGGTTGCTCTCGAAATTGCTGCGTGATCCCGAAATCGGCAAGTTCATCGTGCCCATCATCCCGGACGAAGCTCGCACCTTCGGCATGGAAGCGCTCTTCCGCCAGGTGGGAATTTACTCGAGCGTCGGCCAGCTCTATGAGCCCGTGGACATGGACACGCTTCTTTATTACAAGGAAGCCAAAGACGGGCAGATTCTCGAGGAAGGCATTACCGAGGCCGGTTCGATCTGCTCGTTTATCGCCGCCGGCACCGCCTACGCCAATCACGGGATCAACACGATCCCGTTTTTCATTTATTACTCGATGTTCGGCTTCCAGCGGATCGGAGACCTTATCTGGGCCGCCGCCGACATGCGCACCCGAGGCTTCCTGATCGGAGGGACGGCTGGCCGTACTACTCTCGCCGGCGAAGGCCTGCAACACCAGGATGGTCACAGCCATGTGCTGGCGTTGTCAATTCCCAATCTGCTGGCTTACGATCCTGCGTTCGCCTACGAGATCGCCGTCATTATTCAGGACGGCATCAAGCGCATGTATGTGGACCAGGAATCCGTCTTTTATTACTTGACTGTGACCAACGAGCCTCTGGCCATGCCGGCAATGCCTGAAGGAACGGATGTACGCGAAGGCATTCTGAAAGGCATCTACCGCTTCCGGATGTCTACCAAGAAGGACGCCAAGCTTCGCGCCCAACTCTTCGGCAGCGGCACCATCATGTACGAAGTGCTCAAGGCCCAGCAGATCCTGGAAGAAAAATATGGAGTGGCGGCGGACGTGTGGAGCGTGACCAGTTACAAGCAGCTTTATCGCGATGGCAACGATTGTGACCGCTGGAACATGCTGCACCCGGGCGAGACTCCGCGCGTGCCCTTTGTCAGCCAGGCGCTCAAAGATGCACTCGGAGTGCTGGTGGCGGCATCGGACTACATGAAGGTGCTGCCGGAATCCATTGCCCAGTGGCTACCTCGGCCGCTAGTGGCTTTGGGGACAGACGGGTTTGGCCGCAGTGAGAGCCGGGCGTCGCTGCGCGACTTCTTCGAGGTTGACGCGAAACATATTGTGCTGGCCACTCTGACGGCGCTGCTGCGCGAAAAGCAAGTTAAGCCCGACCTGGTGCAGAAAGCGGTCAAGGAACTAGGCATCAATCCAGGAAAGGCGAATCCGGCAAATACTTAAAGCGTAGCCATGTAGGCACGAGCGTCCTCGCTCGTGCTGCGTCCGTCGCGCTGCCGCACGAGCCGGGACGCTCGCGCCTACATCGAACCACCTTCGGAGAGAACGCTCAGTGACAGAATTCAAGCTTCCGGAACTCGGCGAAAACATTGACCAGGGTGACTTGGTTCGGCTGATGGTCTCGCTGGGCGCGAGCGTCACCGAGGGCCAGCCTGTCATGGAATTGGAAACCGACAAGGCGGTCGTCGAAGTTCCGTCTTCTGTCACCGGCACCGTCAAGGAAATTCGCGTCAAGGAAGGCCAGAAGGTAAAAGTCGGCCAGGTGATCTTCACCGTGGAAAATGGCGCGGGCGCCAAAGTCAAGGCCGTCGAGCCTCAAGCCGGGGCCGCGAAAACTCCTGCGGAAACGCCAGCGCCTGTCCCAAAGGCAGCGGCTCAGCCCGCGACCAAAGCTCGACCAGCGGCAGCATCCCCCGCTCCTCCGGCCCCGGTCGCGGCTGGCGCAACTGACTTCAGACTGCCTGAACTGGGAGAGAACATCGATCAGGGGGATCTGGTAAGGCTGATGATTTCCCCGGGATCCAAAGTTTCCGAAGGCCAGCCTGTCATGGAACTGGAAACCGACAAGGCCGTTGTAGAAGTGCCGTCGTCGGTGACCGGCACGGTCAAAGAAATTCAAGTCAAGGAAGGCCAGAAGGTGAAAGTCGGTCAGGTGATCTTCACCCTTGAGGGCGCAGCCTCGGCGCAGCCGGAGAAAGTGAAGCATGCTCCGGTCGAGCACATTTCCGAACAACACGAAGCCCGCCTCTCGCTTCAGGCAGCCATTCAGGCCGAGGGAAAAACTCCCGCTCAAGTATTCCTGCCTGATCAGCCACGGCCTTCGGCGCCCAAAGCATTTGCCATGCCGGAGCAACTGGGCAAGGTCGCGGGAACCGAGCATCGTGCGCCCGCGCCTGCTGCGCCTCACGTCCGGCGTCTGGCGCGTGAAATCGGGGTGGACATCTACGACGTGAAAGGCACTGGCCCGGGCGGTCGTATCAGCGAAGATGATGTGAAGGCATGCGCCAAGTCGTTGTTGACGTCTGTCGCTGCAGCGGCACAGTCTGCCCAAGGACGCCCCTTCGCACAACCGGCGCTTCCTGATTTCACGAAGTTTGGAAAAGTGGAACGCGTCTCCATGCGCGGCGTGCGGCGCAAGACGGCCCACCATTTATGGGAAGCCTGGACCACCATTCCGCACGTTACTCAGCAGGACAAGGCCGACATCACGGAACTGGAGCAATTGCGCGCCCGCTTCGCGCCCAAAGCGCAGGAAGCCGGCGGCAAGATGACGGTGACGGCCATCGGGTTGAAGGTGTGCGCCTCGGCGCTGAAAGTTTTCCCTCAGTTCAACGCCAGCATCGACATGGCGAAAGAAGAGATCCTCTACAAGCAATACATCAATATCGGCGTTGCCGTGGACACCGACCGCGGCCTGCTGGTCCCGGTACTGCATGACGTGGACAAGAAAAATATCGTCGAGCTGGCGGCCGAACTGACGCAGCTTTCAAAGAAAGCCCGCGACAAGAAGCTCACACCTTCAGAGATGGAGGGCGGGACTTTCACCATTACCAACCTCGGCGGTGTCGGCGGCACCGGATTTTCGCCCATCGTTAATTTTCCAGAAGTTGCGATTCTCGGACTGTCGCGTTCCAGCATGGAGCCGGTTTGGATGAATGGCAAATTCGAGCCCCGGCAAGTGTTGCCGCTTTCACTCTCCTACGATCATCGATTGATCGACGGCGCCGATGCAGCACGATTCTTGCGCTGGATTGCGGAAGCGTTTGAGCAACCTTTCCTGCTGTCGGTGCAGGGATAGAACCCGAATGAAAAATCTGTTGATGCCTTTCTGAATGAATGACTGAAACCTCAAACTTGCACGTTGCTGTCGTAGGCGGCGGGCCGGGTGGCTATGCCGCCGCATTTCTTGCTGCTGATCTGGGACTCAAGGTCACCCTGATCGACCCGGAAGCCAATCCGGGTGGAGTCTGTCTCTATCGCGGCTGCATTCCTTCGAAAGCCTTGCTGCACGTGGCCAAGCTGATCGACGAATCGCGTCACGCGAAGAATTGGGGGATCGAGTACGCCGATCCCAAAATCGATATGTCGCGTCTGCGCTCATGGAAAGATGGCGTGGTTAAGAAACTGACTGGCGGCTTGGGCATACTTTCGAAGCAGCGCAAGGTCGAATACATTCAGGGACGCGCGGCCTTCGAGAACTCGAATACGTTGCGAATTTCGAAGGCGGGCGGCAGCGATGAAAATCTGACCTTCGATCGCATTATCCTCGCAACCGGTTCCCGTCCGGCGATTATTCCCAGCCTCAAACTCGACAGTCCGCGAGTCATGGACTCTACCTCCGCGCTGGATTTGAGCGAAATTCCGGGCACTCTGCTGGTGATCGGCGGCGGCTACATCGGCCTGGAGTTGGGTACGGTGTACGCAGCCCTGGGCTCGAAAGTTTCTGTGGTGGAGATGTTGACTGGGCTGCTTCCCGGCGCCGACCGCGATCTGGTTCTTCCTCTGCACAAGCGAATCGAAAAGAGTTTCAATTCCATTCTGCTGAACACGACGGTCGCCGCGATGAAAGAAGAATCTACCGGAATCCGCGTGACCTTCGACGGTCCCGAGGTCAAGGAACGCGAAAAAGTCTTTGACAAGGTTCTGGTGTCCGTCGGGCGCAAACCGAATTCTGAAATACCCGGCTTGGACAAAACGCAAGTTCAGGTCGGCCCGCGGGGATTCATTCAGGTGAACAAACAGTTGCAAACCAACGACCCCGCGATTTACGCAATCGGCGACGCGGTTGGGGAACCTATGCTTGCCCACAAAGCTTCGCACGAGGGACGTACTGCCGTCGAAGCCATCGCCGGGCATAAAGTTGCATTCGAGCCTGCCGCCATTCCCGCGGTCGTGTTCACCGATCCCGAGATTGCCTGGTGTGGTCTCACCGAAACGCAGGCGCAGAAAGAAAACCGCGAAATCAAGGTCGCGAAATTTCCCTGGGCCGCGTCCGGGCGCGCCATGACCCTCGACCGCACGGAAGGCATGACCAAGCTCATCCTCGACCCGCAGACCGAGCGCGTGCTGGGCGTGGGCATTGTGGGCGCCGGGGCGGGAGAACTCATCGCCGAAGGCGTGCTGGCGGTCGAAATGGCTGCGCTGGCCAAAGATATCGCTCTCACTATCCATCCGCATCCCACGCTCTCTGAAACTGTGATGGAAGCGGCCGAAGTCTTCTTCGGCACCAGCACGGACATATACCGGCCGAAGAAGAGTTAGCGCCTACATTACAATTCTTGCTGGAGAAGGAACCATGCTTTCCTTGCTGAAACGAGCGCCCTGGCTGCTGCTCTGCTTGGCGATCGGTTCACCGACGTTGGCTTATCAACTGCCTGGGCAGCCGACTAAGAGGGCGGACGCCGCTACCGCTGCAGCAATGGCCGACCCACTGGGCCGCGATACTCCGGGCGGTACCTTGTATGGATTTCTCCAGGCCGCGCAGGGCGGAAACTATTCCACCGCCGCTCAGTATCTGCAAATGTCCCCCGCTCGGCGCCAGACCCAGGGCGAAGATGTCGCCACCAAACTCAAAGTTGTGATCGATCGCTCATTCTCTGGCGACTTGAGGCGAATCAGCAATCAGCCGGACGGGACTCCGCAGGAAGGCATGCCGCTGGACAAGCAACGAGTCGGTAGCCTGACCGCCGGAGACGTCGATGCCAATCTCATTCTTGTCCGCGTTTCCGAGGGAAACGGACGCATCTGGCTCATCTCGTCTGAAACTCTGGCCCGCCTTCCTGAGCTTTATGACCAGGTTGCCGTGCATCGCGTCGAAACTCATCTCCCCCATGCCTTGGTAAGCAACGCCTTCCTCGGGCTTCCCTTGTGGCAATGGCTGGCGATCCTGATCGCGATTCCGATCGCCGCGGCCTTGGGATGGCTGGCGGTTCAGGTCCTCAGGCTGCCCTGGTATCTCTGGGCACGCTACCGCAAGCATGAAGTTGCCGCTGCTTGGAGCTCGTTCGTGCGGCCGCTCTGGTTGGTGCTCTCAGTCCTCGCCCACGGTGTTCTGGTTTCTTACCTGCGCATTCCCGTACTGCAAAGGCACCACTACCAGCAGGTGGCGGGAGTGGTGGCGGTCATCGGCTTCAACTGGCTGCTCTGGCGGATCCTGCGGGAAGCGCTGAGAAGCGTTCGGCAACGCGCCGTCCTGTCGGGGCGAATGGGCACGGGATCGCTCATGATCCTGGGCGAGCGGGTGCTCAAGGTTGCGATTGTCGTTCTGGCCCTTTTCATCATACTCGGCACCCTTGGCTTCAACCTGACCACGCCTCTCGCCGGACTGGGCATCGGTGGTATCGCCGTGGCTTTCGCCGCGCAAAAGACACTGGAGAACCTCTTCGGCGGGGTTTCACTTCTCGGCGACGAAGTCATCCGGGTGGGCGACATCTGCCGTTTTGGCGACCGGACCGGGACCGTAGAGGACATCAGCCTGCGCTCAACTCGGATCCGCACCCCGGAGAGGACCGAGCTCTACATTCCCAACGGCACATTGGCCACAATGAATGTGGAGAATCTAAGCCGGCGAGACAAGATATTGTTTACTAGCCAGCTTGGCCTGCGCTATGAGACTTCATCCGACCAACTGCGTTACGTGCTGGCAGAAGTGCGTCGCTTGCTCTACGAACACCCCAAGGTGGAAACCGACGGCGCACGCATCCGCCTGATCGGATTCGACAGCAGTGCCATTACTCTGGAAATATTCTGTTACGTCCTTACCCGAGATGGGAACGAGTTCCTCGCCATACGGGAAGATCTTCTGTTGAGGATCATGGAAATGGTGGCTGCCTCCGGCACCGGCTTCGGCTTGCCGCCTAACACTTTCAAGATGACCGGAGATTCCGGCCTGGACAAAGAGAAAACCGCGAAGGCTGTTCAGGAAGTGCAGAAGTGGCGGGATGCCAACTGCCTGCCCTTTCCCGACCACGCGCCCGCAGAGATTTCCGAATTCAGCAATTCCCTACCCTATCCTCCGCCCGGCTCCGCCCTTGGCAACAAGACGGGAGATTCTTAATGGAAGCGACTCCCCGACTGAACGCTTCGCCATCCTGGCCCCGCGGTTCTCATTTGCGCCCCGTCCTTCGCGTCACCTTGTTCCTGGCCGCCATACTTCTTACCCTGCCGCTCAATTCTCAGGAGACCCGCATGCCGAGTTCCGCGAGCCCTGCCTCTGCTGCCGATGTTTCGCCCTCGTGGATAAAGGATTCCGCGACAATGATGGAAAAGGAACTGGTCGCGAAGGATGGGGAGTCGCAGCGCGCGCGAGTGCAGCGCGGATTGCACCAGCTGGCTGAGTTCTGGCGCGCTGAAGATGGCGACGCAGCTACTTTCGAAGATTTTGTGCGGGCGAACTTCGCAGGCGACCAGGCCACGCTGGACACGATGTTCAACCGTCTGGAGAGCTTGCTTGAAGAACTGGACGGACACATGCATGAGATCAATCGGGAGTTCCGCCAGCAGTCGGACCTCGATCTCGGCCCGGTGCTTCCATTCGACGAAATTGTTGCCGGCTACGATCCTTCAGCCCACGTTCTGGACGATTTTTTTCAGAACAAACTTGCCTTCGTGGTGCTGCTGAATTTTCCTCTCACCACACTTGACCAGCGTCTCAAAGATGGTCCGTCGTGGTCCCGCCGGCAATGGGCTGAAGCCCGCCTCGCGCAAGGCTTCTCCAAGCGGATTCCGGCGGATGTGAAGCTGGGCATCGCGCAGGCGGAGGCGCAGGCCGGACAATACATCGCGGAATACAACATCTGGATGTACCAGCTGGTGGATGCGCACGGGGAGCGCCTGTTCCCGCCGAAGCTGCGCCTGCTCAGTCACTGGAACCTGCGCGACGAAATCAAGGCGGAGTACGCCGACTCGTCCAGTGGCTTGGCGAAGCAGCGCATGATTCAGCAGGTGATGGAGCGCATCGTCACGCAAACGATCCCCGCGGCGGTCGTCAACAACCCAGCACTTGATTGGAATCCATTTACCAACGATGTGACCGCCGCGGCGGTGAAAGATTCGGACGCTGCGGCAGCGCCGTCCGCGAAGCCCGGCAACGCGCGCGAACCAGACACCCGTTATGCGATGCTGCAAAAGACATTCTTTGCGTCGAAAAGGGCCGATCCCTACTCTCCGACCGCACCCACGCTGATCGCTCGCCGCTTTGACGAAGATCGTGAAATTCCGGAAGCCCGGGTCCGGGCCATGCTGGAACAAGTATTGACGTCTCCGCTTGTTCCCCAAGTGGCAAAGCTGATCGAATCGCGACTGAAGCGTCCGCTGGAGCCATTTGATGTCTGGTATAGCGGCTTCCGGCCGGGTAGCCAGTACACGGAGGCACAACTGGATGAAATGGTCGCGAAGAAATATCCGACCGCTCAGGCCTACCAGCAGGACATTCCGACCCTGCTGATGAAACTCGGATTCTCTCCCGAACGGGCGCAACACGTTGCCAACAATATTGTGGTGGATCCCGCACGCGGCTCCGGTCACGCCATGGGAGCGGAAATGCGCACGGAGAAGGCACACTTGCGGACCCGCGTGGAAAAGGGCGGCATGAACTACAAAGGTTTCAATATTGCCGTCCACGAAATGGGACATAACGTCGAGCAGACATTCTCGCTGAATGACATCGACTTTACCCTGCTGAAAGGCGTTCCCAATACCGCGTTCACCGAGGCCCTGGCCTTCGTTTTCCAGGGTCACGATCTCGAACTGCTCGGCCTCCCCGCGCCCGATGCCCGCAGCCAGGCGGAAAAGACGCTGAACGACTTTTGGGGCACTTACGAAATCGCTGGAGTCGCTCTAGTGGATATGGCGGTCTGGCATTGGATGTACGATCATCCCCACGCTACGCCGAAAGAACTCAACCATGCCACGGTACAGATTTCAAAGGACGTCTGGAATAAGTATTACGCTCCAGTATTTCATAAAAAGGATGTTGTACTACTCGGAGTCTACTCGCACATGATTGACTCGTTTCTCTACCTGCCCGACTATCCTATCGGCCATTTGATTGCGTTTCAGATTGAAGAGCAGATGAAGAAAGCGGGATCGATCGGCCCCGAGTTTGAACGCATGGCGAAGATGGGTCACGTCACGCCCGATCTGTGGATGGAGCACGCGACCCGCCGCCCTGTTGGTCCTGAAGCTTTGCTGGAGGCGGCACAGAGTGCATTAGCTTCCGTTAGCGGCGGACGCTAATCCTGTGAGCTTGATATCGGGTGAAAAATCGATGGTGTAGAGACTTTGGAACGGAAGCGGCCGCCCCCTGGCATTGCACCAGCAGACATTTCTCGAGGCTGGGCGCAGCTCCGCTACTGAAGATTCCCCAAGTCGAAGAAAATGACGTGGATTCCGGAACTCGTGGCGCCTCTAAACTAAAGGCCAATCACCGCTACCCAGACTTCTTCAAAGTCTTCCGGCCAAACTAGTCCTCGCAAGGCCTCCCTAATGCCCGTCAATTACCACAGTAACTTGCTGCTCCGGAATGCCCTACCTACCATTAAACGCTATGAGTTACCAAGCGCTCTTATTCTGCCCGGACGAAAGAACGGCTCGCGTGGTGAGCCAGGTGTTAAGTGAACTCGAGTTTACGGTCGAGCCTTGCCACGAGCCTTTCGCCGCGGTGAAAAAACTGATGGTCCAGCACTTCGATGCGATTGTGGTGGACTGCGACAACGAGCAGAACGCAGCCCTACTGTTCAAGAGCGCGCGCAACTCGGCTTCGAACCAGGCTTCGCTGGCCGTTGCCGTAGTGGAAGGGCAGGCGGGAGTAGCCAAGGCTTTTCGCCTCGGTGCCAACCTGGTTCTGACCAAACCCATTCATGTCGAGCAGTCCAAGGGCACGCTGCGCGTAGCCCGCGGCCTGCTGCGCAAGGGACAAGCAGCCAAGCCGGCCGGGGTGGCTCCAAGCGTGCCGGCGCCGCCGAGCGCGGCGCCTCCCTCCGCCAGTGCTTCTGCTTTTGAGCTTGATGCTGAACCGGCGCCGCAGCCCGATCTTGTGGACGCCGCCTTGCTCGAGTACATGCCAGACTCTCCGCTTTCTGGTGCCGAGAATTCGGCGCGGCCTGCGGCGGAGTCCGACCCGTCCAAGCAGTATCCCTGGCAACCACGTAAGCCCCTGGCGGAGCCGATGGCGTCAGCCCTCCGCCGCGCTGCGGAAGCCGCGGGAAAATCCGAGTTTGACGCTGCCGTCCCGCGTGCTACGGGTGCTTCGCCGTCCGGCACTGCACAAGCTGGCATTTCACAAATCGGGATTGCCCACGCCGGTATTGCCCTGGGAAAGACGGGCGCAGCCGCTGCGCCAGCCCGGGCCAAGGAAATTTCCGCTCCCGATGCCAGGAAGTTAGGTCTGGAACCGACGGCAAGCGCAATCGCAGTGCCCTCCCCAGACGAAATTAAGAGGATCGAGGACCCATCAGCGAGCGATGGTTGGAACTCGAACTCAGCTGCAGTGGCGATCGAAGCGCACAGTTTCACTTCGCTTGATGGCAACCAGCAGGCTTCCGACGCGGGAGGCAGCAAGAAGACCCTCCTGATCGCGGTGGTGCTCCTCGGACTCGCGGCCGTTGGCTATTTCGGGTGGACCAGGATGCAAAGCGCGCATCCACAACCAGCAACGCCGCAATCGGCAACTCCGGCCAGCCCGGAGACGCCTGCCTTGCCGCCCCAGGCCACGGCTTCGGCCCCAGAGGCACAACCCGTGACGGGCGACGTTGTGGCACCGCAGCCCGAGCAAGCTTTGAGTGGCTCGAGCGCGGTTCCTGCTTCATCCAAGCCTTCGGCTGCGGTGGTGGCGGAAGGTTCTGGAGTCAAGACTCCGACCCCGGCCACGGCGGCCCCAGCGGATGAAGTTACCGTCGTCAAAGCGCCCGCGACCGCCAAGGCGGAGCCATCGCCGGTTCTGATGGTTCAGAATGGCCCCTCCCAGCTGGCGAAGACTGAGCCCGAAGGGCAGGAGTCGGAGCAGGCGCCGGCGGTAACCAGCATTGCGACCGGCACCAGCAGCAGCGCGTTGTCCGGCATTGTGAACACCAATGCGATCAACGCCCAGAAAGCCGCCCAGCAGACACTGAGAATTTCACAGGGCGTTTCGCAGGGACTGATCGTCAAGAGAGTCCAGCCTACATATCCTCCACAAGCCCGGCAGATGCGTCTGGAAGGAAAGGTTGAGCTGCAGGCGAACATCTCCCAGTCGGGCAGCATCTCCGGCGTCAAACAGCTGAGTGGTCACCCGGTTTTGGGGCGTGCAGCCATAGACGCGGTGCGGCAGTGGAAATACAAACCTTACTATCTAAATGGTGAGCCGGTCGAAGTTGAAACGCAGATTACGGTGAACTTCAAACTTCCGTAAGTACAGGACAAGCGGAAAAAGTCCGAGCGGCGCAAGGATGCACCTACTTTTTGGCGCCGTTTCTTTTTGTCCGGTAGATCTAAACTGCCGCGGAATCTACTTCCGGGAACTGTCTAAACCCCGCGAGTTATAATCAAGAGATGCTCACTCGTCGAAATTCGCTTCTGTGACGAGGCGGGACCGATCTTATGGACTTCAAACTAGTCAGCGACTACAAACCGCGCGGCGATCAGGCCACCGCCCTGGAGGCACTGGTCCGGGGTGTTTTCGATCGCGAGCAGCACCAGGTTTTGCTGGGGGTGACCGGGTCGGGCAAGACCTACACCATGGCCAAAGTGATTGAGCAGGCGAACCGGCCTTCCATCGTGATGGCGCACAACAAAACCTTGGCGGCCCAGCTCTATCTTGAATTCAAGAGCTTCTTTCCGCATAACGCGGTGGAATATTTCGTCTCCTACTACGATTATTATCAGCCGGAAGCCTACGTTCCCGCCGCCGATCTCTACATCGAAAAAGAAGCCACCATCAATGACGAACTGGACAAGCTGCGCCTGTCGGCTACCCGCTCGCTATTTGAACGGCGCGACTGCCTGATCGTGGCCTCGGTAAGCTGCATTTACGGCCTGGGCTCGCCCGAGGCGTATTACGGCATGCTGCTTTTTCTGGAGAAGGGCCAGAAGATCAAGCGCGAGGACATCACCCGCAAGCTGGTGGAGATTCTCTATGAGCGCACAGACGGAGACTTCCGGCGCGGCACCTTTCGCGTGCGTGGCGACGTCATCGAAATTTTCCCCACCTATGACGACATGGCGTATCGCATTGAATTGTGGGGAGACGACGTTGAATCGTTGTCGCAGATCGATCCCCTGTTCGGTACCGTGAAGCAGAAATATGTGCGCCTGCCCATCTACCCCAAGACCCACTATGTGATGAAGCCTGAGACCCGGTCCCAAGCGGTGCAATCGATCCGGGAAGAATTGGCTTGGTGGGAAGCGGAACAGGAGAAGCAAGGTCACCTGGTGGAGGCGCAGCGGGTTCACCAGCGCACCATGTATGACCTGGAGATGATCAAGGCCATGGGCTACTGCCATGGCATCGAGAACTACTCTCGCCACTTCACCGGCCGCCTGCCGGGCGAGCCGCCGCCGACACTGCTCGACTACTTTCCCCGCGACTACCTGATGTTCATCGACGAATCGCACCAGACGGTGCCGCAACTGCACGGCATGTATCACGGCGACCGTTCACGCAAGGAAACGCTGGTGGAATATGGCTTCCGTCTGCCCTCGGCGCTGGATAACCGTCCTTTGACATTCGAAGAGTTCGAACACCGCATGAACCAGATCATTTACGTTTCCGCCACTCCCGGACCTTACGAGCTGACCAAATCGGCGGGCGTGGTAGTGGAGCAGATTATTCGTCCCACCGGCCTGGTCGATCCCCCGGTTGAAATCCGGCCCGTAAAAGGCCAAATCGACGACTTGCTGCACGAGATTCGCGAACGTGCGGCCCGGGGCGAACGAGTTCTGGTGACCACGCTTACCAAGCGCATGGCCGAAGACCTGGCTGAGTATTACAGCGAAGTCGGCGTGAAGTGCCGCTACATGCATTCCGAGATTGAGACTCTGGAGCGGGTTAAAATCCTGCGCGATCTGCGCAAAGGCGAGTTTGATGTGCTGATTGGCATCAACCTGTTGCGCGAAGGACTCGACCTGCCCGAGGTTTCGCTGGTGGCCATTCTGGATGCGGACAAGGAAGGGTTTCTGCGCTCGGCAGGGTCGCTGATCCAGACCATAGGCCGCTGTGCCCGCAACCTGAACGGCCGCGCCATTCTCTACGCCGACCGCAAGACCGATTCGATGATGAAAGCTCTCAACGAAACCGATCGGCGGCGCGCCATCCAGGTAGCCTACAACGAGGCCAACGGAATCACGCCGGAGTCGATCGTGCGGCCGCTTGAGATGTCTCTGGCCAGGATCATCGAAGCCGACTATGCCGATCTCACCGACGTCGAGGCAGAGGGCTTGCCCGAGTTCAAGTCCCAGGAAGAACTCGATGCCTACGTCGCAAAGCTGGAAAGCGACATGCGCGAAGCCGCGAAGCGATTCGAATTTGAGAAGGCGGCCAAGCTGAGGGATACGATCAAGGAGTTGAGGACGAAGGAGTTCTTGTCCGCGTAGCGGCCTTCGTTTTCTCAATCACGCCTAAGGTAATTCTGCCGGCGACAATACCGTGATGTCGCGCCAAGTGTGGAGCGCCAGCAGATCAGCGTCGGCCGGTGAGAATCAAGGTCGCCTTCCCGTTCAGTGCGACTTACAGAAATTTGTCGTCTTTGGGATCGCGGCACTCGCGTACCGGATAAACAATGGGCACGAATTCGGCCAGCCGTCCGAGCAGCCGCAGAAATTGCAGGCGATCTTCGAGGCTGAAGTAGCGGTCAAATTTGGGGCGGGCGAGAACGTCGGCCAGTTCGTTCAGGGTAGCTTCGGAAACCAGCAGAATGCTGCTGTCCACCGCCTTGCGAACCGCCGGTCCTGGAACCGAGAAAGGTAGCAGCAGGCGGCTAACCAACGCATTGGTGTCGACGACCACGCGCTGGCGTGTGCGTATCAATCCTTCAGCAGGTCCGTCAGCGCTGTTTCGTCGCGACCGCGAGCCTGGGCCTGGTCGGCAACGCGATCACAAAAGCGCTGAAATTCAGCAGCATTGAGATCAGGAATCTTCTCATATTCCTCGGCGGACATAATCACAGCGTCATCTCGGTTTTGGCGGCGGATTACGACGGGCTCACGCTGGGCGGCGTCCAGCAGAGCAGCAAGGCGCGGCTTAGCCTCAGTAGCAGATAGTCACTAGTTGCTCTCACGAGCTTGTAAGGCTTTAGGACCGCTCAGGAACTCGCACTGGCAACCCGAACCCGGGTTCTGGCTTCGTTTTCCGCCTGCTGTTCCACCGCGTTCAGTTCCTTTTCGATCGACGAGAAGCGCTGCAGTATTTCGTGCATGCGCACGGCCATGTTGCGGATGGTTTCAATCTGGGAGCGCGATGGTACCGAGAGCGATCCCGGTTCCAGCAAGAGCAACTCGGAGTTTCCCAGGACCGACGTGAGTGCATTGTTTAGCGTGTGCCGAACGTCCAGCATGTAACGGCCCAGCGCGGCCTGCCGCTCCAGTGATTGAACGGCCTGCTCGGAACGGCGCGCACGGGCCATCGTCTGTCCATGCCGCAAGATTTCGGTGGATACCAGCACCAGCACATCCAGCCAGCCTTCCTGCTGCGGCAGGACACTGACGCCGGGCTGCATCCGGCGTGCCTTCTGCGCGAATTGCTTTCCGTCACCGACAAACAGTACGGGGTTGCCGGCCGGATCAAGGGCTTTGAAGACGGCGGGAAGAACGTCGGGTCGTACCGCACCCACGACGGCCATATCGAAACCGTCGGCATCGAGATCGCGGCAGATGTCGCCGCTCATCAGGGTAAATGCCGGAGCGTTCCGTTCGCCTTGCCAACGGTCCATCACGACGCGCGAGAAATCAACGTCGTCTGAAATTATTAGCACCGTGGACTGATCCAAGTTCTGCTCTCCGTTCCCTGACCCTGTGAAGCGATGATCCTGCGAAACGATGACCATGCGCGGTCATGATCTACGATCCCGAAACTGGACGATCCCTCCTAAACTTTATCGTCGTCTCCCGGTTCATCGTGAGCAGCAGACGATTCCTGGTCCCAGTCGGCCGCGGCGGTGACCCCGAACTCCGGTACGTCTGAGTTGGAAGGAGCAAACTGGGCGCTCGCTGCTGCTGCTTTGGCGCGACCGGTTGCCGGCTGAGACGGCTGCTTGGCTGCCTTCTTGCTGGTGCGGGACAGGGCCGCATCCACCACATTGCGCAGATCCACGAGCATGCGCAACGGGCTGCCGGAAGAGTACTCGGCGTGGAACATCACCTTCCAGGACTGACAGATCATGCGCAGGCGGGTCACGGGCTCGTCGGCCGAAAATTGGGCGGAGCGGCAATCCAAGGTGCTGACGCCGCGTGCTTCCAGTTCGCGCAATCCATCCAAAATCGTATTCAGATCATGGTGCATCAGGCGGAAGAAGACTCGCCTCATCAGAAAGCTGAAGCGAGTAAACGCGACCATGGCGATGGGCTCGAAGTAGTCTTCTCCCGCCGATATCTTGAGCTTTCTGCCTTTTTCCAGAATGCCGCTGGTCAGCAACTCATTCAAACTGCGACATCCGTTGGCCGACTGAATGAAATCATCGATAGGTTCGAGCCATGAAGGAACGTGCAGGTCAACGCTGCCCAGAACCGGCTCCAATGTCTGGGCCACGTAGCCCAGGTCGACGTCCGCGTCTTCCAGGCGTGAAGGAGCGCAATGGGAAAAGAGCTGGACCAGCAGGAAATCGATTTTGTCGCGGTCCGAGTCAATCCGGGTCGTACGGTTTAAATGGTGTTCCAGCAGGGTTTGCAGGCCTTCCTCGCTGGTCAGACTGGTGGTCTGAAGGAATTGGCGCAGTTGGTGGACCTGGATCTTCTGGTCCATTTCGAGAAGCCACTGGCGGGCTTGCTCCACCGACTCTTTCGGTGGATCTTCCAGGCCGGATTCCAGGTCGGGGCAAGAGGGCAGCTCGATCACAAACTCACGCCCCAGCGCGCTGTACAAAGGATGGAGCAGACGCGCTTCGCGCCACTCCGCGGCCAGGTCCTGCGTCTTCGGTTTCAGAGTCATGGTTTCACGATCCAGTTGGAAACTTCCTGAGTAAAACGGGCAGCTACTGCGGTGCGTCCGCTGGTATACTGCAGCGCCACCACGGAGGCTTCAGCGTCCAGCGTGCCGTCCGAATTCTCCAGCCGCAGCCGGTCGGCAAACTCCAGCGGCAGCGTGGAAGAGAACAACACTTCACGGGGCGTGCCGAATTCAATCACCGTGCTTTCGGTACAGACATTTCCTTCCCCCACCACCCGAGTCAAGCGCACCGGAATGCGTACCGGGCTAGCCTCCGGAAAGAACTTCGCCAGCTTGGCGGTGCAGCTTTCCTGCCGAACGCGCGCTCGGCCCGTGGCCTGTGTGGACACTGCGAATACCTCGGTTTTCCAGGGTCGACGCGGCCTGGGTCCCCGGGCCTGCCGGTTAGCATGGCAAGGGCACCCGGACCGCATCACAACTAAGAATGCACTCTCGCAACCAAAGTCGCGCCGACCGGAGGCTTGGACTAAGTTGTTGATTAACAGTTAGATAAAGTCAGAGATTGGCCAGAGCGGCGAGCCTAGATTGTGGTTTTTGTCTCACAATGAAACATCGTCTCACTGGCGCCGGCGTTCTTTCGACTTCGCTCAGGACATGCCCGCCGGCGGTCTGGCAGGCGTCTCGCCCGTCCATCGGGTCGGCGGAGGGCCCGCGGCCCCGCAACCAACTGCTACTGCAGCGCCTGGACCTGCGCAGGTGCTTCCCGAGCTCCGATGTTGTAGCGCTTCAGCTTGCGATAGAGGGTGGCCCGGCTGACGCCTAGCATCTTTCCGGCAAGCGCCTTATCACCCTTTACCTGCTCGAAGACCCGCTCGATGGTCGCGCGCTCAATGTCCTCCAGGTCAGTCGTTGTAAGTCCGGATGACCGAGAGTCGGCGCCTTGATCTCCAGGGATGGCGGAGGTGATCGACGGTGGCAAGTCGCTGAAATCGATGGTCCGCCGGTCGCCCAGGGCGACGGCGCGCTCGATGCAATTCTCCAGTTCGCGCACATTCCCCGGCCAGTCATACTGCAGCAATGACTTCATGGCTGCGGTGGTGATCTGAATCGATCCGCCGCGAGCATACCGTTCCAGGAACCAGTGCGCGAGCATGGGAATGTCGGAGCGGCGTTCGCGCAGCGAGGGCAGCCGCACAGTAACCACGTTGAGGCGAAAGTAGAGATCCTTGCGGAAGGTTCCGTTGCGATATTCGGCCTCGAGGTCGCGATTGGTGGCGGCAATCACCCGCACGTCCACCTTTATCTTCTGGTTGCTGCCTACCGGACGCACTTCTTTCTCCTGCAGGACGCGCAGCAGCTTAGCCTGCATTTCCTGCGGCAGTTCGCCGATTTCATCCAGAAAAATGGTTCCGCCGTTGGCCGATTGAAACAGCCCTGTCCTCGCTTTTACCGCACCGGTGAATGCGCCTCTTTCATAGCCGAACAGTTCGCTCTCGATCAATGTGGGGACCAGCGACCCGCAATCCACAGCGACGAAGGGACGTTTGGCGAACGAGCCGCGGAAGTGGATGGCACGAGCCACCAGTTCCTTGCCGGTACCGCTTTCTCCGGTGATCAGGACCGGCGTATGGGTGTCCTTCAGGCGCGAGATCATGCGCAGCACGTCCTGGATTTTGGCCGACGCGCCCACAATTCCATGCAGCTCGGTCTCCGTATCCACGCGCTCGCGCAAGAACTCGTTCTCTTCCACTAGTCGGACTTTTTCCGCCATGCGGCGGAGGAAGAGACGCAGTTCCTCCAGCGGGGAGAACGGTTTGCTGATGTAGTCGTAGGCCCCCAGCTTCATGGCCTGGACTGCGGTTTCCACCGATCCATGACCGGTCATGACCGCGACTTCGGTGCGGGGCAGCATCTTCTTCACCTTTTCGAGAAAGGTGAGGCCGGACATGTGGGGCATGACCATGTCGGTAAGGATGATGTGCGCGGGTTGCTCTTCGAGCAGCGCCAGAGCCGACTCTCCACCGTCGGCCTCCATGCAGATAAACCCCAGGGCTTCGCCCACGGTCATACACAGCTGGCGGATGCTCTGCTCGTCGTCAACAATCAGCAGGCGGATTCGCAGATCTTCATTCACAGTGCCTTCCCCATGGTTTTTTCGACTACGGATATGAACTGCTGTACCCGAAACGGCTTCTCCACGCAGGGAGCACCGGTCTCGCGCAGCGTGGCCACGGTTTCTTCGTTGGCAATATCGCCAGTGATGAAGACGATGCGGGCGGCCAGTTCGGGGCGGTTCTGCGCGACCCAGGCGTGGACATCGGCTCCGTTCACGCCTCCGGGCGTGCGCATGTCGGAGACTACGCCCAGAAATTCCCCCAACTCCAGCAGTCGCAAGCCATCGGCGCCGGACTCGCTGCACACCACGGAGTAGCCATTGCGCTCGAGCGTAGCTCGGACGTATGCCATCACGGCGGGCTCATCCTCGATGAGCAACACCGGCAGAGTTGCAGGTTTAGTGACAGGCTCTGCGGTCATCGTTGTATGACTCCGGCGGCGGCCCCGACTGAGGCCGTTTCTGGGGTCGCGGGCAGACGGACGACGAAAGTCGCGCCTGGCGCGCCAGTGTTGTTTTGGCAGAGAATCTCGCCGCCGTGCTCGTGCACAATGCCGTAGCAGATGCTCAAGCCCAGGCCGGTTCCTTTGCCCACCTCCTTGGTGGTAAAGAACGGATCGAAAATGCGATCCGGGTGCGAGATTCCAGGCCCGTTGTCGCGAAAGGAAATCTCAACCGAGGTGCCCTTGTGTGTGGTCGCAATCTCAATCCGTGCCGGGCGGCCGGTTTCGCCTACGGCGTCGTATGCGTTGTTCAGAATATTCAGGAACACCTGCTGCAACTGGTGCGAGTCCCCGATCACGCTCGGCAGTCCCTGATCCAGCTGCTCGATGACTTCCACTCCGTGGCTTTGGAAATCGTAAGAGCGCAGTTGCACCGTCCGCCGCAAAATTGGGTTCAGCTGCAAAGCCTTTCTTTGTGGCGGCATCTGGCGGGCAAAGCTGAGCAGGTTCTGGACAATCTGCTTGGTGCGCTGGGCCTCCTGCAGGATGACCCGCATATCTTTGCGGGCGCTTTCTGGCAGTTCAGAATTTTCCATCAGCAGATCGGCAAAACCGAGAATGGCGGTAAGCGGATTATTGACTTCGTGCGCCACACCGGAAACCAGCTGGCCCACCGCCGCCATTTTTTCGGCGTGCATCAGTTTCGACTGCAGGCTGGCGGCATCAGTGACGTCGGTCATCACCACAACCAGGCTAATTACATGCGACTGCTCGTCGCGCATGGGACTGAGGTTGACGGAAAAGTGGCCGATTCTGCTGTCCCCACGCAGGATCTGCAGTTCCAGATTATCCACCTGGCGTCCGGCGAGCGTAGCGCTCAGGGCCTCGGTGAGAATACTGCGCCGGGCTGGCGCCACCAGGTGTTCCAGGGGCCGTCCCAGCAATTGCTTCTGTTCGTAGCCCATATCGTGCCAGCGCCGGTTGGCGTAACTGATCAGTCCCGCGGTATCCGCCACCAGGATCAGGCTTTGGGTGTTGTTCAGAATCTTGCCCGAGAAGTCCCGCTCCCGCTGCAACTCTGCCTGGAAGTTCTTTAACCCGCTGATGTCCAGCATCAGGCCGCGGAACTGCGTGACCCGCCCCTGGGTGTCGCGTACTGCGAAAGCATTGATGAGGACATAAACCGTAGATCCGTCGCGACGGCGGAGCGTCTCCTCGTGGTTGCGCACAACGCCTTGTTGCTCCATCTCCCGGGCAAGTTCCTGATGGCCCTCAGCGGAGAAATAAACCTGGGTGCTTACGTCGGCCTGCAGCAACTCTTCCCGGCTGCCGTAGCCAAGCATGCGAACCAGTGCGTCGTTGACCTCGATGAAGCGGCCGTCGGGCGTGGAAAAGAACAGTCCCTCCTGAATGTTGTCGAACAGTTCCCGGTATCGCTGCTCCACTTCCAGGCGATCGCTGATGTCCTTCAGCACATGGATGGTCTGCATGCCCTCGCTGCTGGCGCCGTGTACCCTCGACGTAGAAACCAGGTAGGTACGTTCCAGCACGGGATGGACATACTCGTCATCCCCCTCCGTGGTGCTGCGGCAGAACGGACAGGAGCGCGGTGGCGGGGCGTCGCCCATGGCCAGCAGGGCAGACATGTTGACCCCGATGAGCGCCTGTGGCTGCACTCCGATGAACTCAGCCAGCGATCGGTTTACGCGCAAAACGTTCCCGGCCTCATCATGGGCCACGATGAAATCGCTAATGGCGTCGAAAATCTCAACCCAGTGCCGATTCGCCTGATCCATGCGGGTAAACAGGCGGGCATTTTCCAATGCCACGGCGGCGTGTCCCGCGATGGCTTGCAGAACCTGGTCGTCCTCGTCGGCTAAGGGCTGTTCGCGGTCTCCCAGGCACAGCACACCAACCAATTCTCCCGACGCACCCAGTAGCCGCACCAGGGTGGCGTGGCTTGCACCCAGTTCGGAGGTGAGCGCTGCACCGAACAATTCCGTCGCGCTGCAAGAGACAATCGTACCCTGATGTCGCGCCAGGGCTTCTTCGATGGCATGGCTGAACCGTCGCAGCAACGAACGTTCCTGAATCTCACCTCCGTCAGCACCCCGGATGACCAGGGTTTCCATGCCGGTCCCTTGTTTGACCACCAGCGCAGCCTGACGTGCACCCAGAACGTCGGCGGCACGGGCGACGAAGCGCCGGGCAAAGTCAGGAAGCCTCAGATGGCCGTTGAGTTCGAGGGCCAATCCCATCAGTGACTCGGCCCGGCGGCGGTGCTGTTCGGATTGATGTAGATTGCGAGTCACCTCCAACGCCACCGCAACCTGCGCCGCCAAAGCGCGGGCACGACGAATCTCCTCTTCCGAGATGCCGGCCTGATCGATCCGGTCCATCACGCCGAACATTCCCAGGACTTCGCCCTCGGTATCGAGAAGAGGGACGGTCAACAACTGCCGTACATCGAACTGGGTCAAGATTTCCAGGTTTATGCCGGGGACCTTGCCGGGCTCGTCTGACCAGAAAACCTCCTTGTTGAGGAGCGCCCGGCTGGCGGGTCCGGCCGGGAGCAGAAAATCTACTCGTTTGGGTTGGCCACTTTCGGCCGCCCAGCGCACGTGGAAGGCACCATTCTCCAGCAACCCGATGAAGCCGCGTCCAAAGCCGAGGAAATCCGCGGCACGCAGGGCAAACTGCTGCAGGAACTTATCCAACTGGCCGATCGAGCCGAGCTCCGCCGAGATGTCCAGTAATTGGTGGAGCTCATAAGCCCGCGCCCGGGCCGTGCTGTAGAGTTCCGCGTTGGCGATGGCCACCGCCGCAAAACCGGTGACCACGGAAATCAGCGATTTCTCCTCCGCACTGAAGACGCCCTCCTGGCGCGGATAGATCAAAACTGCGCCCTGGGTAAGGGAAGTGCGAAAGGGCGCGGCAATCAACATCCCGGGTGGAACCAGTTCGCCCAAAGCGTGGGTAGCGGGATCAATGGCCACACTAATGGGCTCGCCCGCCGACACTGCGCGGCCGGCCAGGTCTGCGGCAAACTGCAGTCCGCGGCGATCATGCCGGGCCCGTACCGAAGCCGCCAGCTGGGAAGACTCGGCCGCGACCGCCCGCAGGCTGAACCCGGTCCCCTCCCGCAGCATCATGCAGACTAGGCGGGTGCGCAACAGAACCCGAAGCCGGTCAGCGACCGCTTCAACGACTGCTGTGGACTGGGGCGCGGAGTGGAGAGCTTGCGCGACTTCAACCAGAATCTTGGTTCGCCGGTGTTCCTCACGCGAAACCTGGGTGAGGCGACTCGCCTCGAGCAGACTGCCTAGCTGTCCGGCCAGGATTGTGGCCTTGGCCGCCAGGTCGGGGTTAAAAAAGTCGGGATCCGAACAATGCAGAAAGACCGCCGCTCCGATCGATTCATGGCTTACCACCAGAGGCGCCGCCATGATCGAACGAGCGCGGTATTCGGCGGCCATAAGATAGCGGGCGGGATCCAACTGATTTTCGTAGACGGTTTTCTCTTGCCGGATGGCTTCGGCCGCGATTGCCACCGAACTTTGGCTGGCCTTCACCGTCGTCCCCCGGAAGCGATCGGCCATCACACCATCGGCCTCTGCCCCCAGCAACTCGTCGGCGGAAACCCTCTGCCAGAAATAGGCGCCATCCACTTGAAAGAATTCGCGAGTCGCTTGACAGAACAGGCGGATCAAAGCCTGAGCCGCGGTGCCTTGAGCTGCGGCTTCCGAGAACTTGAGTAGAAGGCGTTGAAAAGCGTCGTCCGAGCGCGGATTGTTGCGCTGCGCCGCCGCGTCTTCAGCCGAGATGGTCAAGGGGTCACCGTCACCCACACTCAATCTACAAGTAGTTGATATATAGCAAATTAGCCTGCATTCTCAATTTGAGTCAAGCGAATAAGGGGGTCGGGTGCCGAGATGGTGACAATCCCTACTGGCTCAATGCCAGTGTGTCTCAAACTGAGAGCACAACCGGTTGATGAGACGATTCTTAACCTTCATCGACAGGTTTGCCGTTTGCGATTGGTAATAACTAAACGATTTAAATAAAACAACTTACGTCTGATCGTTGCCTCTGGAGGCAGCCCCCTTCGGGCTGGCATCGGCATTGCACTTGAGCGCATAGGGAATTTCCCGTTTGCCTAGGAGACAGGAGAATCTTGTGCGTTTAGCGGCGCTGCGACAGTGGGTAACCAGAGCAGTTCTGGGAGTTTGGTTGGCGATCGCGGGAGCAGCGCTGTTTGGTTCCTCGCCGGTCCTGGCCCAGGAGCAAGCCAAGACAGAGGAATTACCACGCAAAGCCAAGGTCAAGGTTGCGCCCGTTTATCCCGACATTGCGCGCCGCATGAGCATTGCCGGTACCGTGAGGCTAGCCGTCATCGTGGCACCCAACGGGACGGTGAAGAGTTCGAAGCCAGTGGGCGGGCACCCGGTTTTGGTGGATGCTGCCATGGACGCTATGAAGCGCTGGAAATTCGAAACTGGCCCGACGGAGAGTAGCGGAATCGTGGAATTCAAGTTTCAGCCGCAAAACTAAGTTCCAAACCGAGGTGGTTCGCCCCAGGTCAAAAAGCGCGGCAGCAGAGAGCGGAGGAAGAGCATGACGATCGGCAGAAAACTTTATGTGAGCTTCGGAGCGGTGCTCGCCATGGTCGTGGTGCTGTTTGCCGTAAACCTGGCCGCCGTCTACCGCGAACACAGTGCTAAGGCCGCGGCCTCCCAGGCCCTGCAACTCGCGGAGGCCACGGACCGGATCAGATTTCAGATGATGCAGAATCGGCTCTATCTGACCAACTATCTGCTCAGCGGAGACAGCCGCGAATCCGACCATGTAAATGAGGGCGTCCACCTCCTGGTTGACCGGATGCAGAGCACGACGGCTCTGGCCACATCCGAGCAACAGCGAACTGCGCTGGCGAAAGTACAACAGACGGAACAGAACTGGGCCCGGGACTTCGCTGAACCGCTCATGCAAAAGCGGAAAGAGGTGGATCAGGGAAACTCCACCGTGGCCGAACTGCAGATCTTCTATCTGCAGAAAGATGCCAGTTCGTGGGTGAAGAACTCCACCGAATATCTTGACCTGGCGGACCAGGAAAGCAAGCGCGTGCTCGAAGAGCGGCGCCAGAGTGATGATTCGGCCAGCAATTGGACCGTCGGAATCGCGCTCCTGGGCACGCTGGCCGCGCTGATTCTCGGCAGCGTCATTGCCTTCCGTACCGCCAGATCCATTACCGAACCGCTTGGCGACCTGATGAAGGTCACCAAGCAGATTGGCACTGCGGGAGACCTGGATCACGAAATCGATATCAAGCGAGAAGACGAGATCGGCGAGCTGGGTCGAACCTTCAACAGCATGGTCGGCTACCTCAGGGAGATGGCATCGGTCTCCGAGGCCATCGCAGGCGGAAATCTTTCGGTTGACGTCAAACCCCGCTCCAAGGATGACACCCTGGGCAATGCTTTTGTGCGCATGGTCGATGGTTTGAGAAACCTGGTGCGCAACGTGCGCGACGCCGCATCCCAGGTGGCCAGCGCTTCCAGCCAGGTGGCCGGCGCCTCGGATGATTCAGCCAAAGTCAGCCTGCAAACCGCTTCTGCTATCGACGAAGTGACCAGCACCATGCACGAAATGAGCGTCAACGTGCAGAACATGGTGAAGAACACTCAGACCCAGGCTTCGAGCGTAAGCGAGACTTCCGCATCCATCGACCAGATGGTGGCCTCGATTCAACGCGTGGCGGATACCGCCAAGGTCCTGCTCGACATCTCGAACCGGTCGCGCGAAGAGGTCCATAGCGGCATCAACACCATGGAGAAGGCTACGGACGGACTGAACAAGATCAACGTCACCATCCGTTCTTCCGGCGAAATTATCGATGTGCTCGGGCAACGAGCCGACGACATCGGCAAAATCATCGAGGTCATTGACGATCTCGCGGAGCAGACCAACCTGCTGGCCCTGAACGCCGCCATCGAAGCTGCGCGCGCCGGCGAGCATGGTCTGGGATTCGCCGTGGTCGCCGACGAAGTCCGCAAGCTGGCAGAAAAGTCGGCCCAGTCCACCAAGGAAATTTCCGAACTCATTCAGAGCATCCAGAAAGAAGCGCGCAAAGCCGTGGAGAACATGGATCGGAGCACCGGCATTGTGAACGACGGTCTCGGTCTGGGCCAGGAGCTCAACGCGGCGCTGCGCAAGATCTCCAACGTGGTGACCGAAGTCTACAAGTTCGCCCAGGAGATCGGCGCTGCCACCAACGAGCAGTCGCACGGCTCTTCGCAGATCGCACGCGCCACGACTCGCCTGAACGAAATCACGCACGAGATCAACTCCGCGGTTGAGGAACAGGCTTCCGGCGCCCAGGCTGTGGTTAAGGCCATGGAGCGTATGCGCGAACTGGTGCAGCAGACGACCTCGGGTTCGACCGAGCTGGCGGCCTCAGCCGAGCAAATGTCGAAGATGTCCCGCGAGTTGCTGGATGCCATGCACCGTTTCGCTCTCGAGCAAACCGAACGTGTTCCCTCGCGCCACGAAGGACAAGCGGCGGCGGTCAATGCCCGGCGCGCCGCGGCCGGCGCCCGGGCTTGATGTCCACCATGAACCCTGAATTGCACATTGTCGGATTCCAGGTGGGGCGTGAGACCTACGGCGTGCCTATCACCTCATTGCACGAGATCGTGCGCGTACCCGAGATCACGGCTGTGCCTGACGCTCCTGACTACATGGAAGGCGTGATCAATCTCCGGGGCAAGATTGTTTCGGTCATTGATCTGCGCAAACGTTTTGGCGAGCCGAAGACGGTGCTGAACCGCCGCAACCGCATTCTAGTGGTGGAACATGGCGGGCGGCTCTGCGGATTGATTGTGGATTCCGCTTCGGAGGTCATCAAAATTCCCGCGGCGGAGATCGAGCCCTCTCCGGCAACTTTGCAGGACGGCAGACTCAACTGCGTGACCGGTCTCGGTAAGTACAAGGGCCGCCTGATCGTGTTGCTGGACATGGCCAAGTTGCTGGAGAGCGGCGCGGCCCGAAGAGAACAAGCAGAGCTGGCAAACGCTGAGGCACGCAGCGCTGCCGCAGGCAAGTAGCGGTCTCCGACATGGCATAAGGGACGAACCGGGACTCATGGGCACATCCAGCATACCTGCGCAGTTTACCGAGGCTGAACTGAAGCTTCTGCAGGTGCTCGTCTACCAGGAGTGCGGCATGCACTTCGACGAGCGGCGCACCCACTTCCTTCAGGATCGCCTGCAGCGCCGTCTTAAGGAATGTCAACTCGATTCTTTCTACAGTTACTACCGCCTTCTGATTTCCAAGGAAGGCAAGCACGAGCTGACCCGGCTGCTGGAAAATCTGACCGTCAACGAGACCAGCTTCTTCCGCAATAAGGCCCAATTGGATTTGTTCCACAAGCATATCCTCGACGACCTGATTCGCCGTAAACAGGCGCAGCGGGATTACTCGTTGCGCATCTGGAGCGCGGGTTGCTCCACCGGCCAGGAGCCTTACACGCTGGCCATGCTCATCGCTGACAGCCTGGCTTATTACTATCTGCGCCATCCGCAGTCCGCAGCCACGCCTTCACCCAAGCCTTTGATTCCTCCACCCTGGAAGGTCGAGATCATCGCCAGCGACATCAGCTACTCCGTCCTGCGGGCGGCCCAGGAAGGCATTTATTCCGAAACTCAAATGGCGAGCGTGGATTACAGCTACCGGTTGCGCTACTTCGACAAAACCGGTGACCGTTACGCCATTAAGAAGGCCCTGAAAGAAGTCGTCCACTTCGACTTCCACAATTTGAAGACCGAATACCTGCCACAGCGTAATGACGTGATTTTCTGCCGCAACGTAATGATGTATTTCGACGAACCGGAACAGAAGCGTTTGTTGGAAAAATTCGCGCGCTGTCTCAATCTCCGGGGCTACCTTTTCGTGGGCCACGCCGAAAGCCTCCTGGCCCTGACCGACAAGTTCGCCATGGTCCATCGCAACAGCGGGACTGCCTACCAGAAGGTTGAGGTGACGGCGTGACCCAGTTCTCTGATGAGCGCGGCGCGGAAATGCGGGAACTCTTCTTCGAGACCGCGCAGGAACTGCTGCAGTCGCTGAACGAGGAGGCGCTGAAGCTGGAACGGAACCCGGCCGATGCGGAACTGGTGCGCAGCATTCGTCGCATCGTCCACACCATCAAGGGCGACGCCGCGGCTTGCGGCTTTCGCGAGCTGAGCAATGCAGCCCACGAACTGGAAGATGCCCTGACCCTGGAATCCGCATCCTCTCACGGCAGCCAGGCGGAGGTCGCCTTTACCGCCGCCGACACCTTCGGCGCCATGCTGGCCGCCTACCGTCGAAAAGGAAAGCTGCCCTCGTCCGCGCCTTTGGCAAAGATGATTCGCGAACTGGCGCAGCAACCCAAAGGCAAGAAACGCTCCAAGAAGGCGACCCGAGCCCCCGTCGCCCCTGCCGCCTGGACCGAGTACGAGAAGCTGGCAATCCAGAATGCAGTGTCCAGGGGCAAGAATGTGTACCACATCACGACTGGAATCGATCCCCACTGCGCGATGCCGATCGCGGCCCGGCAACTGGTCCTGAATGGGCTGGCGCCATCCGCCGAGGTTTTGGGTGCGCGCCCCGAGGCGGGCTCGCCGGCCAGCACCCAGCGCCTGGAATTGCTGGTGGCAAGCGAGAGATCGGCTGACCAGTTGACCGCGTTGTGCCGTATTCCCACCGTGATCTCGAGCGTCGTGGTGGAACCAGTGGGAGCCGCGGAGCCTAAGGCAAAAAAAGCCGCGACCCCCGAACCGGCAGGAAACGCGGCATCTCCGGCGCCATCTCAGCACGCGCCGTCACCGGAATCCGGCGAAGAACTCGCAGGAGTCGCCAGGCCCAGCCACACCCCGATGCTCGCGGAAAACATTCTCCGGGTGGACGCCGAGCGGATCGACAACGTGCTCAACCTGGTCGGGGAATTAATTATCGGCAGGTCCATGCTGCAGCAGGCATTTACTGAATTTGCCCGTCACGTTCCCAAGGAGATCTTGCGCGGCCGCTTCAGCGATGCCATGGCTTTTCAGTCTCGAGTGCTCAGTGACCTGCAACGTTCGGTTATGAAAATCCGCATGGTACCGGTCGAACAGTTGTTCCGGCGCTTTCCCCGGATGGTGCGTGACGTGGCCAAACAGGTTGGCAAGGAAGTGGGACTGGTGATGAGCGGCCAGGAAACCGATCTGGACAAGAGTCTTCTCGATGTAATCGCCGAACCGATGACCCACCTGGTCCGCAACGCCGTCAGTCATGGCATCGAGAGCGCCGAGGAGCGAGTGCGAAACGGAAAGCCGGCGCGTGGAACCATCCATCTCACTTCGTATCACCACGGCAATCAGGTTATCGTGGAAATTACCGACGACGGCGCCGGCATTGATGTTCAAAAAGTCAAAGCCAAGGCCCTGGAGAAGGGCCTCCTGACCTCGGAAGAGGCGGACAGGTTGGGGGAAACTGAGATTCTCGCACTGGTGTTCCGGCCCGGGTTCAGCACCGCAGAAGAGATTACCGAGATCTCGGGTCGCGGGGTGGGCCTGGACGTGGTGCAGACCGTGTTGCACCGGCTGAAGGGCTCGGTCGACATTGAGACCCGGGTGGGCCAGAGTACGACTTTCCGCCTCAAGTTGCCCCTCACACTGGCCATTATCAAGGCCCTGTTGTTCCGGGTCGAGCGGCGGCTGTACGCCGTCCCCTTGAACGCTGTGGCGGAAATTGCGCGCGCCCGGGAATCTGATGTGCACCAGGTGCAGAACTACGAAGTCTTGCAGTTGCGCGATCGCGTACTGCCTCTGGTCCGTCTGGGGTGCGCCCCTGGTTCTGACGAGAAGGCCGGTTCCGGAAAAATCTTTGTGCTCGTAATTTCGATGGGCGAACGCAAGCTTGGGCTGATTGTGGACCGCCTCGAAGGCGAAGAAGAACTGGTAATCAAGGCGCTCGATGACCAGACCGTGGCGACGGACCTGATCAGCGGGGCTTCCATCCTGGGCGACGGCCGGGTGGTGCTCATCGTCAATCTTCCAGCGATTGTGGACCGTCACAGCAAGTTTCGCCCGGAACAGGGAGACAGCATGGTCTCCGGAATTCTTCTATCGCACGCCGACCGCAAGAATCTGCGCGAAGCTCCGGCGGAGGCGCGTTTATGACCCCGGTGCGCGTACTGGTGGTGGACGATTCCGCACTCATGCGGAAGTTGATTCCGCAGATTTTGCAGAACGACAGTTCGATCGAGGTGGTGGGCACCGCCATGGACGGGAATTTCGGCCTGAGGAAAATCGAAGAGCTGAAGCCCCAGGTCGTGACCCTTGATCTGGAGATGCCCGGCATGGGCGGCATTGACATGCTCAAGGAAATCATGCGCCGCCACCGCCTTCCCGTCATTGTCGTCAGTTCTCATAGCACGGAGGGAGCATCGGTGACGCTGCAGGCCTTGTCACTGGGAGCGTTTGATTTTGTCGCCAAGCCGAATGACGTCTCCGCCCGCATGCCACAGATCGCAGCGGAATTGATCGGCAAGATCAAAGCGGCGGCTCAGAGCCGGGGCGTAACCGTCCGGCCGGTGGGTGTAACCCCGCGTTCGGGGAAGAAACCTCCTCTGGATGCCAAGAAAACTCCGTCCAAAGTGATTGCTATCGGCGTTTCTACCGGCGGACCGCAGGCGTTGCAGTATGTCTTCTCGCAATTGCCGGCGGATTTTCCCGGCAGCATTGTTGTGGTGCAACACATGCCGGAAGGCTTCACCGAAATGTTTGCTCGGCGTCTGGATGAAATCTGCGCCGTTGGAGTCAAGGAGGCACAATCGGGAGATGTCCTGCTGGCGGGACGTGTGCTTATTTGTCCCGGCAGCCGGCACCTCAAGGTAAAACGGCTGCCGCTCGGAGACGTCGCAGTTCTGAGCGATGAGCCACGAGTCAATGGTCACCGTCCCTCGGCCGACGTGTTGTTCAAAAGCCTGGCCGACGAATTCGGGCCCAAAGGCGTTGCCGTCCTGATGACCGGAATGGGAGACGACGGGGCGCAAGGGATGGGCGCGGTCAAAGCCGCGGGAGGAATGACGATCGCTCAGAACGAGGAGTCCTGCGTGGTGTATGGCATGCCCAAAGCGGCCATTGATCGCGGCTTCGCCGTCCGAGTGGTCGGCCTGGACGTTCTGGCCAATACCCTGCAGGTCCAGTCCATGGCCGATCGTAGAAATGGATTGGGTGGTGAACCCGGCGAAGGCGGCAAAGCCGCAGGCGCGGGACGGGTTTAGTTTTGGACTGACGGTTTAGGTTTGATTTTTGCAGATAAGGTAGGAGGATTTATGGAGCAGTTTGCATCGCTAAAACGCAGCAAGGACGGTCAACCGGTCCGCTACCTGATGGTAGACGATTCCGTCTTCGCCCGCAAGAACCTGGCTCGCATCGTAGAGACCTTTGGCGGCCAGGTGGCGGGTGAGGCCGGCGATGGCATGACCGCCATTACCGAATACGATCGCACCAATCCCGACATCGTGCTCATGGACATCACCATGCCGCAGATGGAAGGGATCGAGGCGGCCGAAAAGATCGTGGCCCAGCATCCAGAGGCGCGGATCGTCATGGTGTCTTCCGTCGGTTATCAGGAAAACATCGTGGCGGCGCTGCAGCGCGGAGCTCGTCACTTTGTGCAGAAGCCGGTCAAACCGGAAGTTCTGTATGAAGTGATCAAGTACGTGCTGGGCGAGGATGGGGCCGTGGCCCATGCCGCAGGCGCGGGAGCCTGATTTATGAAGATGAAGTTGATCCAGCCGTTTATCAACGCGGCGGATGCCGTCCTGGCCCAGGGCCTACAGTCTCCCATGTCCATTGGGAACCTGAGCATGGAGCAGGAGGCGTACCGGCGCAAAGGCGTGGCCGCACTGGTTGCGATCACCGGCGACATTGAGGGCCGAATTGTGTTCGACCTCGATCCGGAGACCGCCCTGCGGGTAGCCAGCCATTTTGCCGGCGCCGATCTGCCCGAGTCCGACGACCTGGTGCGGGAAACGGTCTGTGAGTTGGCCAATCAAGTGACGGGAAATGCCGTCACCACCCTGAACGACCAGGGTTTCCATTTCCGCGTGCATCCCCCGGTTCTGCACACCTCCGAACACGGTCCCATCAGCACTGAAGACACTGAAGCCCTGGTGATTTGCTGCGAAACCGACAGAGGCAGCGTGTTCATGAACATCGCCCTGCGCTACAACGTCCCGTTGTCCGGCGACCTGGCGGCCGCTGCCGGCGAGTAACGGACCCCGGACTTCAGACCTCGGACTTCAGACTTCAGACCGGACGCGCCAGAAGTCAATCTCAGACCTCAAGCTCACAGCATTTGTTTTTGCCGAGGTCCGCTTTAGGGTCCTGCCAGGAGGAACACGGGGTTTTGCGGCAAGGCATTTCCGCCGTTGGGTGGGGTCACCGCGCCCAAAGGTGCGGGCATGTCGAGCACCGGAGTGTCATCGGAAGTGCGAATGACTGCGGTACTCCCCGAATCGCACTTCCCTGCAAACACTTTCGTACTATCGGCCGAAGCAGCAGCAGAAAAGCGGAAGCGCACTCCGCCCAGTACGCCCGCCGGGACGCCCAGGCCACTGATGTCGCAACCGGTCGGGCTGGCCGTAGAAATCTCGACCACGACGGCCCCAGTCCCGCTCTGACTGCTCGCCGTGGTTCCAGGGCCATTGACGACCGTGAATATTCCCGCGTTTGCCGCTGCAATAGTAAATGTTCCGTTGTTCCCGGGGTCTGCCATGCCCGAGACTACCATTTCCATTCCCGGCCGTAGGGCGGGACCAGAAGTCAGAGTGTAGGTGTAGGTGGTACTGGAGCCGGTTTGCAACGCCGCCGAAATGCTAATCGTGGGCTCGAGAGGAATCGCCTTCCGGATGCTTCCGTCGCTGGCGTTGATGACGGTGACCGAGGAGTTGATGCAAAGCTGCGTATCCCCGGGATTAGAAGTGCAGGGTGGGATCTTTGTAGAACTCACCGCGTAAGCCCGACTGCCATCAGGCAGCACGGCCACGGTCACCGGGCCGGAAGCAACAGGCGTTGCAAACAGGACAGTCGGCGGGTCCGACGAAACATTCAGAGCGGTAACGGTGTTGGCAGTCGGATTGGTGACGTAGAGGCGATTCAGCTTGTTGTCATACACCATGTAATTCGCGCCTGCGCCCACGGGTACCGAGCTCAATAACGTGTCGGCCACGGTGTCAATCGCGGATACGGTGCCACTCCCGTTGTTGAGCACGTAAATCCTTGCACTGTCGGAGCGTGCCACGGCCCAAACCGGGGTGGTCCCGGTGGTCCCGGTGGCGATGGTCTGGGTTACGGTCCGGTCCACCACGCTGATGGCGGTCACGGTACCATCGCCCTGATTGACTGCGTAGAGTTTCCTCTGGTCCGGAGTCTCCGCCAGGGCGACCGGATTAGTGCCCACTGTAATCAGCGGGTTTAACACAACGTTGGTGGTGGTCGAGATCGCTGCGACCGTCTTGTTCCCGAAATTCGCGACGTAAACCGTGCCGCTTTCCGTGGTATGGGCAAATACCGGGCTCGAACCTGCGGGAAGAGATGTCGTTGCCACCGATGTGGCCGTCGATCCGGGTGTCGGGGAATAAGACGAAACCGAGTCTTCGCGGGTGTTCACGGCGAACACCCGGGCGCCGTTCGAGGTCAGCGTGGCGTGGGCCGGGCCCAGCCCGAGTTGAGCAACGCCGATATTGGTGTCGCCGGAAACATCCAGACGGCTGCTGGCGCCCGGGTCATTCGCACCGTTGACGCTAAACACCAGGACGAAGTGAACGGCCTGGGGATTGGGCGGAGGCGGGACAATGGGAATGGCAACAGGACGGTATTGGTCTCCGCAGCTGATGCCAATCAGTCCAAGAGTCAGAATGCCCAGTACGCGGGCCACACGCCAAAATTTCATCGCACCCCTACAGAACCGTCCATGCACTCACAATGTTCCGGAAAGAGTTTCCATTTTAATGGTTGGTTGGGAGATGCGCCAGCGAGGCGCGCAAGCAATGAGCAGTTAGCGCTGGGCTTTTGGCCCTTCCAATCTGATGCCCACCAGTTGGAGAAAGGCTGCTCTCAGGAATTGACCCGAAATTATTTTTCCAGCAATTCAGCCGCAAAAGTGGCGAGAGTGAGTGGAAAGTATGGGCCTCTAACTGCCGAGTGCTAACTGCCGAGTGCTGAGTGCTGATTGCTTCTACGCCTTGCCTCTTGACCGTTTCCCCGAAGTCGCTTCCCGCGCGGGCGCAGCCGGCTTCTTTTTCCCTTCCATCTCGGCGAGGCTTTGTTTGAGGGCGGCCATCAGGTCGACGACCGGGGCGAGTTTCTTTGGCTTCTCCACTTCAGTGATCTTGCCGCCCTCCAGTTTGGTCTCGATGAGCTTTTTCACATTCTCCTGAAAAGTGTCGTGATATTTCTCGGGGTCCCACTCGGCGGCCAGTGCCTCGATCAGCTGGTGAGCGACTTTGACTTCTGCTTCTTTCAGTTCGACATCGGGTGCGCCGAAGCCTTCCACCTGGCGAACTTCCTCGGCGTAGTACATGGTGTGGAGCATGAGTCCGCCTTCGTGCGGACGCAAAAACACGGTGTACTCGCGATTGTGCATCGTCAACTTGGCGATGGCGACGTACTCGCTCTCTTCCAGGGCCTTGGTCAGCAGCCCGTAAGGCCTGCGCCCCGCCTCTTCCGGCAACATGTAGTACGACGATTCGAAAAACACCGGATCGACTTCGTTGGATTTCACGAACTCCAAGATCTCCATGGTCTTGGCGGTTTGCGGCTCGATTTTCTTGATCTCTTCGGGCTCGATCACTACATATTCGTCTTTGCGGAATTCGTAGCCCTTTACGATTTCACTGCGCTCTACCACCCGATTGTCGGCGGGACAGTAATATTGCTGCTTGACCCTCTGCAGGTCGTCGCGATGCAACATGTTGAAGGAGATGCCGCTGCTGCGTGCGCCGGAGAAAAGACGCACCGGCATGGAGATCAAGCCGAAAGTAAGATATCCCGACCAAACAGAGGCAGCCATAAGTTCACCCCGAACCGGAAAAGCCGCAAGCGTAGTGCAGTTTAGACTACTCAGGTGACTTTGATGCAGATCGAAGATGCTGGTAATCCGAAGACCAAGCCCTATCTGTAGTACGGCCAAGAGAGCTACACTATTCCTTGTGGAGGAGAACCCGAGTCTTGGTTGGAGAATGGCACCATTTATCGTGACCGATGTGTATGACCTCTTTCAACTCAGCGATTTGACCGTCCTCCAGGGACGATGGGCCGTCGCAAGTCTACTAACTCTTGCCTTCACCTTGCTCGCCCGCCAGATGCGTGGAGTCACGAACTCAGGCGCTCTAACGGGAGCCGTCAGCTGTCTCATACTCTATTTGTGCGGAGGTCCGGGGGCTTTTGCGGCGCTGATCACTGTTTTCGCGCTGGCCTGGATCACAACCCGCCTGGGCTATCAGCGAAAACAGAAGTTAGGGGTCGCGGAACGCCAGGACGGACGGAAGGCATCCCAGGTTCTGGCCAATCTTGGCGTAGCCACGGCCTGTGCCGTATTTTCCGTCCTCAGCCCTAACCGCACACTCTTCCTGCTTGCCATGGCGGCGGCACTTTCCGAGGCCGCAGCCGACACGGTTTCCAGCGAACTGGGCGAGGCTTTCGGCGAAAAAGCTCGTCTGATTACCACTTGGCGTTCCGTCCCGCCGGGGACCGATGGCGCGGTGAGCCTGGTCGGAACCCTGGCTGGAGTCGGCGCTGCCGGAATCGTGAGTTCCATCTGTGTTCTCGGTGGATTGTTACCCCGACAGTGGCTGGTGGTCTCGGCGGGCGCCGCTATCCTGGGCATGGTGGTGGATAGTTTTCTGGGCGCCTGGCTGGAGAGGCGCAATATGGTTAATAACGACTCGGTAAACTTCCTGGGTACCCTGGTTGCAGCGCTGGCTGCGTTCTGGCTGTGAGTTCGCCCGCATATTCCGCGATTTACCCCGGCAGGTCATGTACTTATGGGCCTTGCTGGAGGTGACCGTCGGGGCGAGAATCTTAAAGAGCATCTTCGCCCGATGGTGCTCGCATCTACTGCTTTATCTGGGTTTCCAGAGTTTCCCGACGAAGCCCGAAAAGCAACGAAAGACGTTTAGCAGTTAATGAAGATTCAGACGTTTGTTATCGGTTCTGTGCTGGCGCTGGCACTGTTCCTTTTCGCCCAACAGCGTCCGGAGACGACCCAGCCGGGTGGCTTCCGCGAGGTTATGGACCTTACGCATTCGTTGCCGGCGAGCAGTTTAGAAAAGGTGCAGACAACCGGCTATCGGCTCGAAACCGTGGCGTGGTCAGAAAAGACGACGTCAGAGGCGTCCGAACAATTTGCTACCCGCATCGATGCTCCTGCCCGTTTGCGTTCTGGCATGTGGACAGTCGATCAGATTCCAGCTGGCCGTCTAATTGGGCCGCTGGTAGTGCTCGATGTCAGCGCCAGCGCAAAGAGCAACCCCGACTATGAGATTTCTGTGCAGGACATCGCACGCTGGGAGCAAACCAACGGGCAGATCCCGCTGGGGGCGGTCGTAATGGCGCGTACGGGATGGGGCTCGCGCTGGAACTCCATCAGAAACTACCGCAATGCCGATGCCAAAGGCAGCACGCACTTTCCCGGATACTCCGAGGACGCAGCCCGCTTCCTCGCCGAAGGGCGCAATGCTCTCGGGCTGGGCATCGATACTGCCAATCTGGATCGCGGCTCGGCCAGAAAATCCGCCGTGGATCAATATGCGCTCGAGCACGGGCTTTATCTTCTGACCAATGTGGCCAACCTTGACCGCATGCCCGCCAACGGTGCCGTCGCCATGGTGGCTCCCGTGAAAGTGGCGGGAGGCTCAACGGCTCCAGTGCGGATTCTCGCGCTGGTGAGATAGCAAACTGAATTTCTAAGCGCCGCGTTTATAGGTTGTGAGCCAACCAACACACCCTTAAACAACATCTGTCTCAGAAATTTAGCTCTGCCGGTCGTTATTCATGGCTTTTCCGCAGCTTTTCGCGTTTCCTGTTCTCGCCATGTTGTGATGAGCGTATGGTGATGGAGAGAAAAATGAGCGATCCCCGTTATCCCATCGGAAAATTTATCTTTGACGGTGTGCCGGACGAAGAACAGCGTCAGAAATTCATCAATGATATCGAGCAGACTCCGGCTGCTTTGCGGGCGGCGGTGCACGGGCTTTCGCCACAGCAGATCGAAACTCCCTACCGCGATGGCGGATGGACGGTGCGGCAAGTCGTCCACCATGTGCCGGAGAGCCACATGAACGCCTACATCCGCTTCAAACTGGCGCTGACGGAGGATGCGCCGACGATCAAGCCGTATATGGAGGATCGCTGGGCGAACCTGCCGGATGTCGAGTCCACGCCGTTGGAAGTTTCGCTGTCGCTGCTCGACTCTCTGCACAACCGATGGGTGCGCCTCTTGCGCTCGCTCCAAGCGCAGGAGTGGAAGCGCGCGTTCAATCATCCCGAGCTGGGAATCGTGCCGCTGGAAAAGAACCTGGCGTTGTATTCCTGGCACGGACGGCACCACGTGGCCCACATCACCGAGCTGAGGAAGAAGATGGGATGGTTGTCATCTTGAGCGGAGAAGCTGCTTCGCTTCGCGAAGCAGTCTCGGAGTCGAAGGACCCCTCGGAGCATATTGATCGCGCGGGTGCGCGTCCTGCTTGCTCCGTCGACCCTCAGAACCTGAATTCCTAAGATTTTCAATTCCGCCTTCGACTCCACGGAAGGTTCGCTTTGCGAACTTTCCACTCCACTCAGGATGACATGCAGCTATGCCGGAATATTCAGCTTCCACAGCATATAACTGGCAGCTTCGCGCAGCACCGCTAATGCTCGTTGCCATGCCGACCGCGGACGAGAGTCTGGTCGAGGCGCCACGTACACCTGCACTCCTTCATGCTCCAGCAATTTGCGGATGCGGAACACATGGTAGGCGTCGCTGACTGCCACACAACTGCGCATCCGGTTGGTCCTCATAATTACGGCAACGCGTTCGGAGGACGATGCGGTGTCGGAGCCCTGGGTCTCAGCGATCATTTTGGACTCGGGAATGCCACGGTGCATCAGGTAGTCGTGGCCCACTCCGCCTTCGCTGAAAGTGGGGTCGGCGCCTGATCCACCAGTCGTGATGACCACAGGGGCGACACCGCGTTCGAACAGGTCGTAGGCGTGATCCAACCGGGCGCGGAAGACGGGAGACGGGCGTCCCGCATATTCAGCTGCGCCGAAGACGATGATGGCGTCGGCGGGATGCACTTCCTGGAAGCCGGCTTCGTGCACGATGCGGACGCTGGTGATCGCGAGAAAGGCCGCGCCCGCGGTCGCAACCAGCGCCACAACCCACAAGGGCCAGGGGTTAGGCCGCCGCTCGGCTGCCGGGTTCATCCTTGCGCGAAAAACTCGGAAATCTCCTGGGCCGGGATGGCGCCTTCTCGCATGATGCGCCAGCGTGCTTCTTCGTCGGTGAGGTCAACGATCGTCGAAGCCACTTCACGAGGCGAAGGGCCGCCATCGATGATGATCGCGATGCGGTTCTGGAGCTGATCGCGGACCGCCACCGCGGTGGTGCACTCAGATTCGCCGCTCAGGTTGGCGGAAGTGGCAGTAATCGGAATCTGCGCCGCCTGCACCACGGCCAGAGGAATCGGAGCCTTGGGAATCCGCAGAGCCACATTGCCGGTGTTAGCGGTCACTTTGAGAGGAAGCCGCGACGAGGCTTTCACGATCACAGTGAGCGGTCCCGGCCAGAAGCGCCGCGCCAAAGTATAGAACTCTTCGGGCAAGGGTTGCGCCAGCTGTTCGGCCTGGTCCACGTCGGCGATCAGCAGCGACAGTGGCTTGTGCCGGGAGCGCGACTTGATGTCGTACACCCGGTCCACCGCGCGCAAGTTGAAGGGATCGGCCGCCAATCCGTAAAACGTGTCCGTCGGCATGCCCAGCACTTCGCCGGCACGAATCTGGTCCGCCGCATAGCGTATGAGTGACGCCTCCGGGTTATCGCAATTGATCTTGACAATTTCTACACGCACTCCAGGTCGTCCCTTCCCGCCCCAAGTGTTGAAATCGCGAAAGCTAACATAACATGGGAGAGCGCAGAAAGCCGAGAGGAACAGGTATGATTTGGGCGAACTCACGGGAACATGAAGAAAGCCACAGCAACCCGCGAACGGGATCCGAATACCCGTTTGCGCCGCGTCGAGGGACGGCACAATGCCCTGGTCAAAGAGCTGCGCCGGGCCTTTTCCCGCGGCGAGCTTACCTCCGACGGCTATTGCGCCATTGAAGGCTTCCGCATTCTGGAAGAGGCCATTCGCAGCGGCCTGCGGCTTCGGGCGGTCTTCTTCAGCGAGTCGACGGCCACCCGAGCTGAGCGACTGCTATCGCAACTCGGCGCTCAGGTCGAAACACTGCTGCTGCCCGACAAGCTATTTTCCGGAGCTGTCCCCAGCTATGCACCGCAGGGAGTGGCGGCACTGGCGCGCTGGAAGGAACTCCCGCTCGAAGAGGCGCTGGCCAAATCTAAAGCCGGGCCGCTGCTGGTCGTCGCCGGAGTGCAGGACCCGGGAAATCTGGGAACAATTCTGCGTTCGGCCGAAGCCTTTGGAGCCGGTGGCGTCGTGCTGGGAGAGGGCACCGTGAGCCCGTTCAATCCCAAAGTCGTGCGGGCCTCGGCGGGTTCGGTATTCCGGCTACCGGTGGCACGGGCAAAACTGTCCGATGCGCTTGCCCTGATGAAAGAACAGGGCTTGCGGATGGTGGCCACGGCGTCGCACAAGGGTACTCCGCTTGATCAGGCCAAACTGTCGGGGCCGCTGGCTATCTTTATCGGCAGCGAAGGAGCAGGATTGTCGCGGGACCTGATCAAAGAAATGGACGAGGTCGTGGCCATCCCGCAGGCGCCGCAGGTGGAGTCGCTCAATGCCGGGGTGGCCGCGAGCATCGTACTGTATGAAGTGATGAGGCAACGGAAGTGACCGTCATCACCACGGAGGCACAGAGGCACGGAGAACGCGAGAGTTCTTAGGAAATTCCTTAGGTTCTCTCTGTGCCTCCGTGACTCCGTGGTGAAAGAGTTTTAGATGAGCCTGTTCCCAACGATTCCGAGCGGCGATAACCCCGGCGACCGCACTCGCCCCCTCGCCGACCGCATGCGTCCGCGGACGCTGGATGAATTCGTCGGCCAGGAGCATTTGGTGGGCCCGGGCAAGCCGCTGCGGACCCAGATTGAGCGGGACGACATCGGTTCTCTTATCTTCTGGGGGCCGCCCGGAACCGGCAAGACTACCCTGGCGCAGATCATCGCGCGTCTCACCAAGGCCGAGTTCGTTGAGTTCTCCGCCGTGCTCACCGGCATCAAGGAGATCAAACAGGTCATGGCCGACGCCGAACGCGCCAGGCAATACGGCACGCGGACGATTGTCTTCATTGATGAGATCCATCGCTTCAACAAGGCCCAGCAGGATGCCTTCCTGCCGCATGTCGAGAAAGGCAACATCCGTCTGATTGGCGCCACGACGGAGAATCCTTCGTTCGAAATCATTTCTGCGTTGCTCTCGCGCAGCCGGGTGTACGTACTCAAGCCTCTGATCGAGGACCAGATCGTCGAGCTGCTGAAGCGCGCGCTAACTGATGGAGAACGAGGTCTGGGCGCGATGAAGCTGCGGGCCTCTGACGATGTCCTGAAGAAAATTGCCGCCTATTCCAGCGGCGACGCCCGCAGCGCCTACAACGTGCTGGAAGTCGCCGCCTCGCTCGCCCTCGGCCGAGTTGACAACAAAGACGGCAACGAAGCGGGCGCTGAAATTTCCGACGAACTCGTCCAGGACGCCCTGCAAAAGCGGGTGCTGCGTTACGACAAAGCCGGAGAAGAACACTACAATCTCATTTCCGCACTGCACAAATCGGTGCGCAACAGCGATCCTGACGCCGCGCTTTACTGGCTGGGGCGAATGCTTGAAGCCGGCGAAGATCCGCTTTACATCGCACGCCGCGTGGTGCGAATGGCAGTGGAGGACATCGGCCTGGCTGATCCCAACGCGCTTTCGCAATGCATGGCCGCTCGCGACGCCGTGGATTTTCTCGGCATGCCGGAAGGGAACCTGGCGCTGGCACAAGCCGTAGTCTATTTGTCCGTGGCGTCCAAGTCCAATGCGCTTTACACTGCCTACGGTGCAATCCTGGGGGATGTAGAACGGACCGCTGCCGAACCGGTTCCACTCCACCTGCGCAACGCGCCCACGGGATTGATGAAGGTCTTGGGATATGGCCAGGGTTACCAATACGCCCACGATCTCGAAGACAAAGTGGCTGACATGCAGTGTCTACCCGACAACCTGACCGACCGCGTCTATTACCGGCCCACCGACGAAGGTGTGGAAAAACGCATTCGGGAGCGGCTGGAAGAGATCAAACGACGGCGCTCCCAAGCCATGAAGGGCTCCTCCCGAAACCAGAAAACAGAATCCGGCGCCTAGACCCTGGCATCTACTCACATGTAAGGTTCTTTCCTTTTCCTTTAGTCCCACAAGGAGGCTGGATCCCCATGGCCGCAAGCCCAAGATCTCTTGTTTCCGACACGGGCGCTATTCGTCCAGTGCAGCTCGATCAGGTCGAACATCTGCTCAAACTGCAGAAATGGTCGCAGAAGATTACCTCCATCCTCGACCTGGATGAACTCATAAACAAGATTGTGGACGACGTGGCTGCAGCGTTCTGCTGTGTGGAAACAACTGTGTACTTGCATGACGAAGAGCGGGGGGAGCTGGAGATGGCCGGCGTCCATGGCTGCACCCTTCACGGCAAGGGCGCGCGGTTGAAAGTGGGGAAAGAAGGTCTGGTGGGTTACGTTGCGTCCACCGGGCAGATACGCTACGCACCCGACGTTCGCCAGGATCCCTACTACATCGCCTGCGAGGCAACCACACTCTCTGAAGTGGCCATCCCTCTGCTCGTGGATGGTCGGCTGGTGGGAGTGTTCGCGGCTTCCCATCACGAACTGGACGCCTTCACGCGTGAGCATCTGCGCTGGTTGCAGGGACTGTGCGAACATGTCGCAGTCGCCGTGCATAATGCGCGCCGCTTTCAGCACGAACGGCATGAACGGCAGAGGATGACCCAGGAGGCAAGCGAAGCGCGCGCCATCCAAGAGGCGTTATTGCCCAAGAGTTCCCCCTATATTCCCGGCTTCGCGGTTTCCGGCCTGTCAATTCCGGCGGGCGCGGTGGGAGGAGACTGGTACGATTTTATTGCTTTCGACGACGGATGCTGGGGCCTGGTGCTGGCGGATGTTTCGGGAAAAGGCACGGCGGCTGCCCTGCTGATGTCTGCTACTCGCGGCATGCTGCGCTCCCTGGCGCAGACCTGCAGCGGCCCGGGAGAAGTTCTGACTCGTCTGAATCGCTTGCTGGTCGAAGATTTTCCCTCCGGTAAGTTTGTCACCATGCTACTGGCAGTGCTCAATCCATCGACCCGGGAATTGACCTTTTCCAGCGCCGGTCATCTGCGGCCGCTGCTGGTCGATGAACACGGTGCGCGCTTTCTGGACAGTGAACGCGGAATGCCGCTGGGGCTGGGCACCGGGGAATTCTCCGAGAGCCGAGTGCAGCTCTCCAAAGGTTCGCGTCTGGTCTTCTACAGTGACGGGATTACCGAGGCCACCGGCCTGTCCGACGAAGAGTACGGCGCGGACCGGATGCGGGACCATGTGCTGCAGCCGCGGGCCTCGGCCGAAACTATCTTGGCCGACGTTCGGAGCTTCGCCAATGGCGAAGGCTTGCATGATGACGCGACCGTCATTTTCGTGAAGGCGTAGAGCATAAGCCACGAAGGACACGCTGGGAATCCCATCCAGAGTTGGATTTCGTGGGCGCTGCTTTGGTGGTTCATGCAGTGCCTTTGTGAGGTGAACCCTACCCGAAGCGGGCGCGGTGCTCTTTCAGAATGCAGCGGTCCATGATGACGAAGATGCCTGCCTGGCGGGCTTTCTGCGCCGCTTTCTCGTGAACGACTCCTTCTTGCATCCAGATCACAGGCACCTTCAGGCGGAGTGCCTGGTCGACAACCTCTTCCACAAATTCAGGCCGGCGAAAAATGTTGACTATATCAATTGTTCCCGGGACCTCGAGCAATGACGCGAACGCTTTCTCTCCCAGAGAGCCGTGGATCTTCGGATTGACCGGAAGGATGCGATAGCCGTGCGTCTGCATGTACGCGGACACGCCGTGACTGGGGCGCAGCGGGCTGTTGGACAGTCCCACCACCGCGATGGTCCGGGAACGCTTGAGCAAGTCCGTGATGGGATCAGACTCCGGCAAGGAAACCATGCAGGGATTGTAGTGCGCCGGTCGCAGGGAAAGCCAGTCTCGGCAAGAACCACGAGGACAGTCGAGGGCGGCTGTCCCCGCGTGGTTCCTGCCGAGGTCAGCGCTTGGCATTGCTTTCCATCTTTTGCTTGAACATCTTTGTGGCCAGCTTGCGGACCGTGTCCGAAATCTCTTTGTTGTTTGAGAGGTTACGAAGATCGCCTACCAGCAAGTTCTTCATGAGAGAGAGTGAAAGATCGAGGGGCGTGCGCGGGTTAAAGACCAGATTGCGCACGACCGCATAATTCTTGGCGAACCGGCGCTTCATCGGTATGCCGCGAAGCACGGCTTCGAGGACATTCTTCTGCGTGGCAAATCGCTCTACTTCGCCGTCGCTGATCTTGGGAGATTCCAGAACCGCCAAAGCCACGATCTTGGTGCCATCGCGGATGAGCAGCGATCGTTCTTCCTTCGAACCTTTCATGGCCAACTGAATGCGGCCTTTGATGTCCAGCTTGGCAATTTTCTGCAAGGCGCTGCCCCGTTCTTCCTTGGGGGACAACTGAGCCTTCTTGACGGGGGCTTTCTTGGCGGCTGCTCCCGCCATGCTGCTGCCGGATGCTGTAGTTGTAGCTGCCTGCCCGGCCGGCGGCTTGTCCGCCTCAGAGAATTCTTCGTGAATGCCACCGATGGGCTGATAGGGATGTTCGGCCTTGGCGGCGATTTCGTTCGCGTGCTCGGCGAAATAGGCCAAAACGCCTTCATCGAGCACATCTTCTGCTTCGTGGACCTCGTTCGCAGATGCCGCCTGAAAAACCTCCTCCAGCCCAGTCGTCACCGCCTCCGGCGCAGCGTCTGCCGCGGGGGCTTCGACTGCGGGAGCGCTAACGGGAGCCGCGGGCTCAAGCTTATTGCGGAAGGTCTCTGATTGAATCCCGCGCAGATTGGGATTCGAGAGCAGAGCATTCCGAAGAGCGGAAGACCGACTGACCCGGTCGCTTTTCAACATCAGATCGACCAGGTCACGCCCGGCGCCGAGCGCCATTTCGAGCAGCGATTCTTCCGATACCGATGGATTTGCCAGCAGCGCCGACAGCAGCGCCGGCCGCAGGTTCTTCGGAGAAACCAGATAGTCCAGAACTTCTTTCGATGTCGTCGAATCACCGGCAGCGGCCCGCGATGCCGCTTCGTCCCAGCCGGCGAGCGTGAGCTGAGCCTGCTCGCCGAAGACTTTGCTGTGGACGGCGAGGTACACCAATATCTCAATCATCTCCCGGGGAGGGACGGAGAGCGACCCTTTGGCGGCGGACTGCATCAGGTTCGACGGCACCGCCGACGCGCGGATGAGATCGATCATGCGGGCCATAATGCCGAACTCCTCCTGCTTTTGCTGATTCCCCTCACACTAATTTCCGTTCTGCTTATTTCCGTCTTGCTTCTCCCCTCGCCGCATGCGCAGGTAGGCGCGGATAAAGGGATCAATGTCGCCATCGAGCACCCGATCCACGTCGCCCACTTCCATTTTCGTGCGGTGATCTTTGATCATGCGGTAAGGCTGCAAGACGTACGAACGAATCTGCGAACCGAAGTCGATGTCGAGCTTGGAGTCTTCAATCTTGCGAGTGACTTCGCGTTTCTTCTCCAGCTCGTATTCATAGAGCTTGGATTTCAGCATGCTCATGGCCCGTTCCCGGTTCTTGTGCTGCGAACGCTCGTTCTGGCAGCTGGCCACTAGGCCCGTGGGAAGATGCGTAATGCGCACGGCCGAGTCGGTGGTGTTCACGTGCTGTCCACCCTTGCCGCTGGAACGGTAGGTGTCCACGCGCAACTCTTCCGGCTTGATCACGATTTCAATGCTGTCATCGATTTCAGGGGAAACAAAAACGCTGGCAAACGACGTATGTCGGCGCTTGGCCTGATCGAAGGGCGAAATGCGCACCAGGCGGTGGACGCCGATTTCGCTGGTCAGCAGTCCAAAACCGTATTCGCCATTGACAGCGAAAGTCGCGGATTTCAGTCCCGCTTCCTCACCCGGCTGGTAATCGTACAGAACGGTCTGGAAGCCGCGTCGTTCCGCCCAGCGAAGATACATGCGCAGCAGCATGTCGGCCCAGTCCTGCGATTCCGTTCCTCCCGCCCCGGGATGGATGGTCACGATGGCATTCCGGGCATCGTTTTCGCCGGACAGCAGGCTCTCGGTCTCGAGCCGGTCGACCAGGTTCCGCAGCGAGTCAATCTCGCGCCGCAGATCGGCTTCGACGCTTTCCCCTTCGCGGCCCAGATCGAAATAGGCGGATATGTCGTCACCGCGTCGCACCAGGTCAACCTCGGTCGCCAGCACGTTTTCCAGGCGTTTTTTCTGCCGCATGACCTGCTGAGACTTTTGTGGATTCGACCAAAGACCTGGGTCAGCAGCCTGCTTCTCGATTTCCGCTAGCTGTGCACGAAGCTTGCCGGCGTCAAAGGTACTCCCGGAGATCACGGACTTGGTCCTTCAGACCCGCGTATTCGTGTTCAAGCTCTTCATTCATGATTAAGGTTCTGCCCTTGCGCGGAACCGGAAATTGAGCAACAGGCCCGCAGCAGAAATTATCGCACACAGGTAAGCGAACCAGTCGCCGTGACGGGTGTAGAACGTGGTTACGTTGGTGAGGGCGTAGGGGGCCTCGAGAGCAGCCCGTACCTTGCGGGGAATGATGGACACAACTCGCCCGTAAGGATCGATCGATGCGGTCACTCCAGTGTTGGTATCACGCAGCAGCCAACGGTCATTTTCCACGGCGCGCATGCGGGCCTGTTTCAGGTGCTGGGCGTAGGCTCCGCTGTCTCCGTACCAGCCGTCATTCGAAATATTCACAAAGACCTGGGCACCATTGGCCGCGAGCTGACGGATCTCATCGGGGAAGATAGATTCGTAACAGATGAAGACGCCAAGCTTGCTCCCGGCCTGAAGCGGCGCCCGCGAGGTGCCCGGCGAGAAATCGCCAACTTCCTGGGTCAGGCCGCCGGCGAAGCCGAACACCCGCTTGAAAGGGACATACTCGCCGAACGGAACCAGGTGCATCTTGTCGTACCGTCCGACCCACTCACCGGCTGGGCTGACCAGAGTTCCGGAGTTGTAGAGTTGAGTGGCGCGACCTGGCGTTTCGCCGGCATTGCGAATGCCAAGGCTTCCCACCAGCATCCAGGTTTGGGATTCGCGAGCGATGTTGCTGACGGTCTCTCGAAATGCGGGATCGGTGGTGTAGAACGGCGCTGGAGACTCCGGCCAGACAATCAGATCAGGGCGCACCGACCGAGGCGAACCCGGATTCGCTTGATCTTGCCAGGAGCCGTTCAAGCTGGAAGTATGCAGACTGACCGAGCTCAAATCCCGCAGCGTGCCCTCGAAATATTCCTTGGTCCAGTCGCTTCCCTGCAGAACTGGAATGTTCTGCTGCACCAGACGGGCGATGTGGTCCGTGGGCAGAGCGGGCGGACTGATCAATCTTCCGGCTTGCAGCACGATGACTGCGGCGCTTGTCGCCAGCAGGAGCGGCTTGCGTTTGCTGCGCTGACCCCTCTCCGCGCGAATTACGAAAGCGGCAGCCAGCCCCGTATTCACGATCATAAGTTCGAAAGACAGCCCGTACACGCCGGTCACGGTGGCAATGTGGGTAAGAGGGAGGTTGTCCACCTGGCTGATGCCTAACAGGTTCCAGGGAAATCCGGTTATGCGAGTGCGGGCTAGTTCCACCGCGACCCAGGCAAACGGGGCCAGAAGAAGAGCCCGGCGGCTGAAGGGATTTCTCCCCACGCCGTCGGTTCGGCTTGCCAGCAGGCTGATCAGCAAGCCGAAGATGCCATGATAGAGGGCAAGATACAGGCAGAAAAGAATCAGCAGTCCGAGGGCGGCGAGCGTACCCACGCCCCCATACTGCCGCATGGTGTTGTAGATCCAGTAGCAGGTTCCCGCATACCAGAGAATGCCGCAGGTGTAGGCCAGAAGGAAGGCTTGACCCGGGTTTGCCGGCAGCAGCTTGACGCCTGCCAGGAGCTGCAAGGTATCTGGTTCTCGCGCCCGCAGCAGGGCAACCAGCAACGGAGCCACAGCAGCCCAGCCCAGAAAATACAGATCGGGCAGAGGGAAGATTACAATCTGCAGGCCGGCCGAGAGCAGAACCAGCAGCCACGCGCTCTTGTGCATGCGCAACACTCGGCAAGCATAACAAAATGCCGCAGATATCAATTTCGCGAAGGCGCCGATCCGGCATATTCGATTTTTCGATCTGTCCGTCATTCCTACTATGGGCTAACATGTGTGGCGCCCATGGGGCCTCTCCTCAGGAATAGAATTCTTCTGCTAAAGTTCTTATGCACCACGGGAGCGCTCAGCCCGGCGATTGTGCCGGTCCAGGGCGACGCCGACGATAGAGTTATCGAGTCGCCGCTAGACCGTGGCAATTCCGGTGCGCGTATCGGCTAGCCCGCCTCGCAATGGCATCTCCTTTACAACCCGGAGGCTCAACCAGTAGCCGCGTTCGCATCGTAGTCGCGACGTCGGTGATGCTGACCTTCATCTCCTACTGGCGTGCGGCTGCCATTGTGTTGAACGATTTGGGGTCGTCCGCGTTTTATGCTGCCGGTATCGCCGAGCAGGCCATCGGGAAATCCGCCCCCTGGTTCATCGTGGGAGTAATGCTGTTCTCGTTCGCGGTACGGGCGGTTTACGTGGAAAGTTGTTCCATGTTCGTCCGCGGCGGCGTCTACCGCGTAGTCAAAGAGGCGCTGGGCGGGACCCTAGCCAAGATCAGCGTGTCGGCGCTGATGTTCGATTACATCTTGACCGGCCCGATTTCGGGTGTTTCCGCGGGGCAATACATCGCCGGACTGATCAATGACACCTTTGCCACCGCCGACTCCCATGGCTGGATCCCGCGAGCCATGCACAACATCTTTCAGGGGACGCCCCACGTAGATGTTAACTGGACGTCCGTGGTATTTGCTCTGATCGTGACTATCTACTTCTGGTGGCAGAACACCAAAGGGATTCAGGAATCCAGCGAGAAGGCGCTACGGGTCATGCAGATCACCACGGTCATGGTGGTCATCCTGCTCGGCTGGTCCGCCCTCACCCTTCTGAAGCAGGGATACCAGTCGGTTCCCCTGCCCACCGCCGATAGCCTGAAGTTCAGCGAGGAAGCCCTGGGCTTTTTGAAGCACACCGACCTAGCGCACGGTCTCGCCTCCAAGTTCGCCATTCTCGGCATCCTGATTGCCTTTGGCCATTGCGTGCTGGCCATGAGCGGCGAGGAATCACTGGCCCAGGTCAACCGCGAGCTGGCGCACCCCAAGCTGAAGAACCTGAAGCGGGCGGCCATCATCATCGCGGTTTACAGTTTCGTCTTTACCGGGCTCACGGCGCTGTTGTTCGTGATGATTATTCCGGACTCGGTGCGGGTTCCGGTTTACAAAGACAACCTGATTGCCGGGCTCGCCATGTATCAGTGGGGCCCGCTGCTACTGCGGCTGGCTTTCCGCGCCTTCGTGGTGGTGGTGGGTTTCCTGATCCTGTCGGGCGCGGTCAATACAGCCATCATCGGTTCCAACGGCGTGCTCAACCGCATTTCGGAAGATGGCGTTCTCACCGACTGGTTCCGGCAGCCGCATCCGCGATTCGGCACCACCTACCGGATTGTCAATCTGGTTGTAATCCTCCAGATGTTCACCATTCTGGTGAGCCGCGGCAACGTCTATCTGCTGGGCGAGGCGTACGCATTTGGAGTGATCTGGAGCTTCACCTTCAACAGCCTGGCCATGCTGGTGCTGCGCATCAAGTACAAGGGCGAGCGGGGCTGGAAGGTCCCGCCGAACATCACGATCGCGGGCCATGAGCTGCCGGTTGGACTTTTCTCGGTCTTCCTGGTGCTGCTGTGCACCGCTATCCTGAATCTGTTTACCAAGTCGATTGCCACGGTTGCCGGCCTCGGTTTTGCAGGTGCGTTCTTCCTGATCTTCACCGTTTCCGAGCGCGTCAACCGGAGCAAACACGCCCTGGCCGAGCAGCACATGAAGGAACACTTCCAGCTACTGCAAAGCGACACGGTGGAGCGCTCAGGGCTGGGGATCCGTCCCGGAAATGTGATGGTGACGGTCCGGGATTACAACACCTTGAACCACCTGAAGTGGGCGCTGGAGCGAATCGACACCAAGGAGCAGGACATCGTAGTCATGTCGGCTCGAGTGAGCCAGTTCGGCACAGCCGCCTACGATCTCTCCACTGAGCAAATTTTCAGCGACTACGAGCAGCAGCTGTTTACGCGTGCCGTATCAGTGGCCGAAGGCTTTGGCAAACACGTTTCTCTGCTTGTGGTGCCCGCCCGCGACCCCTGGTCCGCGATTGTGCAAACCGCCAACAATCTGGAAGCTTCGGCCGTGGTCTCAGGACTCTCGAGCAAAATGACCGCACAGGAACAGGCGTTCTATCTCGGCCATGCCTGGGAAGCGATGCCCGAGCCCAGGCGGCAATTCATTTTCCAGGTGGTCTACCCTGATCTCAAGGTGGACACCTTCCACATCGGTCCGCATACGCCTTCGCTGAAAACCGAAGACGTTCACCTAGTGCACCGCTTGTGGCTGAACATCACTCGCGAGCCAGGTCTGGAGACGCTGCATCACCACGATATCCTGACCGAGGCACTCACCCGTTTTGCCCGCGAGTATGCCGGCCACGACCGGCAGGATATTTTGAAGGAATTGCGAAAACAATCAGGAGTGACGGTAAGGACTCGGCCCTTGGGCGACGACGGCAGCGGACGTACAAAGGCAAACGTACTGCCTCCCGGCGTGCCGAAGCCCGAGACCGAAAGCGACGACGTAGGTCCAGCCACTCCTCCCGTAGTCGGACCGTAGCCAGTTCAAGGTAGGCGCTTCCTTCCCAAGACTGGTCGTCACTCGACCGGGCAACCGGGGGCGGCTCCCGTGGTCCGTTTACTTCATGCACGTCGGTGCCTTGCCGCCCGCACTAGCCTCTTCTATGATCGGAAGCAGGCGGGGTGCTATGCCCGAGAAGAAGCCTTCCAAGCCGCAATTCGCGGAAAACCCGATCGCCGACGTGTTCGACGGGCGACATCCCCCTGAGGGCGAAAAAGAGTGGGCGGAAAAAACCCTCCTGCCTACTCTGGAGAAAGCGCCCGAGAAACCGATTGGCGCGCCCACCGGAATCAATCGCGACGAGCACGGCCATGCCCGCTTCACCACCATTTCCGGCACTCCGGTACGCCGTCTCTATACCCCTGCCGATCTGCCCGAAGACTGGAGCGCGGAAAAATATCTGGGCTATACCGGACAGCCACCGTTCACACGCGGCATTCACGCCAGCGGATACCGCGGCAAGCTTTTCACCATGCGGCAATTCTCCGGCTTCGCCTCGCCGGAAGAAACCAACCAGCGTTACCAGTACTTGCTGGAGAGCGGCGGCAGTGGACTGTCGGTGGCCTTCGATCTCCCCACGCTCATGGGTTACGACTCCGATCATCCCGCGAGCGAAGGCGAGGTGGGCAAGTGCGGCGTCGCCATCGATTCCCTCGAGGACATGGAGATTCTCTTCGGCGGCATCGATCTGGAAAAGACCACGGTCTCGATGACCATCAACTCGCCCGCGTCGGTGCTGTGGGCGATGTACCTGGTGGTTGCCGAAAAACAGGGCGCAGACTGGAAGAAGATTTCCGGCACGCTGCAGAACGACATCCTGAAGGAATACATCGCGCAAAAGGAATACATCTATCCCCCGGCGCCTTCGATGCGCCTGGTGGTGGACACCTTCGAGTTCGGTTCCAGGTTTACCCCGAAGTTCAACACCATTTCCATCAGCGGATACCACATTCGCGAGGCGGGCTCGACCGCTTTGCAGGAACTGGCTTTCACTCTGTATGACGGCGTCGAGTACGTGGAGTGGGCGCAGAGGCGCGGGCTGGATGTGGACGACTTTGGCCCACGGCTCAGCTTTTTCTTCAATGCCCACAGCGACTTCTTTGAAGAAATCGCGAAATATCGAGCGGCCCGCAAGATCTGGTATCAGGTGATGAAAGACCGTTTCCAGGCCAAGAACCAGCGCAGCTGGTTGCTTCGCTTCCACACCCAGACGGCGGGTGTCTCGCTTACCGCGCAGCAACCCATGACCAACGTCGCCCGCGTGGCCCTGCAGGCCCTGGCTGCGGTGCTGGGTGGAACCCAGTCGCTGCACACGGACTCCTACGACGAAGCTTTTGCCCTGCCCACTGAAGAAGCGGCGCGCATCGCGCTACGCACCCAGCAGATCATCGCCTACGAATCAGGAGTGACGCAGACGGCCGATCCTCTCGGAGGGTCATATTTTCTCGAAACCTTGACGCTCCGAATGGAAAAAGGCGCTTTCGACTACTTCGGAAAGCTGGACGCGATGGGCGGCATGGTCAAAGCCATCGAGCGCGGCTATCCCCAGAAAGAAGTCGCGGAAGCGTCATACCAATACCAGCGCGCCGCCGAAGCTAAGGAAAAGATCATCGTGGGCGCCAACGAATTTGTCATCGAGGAAGAGCCGCCACACACTCTGTACATCGACGAAAGCGTGGCCCGGCAGCAATCGGCGAAGCTGAAAGCTTTGCGCGCACGACGCTCGAACGAAGAAGTGCAACGGCGGCTGGAAGCATTGAAAAAGGTCGCGGCCCAGGAGCCGCGGTCGTCCGCGAACGGAGAGATTTCGCCTGCGAACACCATGCCCTACATCGTGGACGCGGTGCGAGCCTATGCTACCGTGGGCGAAGTCTGCGAAGCGCTGCGCGAAGTGTTCGGAACCTACACTGAAGTCAGCATCACATAGTTGGTTCTGTGGGTAATTTAACTGTGTGGGGCGGGCCCTCGCCCCGGTTGCGCCGACTCGGCAGCTTGCGGAACGGATGATGGTTTGAGATCACAAATTGTGACCTCAAACCGTACAGCATCCAAATCTTGAGGTTGCAAATTGCAACCTCAAAGAGAGGATCGAACTCTTTCCGCGCTTCATGCCAAAGAGCCCGGTACCGCTCGCCGTGCCCGTTGAATCACGGATCTTGATCCTCCGCCACCAGAGGGTCATCCTGGATCGCGACCTCGCCGAGCTCTATGGCGTCCCCGTCAGACAGTTGAGTGAATCAGCAGGTTAAGCGCAACCAAGAACGGTTTCCGGTAGATTTCATGTTCCATCTTACGGTCAAGGAGGACGAAGCTTTGAGATCACAAATTGTGATCTCAAAGAAAGGACGCGGCGGGCGCCGCTACCCACCCTACGCCTTCACTGAGCACGGCGCGATTATGGCTGCGACTGTGCTCAACTCCAAGCGGGCGATCGAGATGAGTGTATTCGTCGTCCGCGCCTTCGTGCGCATGCGCGAGATGCTGGCGAAGAACCGCCAGCTCGCGGCCAAGATAAACGAGCTGGATCGCCGTCTGGAAACCCACGACTCCGCGATTCAGGACATCATGGAAGCCATCAAAGAACTGATGGTTCCCGAGGGACCCTCGAAGCGTAAGATCGGCTTTCAGTTGCCACCTGGTAAAGGCTGATTCCTGGCCGATCGTGGGCGGGTCGCCCGCAGCCACACAAGCCTACTTGCGGCGCTGCCGGTACAAGCTCCCGTCCACCTGCCGCACCATGGCTTCCACGTCCAGCGGGACTTCCAAGAACCTCGCAACTGTCTCTGCCGTCTCTTTAGGCGCGCGCAAGACGGCATGGTACTGCACTCGACTCACCCGCACATGGGCTTTGCCATGGAGCCAGGCGTAGACGTCGGACAGGTGGTCCTGAAACGCCCTCGCCACCACGGAATGGTCTTCGCCCGGATCAAAATTCCCGCGCCGCCTCAGCATCTCGTCCTGTGACGCCATCACTTCGGGCAAAGGCCGCTGCATGAAGATGACACGGTATTCATGCTGCGGAGGAAGCGAGAGCAGAAGCTGGGAGATCACTTTCACCGCCTTGCCCTCCGCTTCGGCAATGGAGGCAGGATCTTTGGGCAGTTGCTTGATGCGCTCCCACTCCAGATAGCCTCGCGGGTTGTCCACGTCAGCCCGGCGTTCGCCGTCGGAGAGAATGGGCATGCCGCCCGCGCCCAGCATCTGCATCATGAGCGAAGTGCCCGAACGGGGCAGGCCGGAAACTACGGTGATCATCAGTGCCTTTTGGGAACTGGAAGAGTGGATGCTCCTCTGCGTTCTTGAAGCTTATCGAGTTAAACACAAACGTTGGCGGAGAATCCAGGCCCGCCATCCGCTCTGTTACACTGTTGTGCTTGACAACTTCTCGAAGACGCTTTCTGCAGCAGTGTGCGGCCACAGCAGTCGCAGTGTGGCTGGACCCGGCTTCGGCCCATGCCAGTTCTGCGCCCAATCTAAAGTTTCCTTCGCCGCCGCGGGAACGAATTGCTATCGCCTCGTACTCTTTCCGGGAATTTATCGCTGGCGAGGACAGCAAAGCTGCGAAGCCCATGGACCTGAAAGACTTCGCAGCCCATGTCATCGAGAAATTCCAGATCAACAATATCGAACCCTGGACCGGACATTTTCCTTCCACGGATCCGAAATATCTCAAGCAGTTTCGCGGGGCCGTGGAAAAGGCGAAAGCCTCGGTCGTGAACATTGCGGTGGATGGCGAGTACAGCCCCTACGCGGCGCATAGTTCCGAGCGCGAGCAGGCTATCGCCTTCAGCAAGCAGTGGGTGGATCACGCCGTAACCCTCGGCTCGCCGAGTATTCGCACCAGTCTTCCTCCGGCGAAGGACTCCAAGCCGGACCTAGATCGCGCGGCCAAGAGCCTGGCGCAAATTGCTGAGTATGCCTCGACGAAGGGGATTGTCGTCACCCTGGAAAACGACAACTCACTCAGCGAGGACCCGTTTTTTCTGGTTGGATTGGTCGAAAAAGTGAACAGTCCGTGGCTTCATACGTTGCCTGATTTCGGCAATACCCTCGCCGCCAAAGATCCGGATTATGCCTACCGTGGCATCGACGCCATGTTCGGCAAGGCATACTGCATTGCACACGTGAAGTCTTCCGAAACCAACAGTAGGGGAGTCACAGTGCAGGTGGATATGGCCAAGACCTTCGGTCTCATGAAGCAGCACGACTACAGAGGCTACTGTTCCATGGAGTGGGACGATGCCGGCGATCCCTACCGGGGGACAGCAGACTTGATCCGGCAAACCGTGCAGTATCTTTCGTAGTTCTCGCCAACGGCCTGTAAAACTTTGCGTCCTTTGCGAAATTGTTGGCGAGCCTTGCGGTTAAGATCTTTTGATCACGAAGGCCGCAAAGCTTTCCCGACGGAATACAAAGATTCGCCCTGGCCGGCTATCCTTCAAACCCGATCGGCGTCCAAATATTGGCATGCGCAAAGCGATCAATTACCTGAAGAAATCCGATCCTATACTCTCCGCCATTATCGAGAGCGTCGGCCCTTGCCGCATGGAGTTCGGCCCGCCGGAATTTCACAGCCTGGCGGAGGCTATTGTCTATCAGCAATTAAATGGCAAAGCTGCTGTGACCATCTTCAAGCGTTTCGCCGCACTGGCCGGAGAACCCCTAACGCCAGAAGGCATCCTCAGACTGACCGACGCCCAGTTGCGTTCGGTGGGACTATCCAAGCAGAAATCGTCCTATTTGAAAGACATGGCCGGGCGCGCGGCGCGGGGGGAACTGGACTTCACGCGTCTGCCCGAGATGACCGATAATGAAGTTATCAAGCATCTGACCCAAGTCAAAGGTGTGGGCGTGTGGACGGCACACATGTTTCTGATGTTCACCCTGCGCCGTCCCAATGTGCTGCCCACCGGGGACTACGGCATCCAGATGGCCATCAAGAAACACTACGCGAAGCGCAAGATGCCCAAACCCGAGGTGATGGCGAAGATTGCAAAGTCATGGGAACCGTATCGGTCGGTGGCCTGCTGGTATCTGTGGAGGAGCCTGGATATAAAGACGATGTAAAGATGGCATTTTCCGACGCCGTGCCAAAACTGAGATCTGAGGCTTGAAAACTGAGATCTGCAATCTAAAGTCTGCAATCTAGAATCTGCAATTCCCTGGAACGGTGCGCCTCCGCGCCCGCTGTGGTTAAATGGAGGTCGATGGCTGACCTGAAGATCCGCGTGCTGGTGGCGAAGCCCGGCCTCGACGGACACGATCGCGGAGCCAAAGTGATCGCCCGCGCTTTGCGCGATGCCGGCATGGAGGTCATCTACACCGGCCTGCGGCAGACGCCGGAGATGATTGTGAACGCGGCACTGCAGGAAGACGTTCATGTCATCGGCCTATCGATTCTTTCCGGCGCCCACAATGCCATCGTTCCCCGGGTCATGGACCTGCTCAAGCAGAACAAGATGGACGACGCGCTGGTGGTGGTCGGCGGCATTATCCCCAACCAGGATGTTGAAAATCTCAAAAAGGCCGGTGTGGCCGCCATTTTCCAGCCGGGCACGTCCATGGATGACATCGTCCAGTTCATTCGCGCCAACGTCAAGCCCCGCGGCGTGCCCACGGCCAGTTGAGATTGATGGCCCAGATCAGCACTCCCCGTTTGAAAGATATTCTGCGGCACACGGTCGGCCCGACGCCCTGGTACTGGAAGACTTTTCCTGCGTTCAATTCCGTTTCCGGACAGCGTTTCACCTGGATCCATCACGGCAGCGAGGGGCCGCTCGGCTATCTGGTCTCGATGGGCCTAGAGCAGGAACCAGAGAAGCCGCGCCTCGCGCTGAATACGTATTGCCGTCCGTTTTTCGTTTCGCCAGCTCACCTGGGAATCTGGTGCCCGGAAGGCCGCAGTATTCGCATCACCTGTTTCGATCCCGACCAACTTAAAGCTTTCGATCTGGCCGAAATTGCAGGCTGGTTCAAACCGTCGGCCGAGCGCATTTACTCAGCTACGGAGCCTCTGGCCGAATTTGAAGTATCACTCGGCCTCGCAGCGGGGATGCACAAGATTGAAGTGCCGCCCGAATTGCAGATGGTGGACGAACTGATTATCCCAACCAGCTATCCCGCCAAAGGCCCGGACGACCCTGCCTTCGCGCTCTACGTCGTCTACCCGAACGCCGGGCTAGTCGAGATCCTGCCGCAGAAATGGTTCACCGCCAGCCAATACCAAGTGGGGAAGAAATGGATTCCTCGAGCCGCACGCGATCCCGAGTCGCATCGCATTTTTGGCGAATGTTTTGGAACCGGCAGCTTCCTGCTGGAAGAAGACGGATGCCGTCTTGAACGATGGTTGGAGAAGAGCAGTTAGGCAGAGTTGCGTAATGCTACGCTGTGGTTCTCAAATCTGAAATCGAGAATCTTCAATCTGAAATTTCGTGGCTACGCCCCTCAGGGGCGAAAATCGCCGTTTGCGCCGTCCTGCTCCGCTGTTATACCGTAACTTGTTTCCATCTTCTCCACTCATGAACGAACGCATTGATCTCGGAACGCCCTCGAACTCCGCCGTTCTCGAGTCGCACATCGATCCCACTTCGGCACGATTTGAAGCCAACATGCGTTTTCTGGCCGACCTGGTTTCGCAGATGCGCAACGAAGAGGAGAGAATCCGCGAGGGCGGCGGGCCCAAAGCGATTGAAAGCCAGCACAACAAGGGACGGCTCACGGCGCGCGAGCGCATCAATCTGCTGGTCGATCCCGGAACATTTTTCGAATTGGGCGCCTACGCGGCCCACGGCATGTATGAAGAGTGGGGTGGCGCAGCAGCGGCTGGGGTCATCACGGGACTCGCCCGCATTCAAACCCGGCTAGTGATGATCATCGCCAACGACGCTACAGTCAAGGCGGGAGCGTTCTTTCCCATGACCGCGAAGAAGGTGATTCGCGCCCAGAACATGTCGATTGAAAACCGTGTGCCCACGATTTATCTGGTGGATTCCGCAGGAGTCTTCCTGCCGCTGCAAGAAGACGTCTTCCCGGACACCGACGATTTCGGCCGTGTGTTCCGCAACAACGCAGTGATGTCCGCCATGGGAATCTCGCAGATCGCTGCCATCATGGGCATGTGCGTCGCGGGTGGCGGTTACCTGCCGGTGATGTGCGATCACGTGCTCATGACCGACGGCAGCGGACTCTTTCTTGCCGGACCCGCGCTGGTGCAGGCCGCCATCGGCCAGAAGATTTCCGCCGACGAATTGGGTGGCGCCGCCATGCATTCGGCCATCAGCGGCACCGTGGATTTTCGCGAGCCCAACGACGAAGCTTGCCTCACGCGCATCCGCGCCATTATCGAGAAGTGGGGATACCGCCGGCAGTCTCCCTGGGACCGCCGGAAGCCGCAACCGCCCGCGCTGGCGGCGGAGGAAATCTACGGCATCTACGATTCTTCGCCGGCGCGTCCCTATGACACGAAGGAAATCCTCGCCCGCATCGTGGACGGCAGCCGTTTCGACGAATACAAAGCTGAATACGGCAAGACCATCATCTGCGGCTACGCCCGCATCGGCGGCTTTGCGGTGGGGATTGTGGCCAACCAGAAGCTGCATGCACAGCAGACTGATCACCAAGGCCGCAGGCGGATCGAATTCGGCGGCGTGATCTATACCGAGTCAGCGGAAAAGACCGCCCGCTTCATCATGGACTGCAACCAGAACCTGATTCCGCTGGTCTTCTTTCACGACGTAAACGGATTCATGGTGGGGCGCGATGCGGAGTGGAGCGGCATCATCAAGGCGGGAGCCAAGCTGGTGAATGCGGTGTCCAACTCAGTCGTCCCCAAGATTACGGTGATCGTCGGAGGCTCGTTCGGCGCCGGACACTATGCCATGTGCGGCAAAGCCTACGATCCGCGTTTCGTGTTTTCCTGGCCCACCGCGCGCTACGCCGTCATGAGCGGCGACTCTGCGGCCGGAACGCTGGTCGAAATCAAGATCAAGCAACTCGAACGCAGCGGAAAGAAGTTAAGCGAGGAAGAGCGTAAGGAACTGTTCGAGTCAGTAAAGAAAACCTACGACGAGCAGACCGATCCCCGTTACGGCGCAGCCCGGTTGTGGATCGACAAGATCATCGACCCAGTCGAGACGCGGGACGCGATCACGCAAGCGCTCGAAGCCGCCGCGCTCAATCCGGACGTGCCCGAGTTTAAAGTCGGAGTGTTGCAAACATGATTACGCTGACACTCATTCTCGCCGATCAACGATGGGGTTGGAGCGGCCAGCATTGCGGAGTAGACGAACTAGGATTCTGATTGCACTCGTCGGCCTGGCACCCACGTCGATTGTGATCACGCGGTTGCATGAGGCAGCCGTGATTCGCGAGGCAAAAGAGAACGGATATCTTGGGGCGTGGGTTGACCCGGGCCCCTGATCGTACCTTTTCGTGTTTGTTGGTTTCGGTTGCTTCATCGCTGCGGTAATTTCGCTCATGATTGACATTCGCCATCACAAGTGATTTGCAACAATCCGCCTTGATTTTCGGCGACAAGTTGAGAATGACTGCTTCCGTAAAACTCGTCGAGTGTCCGCGCGATGCCTGGCAGGGGCTGAAAGGGCAGATTCCGTCCTACCTCAAGACCGACTATTTGAAGGCGCTGATCAGTGTGGGATTCAAGCACATCGACGCGGTTTCGTTTGTTTCGCCAAAAGCCGTTCCGCAGATGGCCGATTCCGAAGAAGTGCTGAAGGAGCTTGATCCTCCCGATGATGTTGAAATTATCGGGATCGTGGTGAACGAAAAGGGGGTTCAGCGGGCGATTGCCACCGAGGCGGTGCGGACGCTGGGTTTCCCCTATTCGGTTTCGCCTACTTTTCTGAGTAACAACCAGCATCAGACGCTGGAAGAAGCGATCGACGAGCTGGAGAAGATCAAGAACAAAGGCGAGCCCGCCGGCCTCGATACCGCGGTTTACATCTCCATGGCGTTTGGCAATCCTTACGGCGACCCCTGGAATGTGGGCGAGGTGATCGATGCTGTGGACCTCCTCGAATCCCTCGGCGTGCGCACTATTTCTCTGGCCGACACAGTGGGACTGGCCGGGCCGGCGCAGATTCGAGAACTATTTTCTGCGGTGACTTCGAAGTACGACTATCTTGAGATTGGTGTGCATCTGCATAGCCGTCCGGACCAGGCTGCGGAGAAGATTCTGGCCGCGTATGATGCGGGCTGCCGCCGCTTCGACTCCGCGTTAGGCGGACTGGGCGGATGCCCCTTCGCGCAGGACGCCTTAGTGGGAAATATTGCGACCGAAAAAGTGCTGGAAGCCCTGCAAAAACGAGAAGCGGAATTGCCTGCGTTGAAGCCGCTGGATGTGCTGCTGCGGATTACAGGGGAGCTGGGCGCGCGATACACGGAGTCTGCTGCTGCCGATTGAGTGGCGACAACATGGAATATAAGACAATTCACCTCGCGTACGATTCCGGCGTCGCCACCATTACGCTCAACCGGCCGGAGAAGCGCAATGCGATCAGCCATCAGCTGGTGGAAGAACTGCTCACCGCTTTTGATGAGATCGAGCGATCACCGGCCCAGGTCGTCATATTGACGGGCGCGGGTAAAGCTTTTTGCGCGGGCATTGACCTCGATGAGTTGAAGGCACTGCTGGGCAAGACGCACCCAGAGAATGTGCAGGACGCGTCGCGCATGGCGCGCATCTTTCGTCGCATCTACGATTTTCCCCGGCCTACCATTGCCGCCGTGAACGGTGCTGCCATCGCCGGCGGCACGGGATTTGCCACCATGTGCGATTTCACTCTGGCTGTGCCGGAAGCCAAGTTTGGCTACACCGAGGTGCGGATCGGATTTGTGCCCGCCATCGTTTCCTCGATGCTGGTCTGGCAGGTGGGACACAAAATCGCCCGCGACCTGCTGCTGACCGGACGGTTGATTGATGCGGCCGAAGCTCATGCTTTTGGCCTGGTCAACGAAGTTGTCGAGCCCTCGCGTCTGATAGCTCGAGCACGTGAACTGGCGTTGCAGCTTATGGAGGGTAGCCCATCGTCGGTGCGGGCGACCAAACGCCTGATCAACGGCTTCATCGCGGGACAGCTTGACCGTCAGATCGCCGAGGCGGTCGGGGATAACGCCCGCATCCGCACCACCGCCGACTTTCGCGAGGGCATCACGTCGTTTCTCGAAAAACGCAAACCGCGCTGGAGTCTCAAGTGAGCTCCCAGAGAGGGAAAGCCCAGCAAGTGAGCCCACGAAGCAACCACAACGGCGTGGTGTCGGAGAGCCGGCTGCGAGTGCGCTACGCTGAGACCGATCAGATGGGAGTGGTCTATCACGCCAATCACTTCATCTGGTTCGAAATCGGTCGCGTCGACTTGATGCGGCAGCTCGGGTTCTCTTATCGCGACCTGGAGCGCGACCACGGATGCTTCATCCCGGTGGTGGATGCGCGCTGCCGCTACAAGGCGCCCGCGCGTTATGACGACGAGATCATTGTCCGCACGCACCTGAGAAACGTCCGCGAGTCCATGATTCATTTTGGCTACGAGTTGCTACGCGCTAATGATAGTGAAGTGCTGGCAGAAGGCGAGACCATGCACATGATCCTCGACTCAAAGATGAAGCCCGCGCCGCTGCCGGAAAAGTATCTGAAGGCGTTCAAGAGCGCGATAGGGAAGTAAACGCATTTAGAAACCAGAAACTGGAAAGCGGAAATATTCATTGAAAGCTTTGCACATTAACGGAAACGACCTCACTCTCGAAGCGGTCCGGGAAGTGGCGGTGGAGCGGCGGCCCGTCCTGCTCGATCCCGACGCTCGCGAGGCTGTAGACCGCGCCCGTGCGGTGGTGGATACTCTGGTCGCGGAAAATCGAGTTTCCTACGCCATCACCACGGGTGTGGGCAAACTGGCCGACGTCCGCATCGCCGGCGACCAGATTCGAGAACTTCAGGTAAACCTGGTGCGCTCCCATGCCGGCGGATTGGGCGAGGCACTCTCTGCCGCTGAAACTCGAGCCATGATGTTGCTGCGCGTGAATTCACTGTCCAAGGGCCATTCCGGTGTGCGCGGGGCCGTCATTGACACAATTTGCGAGATGCTGAATCGCGGCGTGACCCCGATGGTGCCCTCGCAAGGCAGCGTTGGAGCCAGCGGCGACCTCGCTCCACTGGCGCACCTGGCGCTAGCGCTGATTGGCGAAGGGGAGTGCCTCGGTTCTAAGGATGATGAGAAAGGCATGCGAATTCCCGCGGCGGATGCAATGCGGCGTGCCCAAATCAAACCGCTGGTGCTCGAAGCCAAGGAAGCTGTCTCCCTGATCAACGGCACCCAGGCGATGCTGGGAGTCGGAATCCTGGCGCTGCTCGCGGCCGAGATCCTGGCCGATACCGCGGACGTGATCGGCGCGCTCTCGCTCGACGCGTTGCGGGGCACAGATGTGGCATTCGACGAGCGCATTCACCAGGCTCGTCCGCACCCTGGTCAGCTCCGGACCGCCGCGAACCTGCGCAAGATGCTCGAAGGCAGCCGGCTACGCGAATCGCATCTCGACTGCGACCGGGTGCAGGACGCCTACTCTCTGCGCTGCATGCCACAAGTGCATGGCGCAGTGCGCGACACTTTGGTCCATTGCCGCGAGGTCATGGAGATTGAGGTCAATTCGGCGGTGGACAACCCTCTCGTGTTTCTCAAGAACTCAAAAGATGGCGAGGCTGATGTCATCTCCGGCGGAAATTTTCACGGCCAGCCCCTGGCCTTTGTCCTGGACTTCTTGGGCATTGCCCTCAGCGCCCTGGCGGGCATCTCGGAACGAAGGTTGGAGCGCATGGTAAACCCGGCTCTGAGTGAAGGTCTGCCGCCATTTCTGGCTTCGGGCGCGGGGCTGAATTCAGGATTCATGATGGCGCAAGTGGGCGCCGCATCGCTGGTCAGCGAAAACAAAGTGCTGGCGCATCCCGCCTCGGTGGATTCGATTACGACTTCCGGCAACAAGGAAGACTACGTGTCCATGGGAATGACAGCGGCCCTGAAGCTTAAGCGCATTGTGGAAAATACACGCAACGCGATGGCGATTGAAGCCATGGCCGCAACCCAGGCACTGGACTTTCTGGCGCCGCTCAAGACTTCGAAGCGGGGACAAGCGGCGCATGCGGCAATTCGGTCAGTCTCGGCGACCATGGAGAAAGACCGAGTGATGTATCAGGATTTCGCCAGGATTGCGGACCTGATTGCCAGCGGGAAGGTGGCGGAAGCGCTGCGGTAAGGAGCGTAAATGTCCGTGTGGGGCCGGGTCTTAGACCCGGCCAGGCCGAGCGTAGCTCGGCAGGAATCTTGATTGGAGCGGCATTCTGCGGGTTTCCAGAAGCTTCAGGCCGGGCGCAGTCCGGCCCGCACGGGTCGAAGACCCGTCCCACACGTGTCTTGCCGGTCGCGACCTCAACTTGCCGTCTCGGCGCTGCCATCCAGCCCCAGCTTGCCCGCGATTCCCTTCAGCGCTTCGACACAGAATGCGATGTGCTCATCCAAATCCACTCCTAAGTCAGCGGCTCCATTGACTATGTCCTCGCGTTTCACGCCGCGGGCGAAGGCTTTGTCCTTCATCTTTCTTCGGACCGAATTCGCGTCCACTTCCGCCAGAGACTTTCCCGGCTTCACCAGCGCGCATGCGGTGATGAATCCTGCCAGTTCGTCGCAGGCAAAGAGAGCTTTTTCCATGGGCGTGTCTCGCGTGACGCCGGAATATTCGGCGTGCGACATGATGGCGCGGCGAATTTCATCCGAATAGCCGCGCTCTTTCAATATTTCGTTGCCCTTGTAGGGATGGTCGTTGAGGCTGGGATACTTCTCGTAATCGAAATCATGCAGCAGGCCGACCACGCCCCACAACTCTTCGTCAGGGGCAGAGCCAGCGTGAAACTTGCGGGCATAAGCGCGCATGCATGCCTCGACTGCCAATCCATGCTTGCGCAGACTCTCCGACTGCGTGAACTCAGTTAGTAAACCCCATGCCTGCTCTCGATCATTCATGGTTTCTTACCTGTTTTCTCCGGTTTTTCTCCAGCTAACTTTGCTTTTCGCACGACGCGTTTTGTGTTTGACCCCGGAATGTTCTTGACATCCACAGGTGTCGTACCTCAGATTACGCTGCAGGTTGGAACGAAGATTATTTCGTTTCCAGGAGAAGCCCCGCTCTGGCCACTCCCACACCTAGATGGCCACTACCCTTGCACCTGTAGATTCAAGGGAAGTAGTTCGTTGCGATCATTGCCTGCTGGTCCAATTCCGTACCACGAACGATCTTTGCCGCCGCTGCCATGCCTCATTAGACGAGGAAGAGCCGGAAGTTGTCATCGCCCCGCCACCGCCGCAGATGATGCCGGCGAATGGCAACGGCCGGGGACACCTGAATCTGGCGACTTCGATTCGGTCGCTCCGGTTGCGCAGCGGACTCAGCCAGCGGCAACTGGCGGCGCGCATGTCGGTCCCTCGGACCTACGTGTCGAAGATCGAAAATGAAAAAGCGACCCCGACCCTTTCCTCACTGGAACGGCTGGCCCGCGCGCTCGAAGTCACCGTCCCCGATCTGCTTTCGGGCGGCGAACGCAACCGCCAGGAAGAAATCGGTGAACTGATGAAAGATCAGCTTATCGCGGAACTGATGCCGTTCGTGTCGCAGCTGAACGGGATGCAGTTGTCGATTGTTCTGGCGCAGGTTCGTGATCTGACCCTGCGTCCGCGCCGCAGCGCCTAGCCATGAATGTGGGCGCCGACGCTCGCGCTCGTGCCGCTGCCAGCACGAGCGAGGACGCTCGCGCCCACATCGAATCCAAGGGTTTTATCCGGGCAACCACCAACTGAAGCCGGGGCGCAAGTGCCCCGGTTTTTTCACATGCGGTCCTGATACTGGTTGCTACTTCATCTCTCGCAGGTACGACTCCTTGTACTCCAGATAATTCCTGGCATAACGCATAATCGTTTCCTGATCCTTCGGTTCCAGCTTACGGCGGAACTTGCCCGGAGATCCCATCCACAGCGAACCCGGCTCGACAATCGCTTTCTCCGGGATCAGTGTGCCGGCCGCGATGATCGATCCGGCGCCAATGCAGGCTCCATTCAGGATGATCGATCCCATGCCAACCAGGCAGCGGTCTTCAATGGTGCAGCCATGCAGCGTGACCGAGTGTCCCACCGTTACGTACCCCCCCAGGAACACTCCGTACTGCTCCTTCATGCCATGCAGTACGCTGCCATCCTGCACATTCGAATACGCGCCCACACGAATGGAGTGGACGTCACCACGCAGCACCGCGTTCATCCAAACGCTGGCGTGCTCGCCGAGAATCACATCTCCGATGATCTGTGCCGAATCGTCCACGTAACAGGATTCAGGAATCGTGGGTGTTGTCCCTTTGTAAGAACGAATCATATTGGGGCGACGAAGAAATTGAACATAACACGGGCATCGCTTGGGAGGTAAGAGCCTTGGCACTGCTCGGAGTTGAAGACTATGTGCCGGTTGTGAGACTTCGACGTTCGAGCAGCACCACATCACGCCAGCGCCCATTCATGCATCCGAGTCGCGAACGAGTGCCGACGATCCGGAATCCTGCGTTGATGTGCAGTTTGATGCTGGCCGCGTTTTCCGGGAAGATGCCGGCTTGCAGAGTCCAGATTCCCTCGGCTTCGGACGCGATGATCAGTCTCGCCATCAGCTCTGCTCCAACGCCGCAACCTCGCGCTGCCTCCGCCACATAAATACTGACTTCCGCCACTCCGCGATACACAAGCCGACTGGATGCCGGGCTGAGCGCGGCCCATCCGACGACCTCTTGCCCCGACCGCGCGACCATCCGGCAGGCGCGCAGGTGACCAGCATTCCATTCCTTCCACCCCGGTGCGGTCTGCTGGAAGGTGGCATTTCCGGTTGCTATCCCCTGCAAGTAGACCAAGCGCACCGCATCCCAATGATCGGCGACGAGGGGCTCGATTGCTATCGGTCGATCCATGGGCCAATTGTAGAGAAGCTCTTCGCTGGATCGAAGGAGTAGTATCTGAATCCCAAAAAAGCGCGCCTCTTTTGCCGCGGTCGTTCTGCAATCTGCAATCTGACTTCTAGAATTATTCTAGTTTTCCGTCGGTACTGGCACCTTGGGCGTGGCGGGGGTTCGGGGTGGTTTGGGCGGTGCCGGCGCTTCCGCCACCGTCGATCCTTTGCGGAGTTCGATCCCGCCATGCTCATTGTTGATTACCAGGTGCGGGCCTCCTTCACCAATGGTGCCGCTGGCGGACGCCTGGTTATCGCCATTGACGATCTTCAGGGCGTCAAAATCCGATTGGATTTCGCCGCCGCGTGAGTGCGCCTCCAGCTGGAAACCCGCCTTGTCGGGAACATAAATCTGGACATCGCTGTTGCGGTTGCTGAGCTGCACGTTTCCCAGCTTGCTCATGTGGATTTCGACCGCCCCATTTTCGTTCTGCAGCCGCACGTCTCCCTTGACCCCTTCCAGCCGGATATCCTTCGACCGGGTCAGCAGTCGGAACGGGCCCACCAGGTCGCTGGCCCGCATATCGCCCGAATCCATATCGAGATTGCCGTTCAGCCTGGAGAATTCCATGTCGGTGCGGGCCGATTTGAAGCCCACCGCGCCCGCGATTTTGGCCAGCTTGATGGTGTCGAACTCGCCGCTCAGGCGCGCCGCGCCCTTCACATCTGCCAGGGAAATGTCATCCCCTCGCCCCTGGACCGAAACATCGCCCGAGATATTCGAAGCCCGTGCCGTACCGTGGGTCAGGTTGAGGCTGAGTTTGCCGTCGATATCGGATGTGGTGACATCGCCATGCTGGCTGGCAATTTCAACGTCGCTATCGCGGCCCAGCACACTGACATCGCCACGTCGCGACGAAATTACCACTGGCGCTTTGCGGGGGAGGCTGACATCCAGATCGGTGGTGACCGAGCGATCGCCGGCGCCCTGGGTATTGGCATTCAAAGTAATGGTATTGTCGCTGGCAGTGATCTGCGGCTTGGTGACAGGATTGAACTTGTCTGCTTCTGCCTGGCTGTCCGCATTGATCTTCTTGTGCGCGGCTACGTGGATCTGGTTGTCGTCCGAAACCGTCAGGTTCACCGCGCCCCGATCATTCACGATTCGCAGGCTGCTGCCCGCCGGAAAATCCTGATGGAGTTGATCATCATAACTGTAGTTGTGCCCGAACAGGGTGAAATCGTCGTCGCCCATGTCGATGTGGTTGCGGATCTCGTCCCAATTGAAGCGTGAAGCCTGAGTTGCCGACAAACCAAACAGGATCAGAAAAACCAGCAGCAAGACTCCGCCCGCGCCGATCCCCGCCGGACGCGTGCCTTCTCTCTGGGCTTGCTGATACTCGACCAACTTGATCACTCCCCAGAGAATGATCAGGGCGGGCCAGTAGGTCCCGAACCAGTGCACAAGCGGTTGCGGCTGCAGTACTCGCATGGTGGTCAGGAGCAGAACGATTCCCAGCAGGATCATCACCACCGGACCGGCTATGGAACGCCGCTGTCTTTGCCGCTGTGGTTGTGGCTGAATTGGGAGAGGTTGTGTTGGGCTAGCCATTCTTCACCTCCGGCTTCACTTCGGGGTACGACGGCTGCACCTCGCCAGGCGCAAATCCGGATGGCGGCGTTCCACCCGGAATTGACGGTGGCGGTCCCGCGAGCGGGCCGGGGCCAGCCGTACTCTGGAAAATCTTGACCAATCCAATCACCACCAGCAACAAGGGCAGGGTGCGGCCGAACCTGATTATTCCCATGCTGTCGAGCAGGAACTGAAAACCCAGGGTCAACAGGACTGCCGGTCCCATCAGGCCGCGTTTGCAACTGCGGATGCGATCAAATCCGGGCGGGACTTCGCCCACCAGGCCTAATCGACGAACCAGGAGCCAGCCCCCGATGCCAATCAGCACTAGCGGCCAGATTCGGTGAGCGCTGAAATCCCAGATGTCCAAGGTATGCAGTAGAAAGACCACACCAAGACCGATGAGGACCAGCGCTCCCACCGGAGCCTTGCTGACGTCCACTCGCTCGCCAGCGCTAAAAGTTGTTCCCAGTCCAAAGGGGTCGGGCGGGGGCTGTCCTAGTTGTAGGGCGCGGGCGGTACGCACCGAATCGATAATCTGGTAGAAGTAGAAACCCGCGATGGCCAGTCCGAAAACCGTGCCCATGGCTTCGCTTCCGCTGCTCGCCCCCAGCACCAGCAGGGTGAAGATGACCAGGTGCGCCAGGCCTTTGGCGTATTGCGCGGTGTAGACTGCGCCCACGCCGAAGGGAAAGAACCCGGCAAGAACGCCGGCCAGCGCGGGATTCGGACCCGCGCCCGCCACCGGCGCGGCCATGGGGCTGGCCGGAACGAAACCCGCGACCGGCGGTGGCACGTTCGGCTGCACGCCTTCCAGTCGCGCCGCCAGGCAGCTCTCGCAATAAATCACTCCATGCACCGCACGGGTGCAGTTGGCACATAACGGTTTTCCGCAGGTACGGCAAAATGCCACCTTCTCAATATCCGGATGGTTGGCACAGTTCATGAAAGCCTCCTGTAAGTGGTCACGGTCCCTACAGGCGGATCATTCGGGAGGGAGGCCAGCACGGGCTGGTTCTCTCCCTGGCTGTAGTTGCGTTCCTGCCTTGGTTCAGGTTGTCCACTGGTATTGTTGTCTTTCTTTTCCTTGTTCTGTTCTTTCGGGGTTGGTACCGCCGGCGCGGTCACTTTTTTGAATTCCCGCACCCGCGATTCGATTTCGTACACGAAGCGAATGTTTTCGTAATACTTGACGACCCGGCCTGTGGTCTCGTAGTAGGTGCGCTTGATGGCACTGGGCCGCAGGTCCACATGCCGCACGTCGCTTACTTTCACTCCCGCCAGGCTAAGCGAAATGGATAAAGAGAAGAACGCCATTCCGAATGACATGGCGAAACGTGGCTGGCGGCTCATGGAAAGCACCGGAGCAAACACCGGCCGCAGCCACCCGGTGATCGGGTCTGCCCATGAAGCCTCCCCTTTGGCCCGGACGGCAACGCGCTGGCTCTCGTAGCCGGTCGTGGCCACCAGGATGTTGTGCATCAGAGTGACAGGCGGTTCCACCTCGGCCAGAGACTTCAGCCAGCGCCGCCCCGCATCGGCCTCCGCGAATAGCGGACCGCACACTGCGCATACCCGGGCATGGGCCTTAAAGCTTTCCAGCTTTGGTCCGGTTAGCGTCGCGTCCAGGGCTTCATTCAGCAGGGCATCAAACTCTGCGCACTGCAAGCCGTTCTTGGGTTCGCCTGCCATCACATCACCTGCCTATAGGTACGTTGTAGCAGCCGGGCAAGTTCCGCCCGCCCACGATTTATCCTCGATTTCACAGTGCCCTCCGGAACCTTCAATACCTTGGCAATGTCCTTGTAATCCATGTCCTGCAGGTCGCGCAGGATGACCGCTTCGCGCAGCTCGGGCGAAAGTTTCTGCAGGGCAGTGTGTACCAATTCCCCAGTCTCGCGGCTCTGCACGCTCATATCTGCTGCCGGCGCCTTATCCTCAATCTTCTCGCTCAACGGCATCGCGTCTTCGTGTTCCGAGGGCGTCGTATCCAGCGACTCCGTCACCCTGTCCTGCTTGCTCTTGCGGAAGTGGTCCACCAGCAGATTGCGCGTGATGGTCGTGACCCAGGTCATGAACGCCCCCCGCTCGACATCGTAAGAACTCAGGGTGCGGAACATCTTGATGAAGACCTCCTGGGTGAGGTCCTGGGCGTTCTCGCCCGACCCGGCGAAGCGGTAGCAAATGTTGTAGATTCGCCGGTTGTAACGTTGCACAATCTCCTCCCAGGCCACTACGTCGCCGGCAACGCAGCGACGGACCAGCCTGGCAACGACCTGGGCGTCTTCCAACCCGCACTCCCCGGAACTCCTGGTCCTTCGCCCGGCACACCCCGGGCTTTTAACACCACAATAGAGATACGTTTTTGTGGCCCCAAAAGTTCTGCACTTCTATAAGGCAAGGCATTGTAGCAGGGGAGGCAAATGCTAGACGAATAAAAGGCGAATAACCACCTCGAACGAAGAAGCCCGAAACTGAGAACCGAGAACTAAAAACCAGGAACCGAATGAGTCAAGAACCCCGAGCCCGGATCAGGGGCCAACCACCAGTGGGCCAGACCTTCAGGCAACGAACTGTCGCCAACTCAACGTACACTGCCATGGCCGCGCACCGTGTTTTTTCGATCCAGAAACGCGCGATGGGACGACGACACAAACGTGCCGGAGGGAATAAGAACGAAAGATTTGAAAGCGGTGAAGAGTGAAGAAATCTCTCGCCATTACTCGCTGGTGAAGTAATCCACGGTCACGGGATTCTCGAACAGGGAATAGTCGCGAGTCACGACCGTGATTCCGCTTTCCGTAACAAAGTAGCGCTGCCGATCGGCCTCGGTGTCATATCCGATGGTGGTGCCTTCCGGGATGTGTACATCGCGATCGATGATCGCCTTTCGAATGCGGCAATGCCGTCCTACGTTCACATGGGAGAAAAGAATGCTGCTCTCTACTTCGCTGTAGGAGTTCACTCGCACATCGGGCGAGACTACGCTGCCCTTAACCACGCTGCCGGAAACGATGCAGCCTGCCGAGACAATGGAATCGACCGCTGTGCCGGTGCGGCCGGTTTCAGCGAAGACGAACTTCGCCGGTGGGTACTGGCGCTGGTGAGTCCGAATGGGCCAGTCCGAGTCGTACAGGTTGAACACCGGCGACACGGCAACGATGTCCATGTTGGCTTCGTAATACGCTTCCAGCGTCCCCACATCCCGCCAGTACAGCGCTTCCTTCTTGTTTTCGTCGACGAAGTCGTAGGTGTAAACCCGGTATTCGTCTGCCATCTTGGGCAGGATGTCTTTGCCGAAATCATGGCTTGAAGCGGGGTCTTCCGCGTCCTTTAAAAGCACCGGTATGAGTACATCGGTGTTGAACAGATAAATGCCCATCGAAGCGCAAACTTTATCGGGGTTCGAGGGCGAGCGCAGCTTGGTGATCTTCGGCTTCTCCTCGAAACCCAGCACCCGGTGGTCGCGGTCGACGTCCACAACTCCGAACCGGGCTACCTCCCCGGGATCGATCTGGATCGTCGCCAGGGTCACGTCCGCGCCCGAGTCGTTGTGCCGCTCCAGCATCAAGCCGTAATTCATCTTGTAGATGTGATCACCGGAGAGAATGAGCACGTGCTTGGGCTGCTCCGAGCCGATCGAGTAAATATTCTGATACACCGCATCGGCGGTCCCCTGGTACCACTGATCGCTGACCCGTTTCATCGGGGGCAGAACCTCGATGAACTCGCCCATCTCGCTGCCCATGATGTTCCAGCCTTCACGGACGTGGCGGTTCAGCGACAGCGCCTTGTACTGGGTGAGGATATAAACACGGCGCAGGTTGGAATTAACGCAGTTGGAAAGAGTGACGTCAATGATGCGGTAGATTCCGCCAAAGGTGACGGCAGGCTTGGCGCGGTCGCGAGTGAGTGGATAAAGCCGCTCCCCCGCGCCGCCAGCTAGTAAGACTCCCAGCGTGTCTTTCATAGCGCTTCCGCCTCGATGGGCTACAGGGCCCGGGGAAGCTCCGCAGTCCTTTGGATTTCGGAGGCTGCAGAACGCGACAGTGTAACAGATACGGTCGCGTACTTGCCTCGACATGCCGGTTCGGGGACAATCCACCGGTCGGTCATCCGCGTATTACTTCAAGGCAGGGCCTCATGAATGCGCAAACCCATCGCGTCTTTGTCACGGGCGGCACCGGATACGTCGGTCGCCCGCTGATCACGCAGTTACTGGAGCGTGGCCACGAGGTCCAGGCGCTGGTTCGCCCGGGCTCGGAGCGCAAGCTTCCGGCAGGCTGCCAGGCAATCCTCGGCGACGCTCTAGACCGCAAATCCTACGCCTCAACGATCAGCCCGGCCGGCACCTTCCTGCAGCTGGTTGGCGTCTCGCATCCCAATCCGTCGAAGTCAGCGGAGTTCCGCAGCGTTGATCTGGCCTCGGGCCGGAGTGCGATCGAGGCGGCCAAGAACGCTGGCGTGCAGCATTTTGTTTATGTCAGCGTGGCCCACCCCGCGCCTGTCATGAAGGCCTATATCGAAGTCAGGTCGCAATGTGAAGCCATGATCCGCGAAAGCGGTATGAATGCCACCATTCTGCGTCCCTGGTACGTCCTTGGGCCGGGGCACCAATGGCCGTACCTCTTGCTACCGATGTACAAACTGATGGAACTGTTACCGTCGACCCGCGAAGGTGCACGCGGCTGGGACTGGTTACGTTGAAGCAGATGGTGCGGGCCCTGGTCCATGCTGTCGAAACTCCTGCTCAGGGAGTTCGCATTGTAGAGGTCCCGCAAATCCGATCAAAAGCCACGTAGCGCCGCCGTCCCGGCGGCTGTCGTGGGGGCGTCTCGCCCGCACCACCGATGACGGGACGCCCTCGGGACAGACGGCAAGATGCCGGCGCTACTCACTCCCAACGTCTCAAGTGTTTCGTTAACGAAACGACTTCCTCCCCCCGCGCAGCGCGCATCGCGACCGCGCTCGGAATACCACGTTTGGGCGTTCGACAAGTACCCCGAGACCAAAGTAACGGCATGAATTACGAAAGCGCATGCACATGGGACATCTGTTCGCTGACAAGGGCGAATGAGATGGTGTCTTGACGTCGAAAGAAGCCGGGAGCCCATGGGAAGAGAAGATTACCTCGAAGAGATCCACGTCCGGATCCTGCGTGTGACCGAAGACCTGCGCGCGATTCAACGACAACTCAACTGTGCCGCCATGGAAGCGCCCAGCGATCCGGAACTCATGGAAGCGCTCAGCCAGTTGCCGGAGATGGATGCGCTCCAGATGCTGAAATCATCCCTTGATCAGATGCGCCACTTCCTTTGGTTCTACATGCAGGTGATGACCAACGAATCCGAGTCGGGCGAAAGATTGCGGCAGAGTATACGGCAGAAGGTTTCTGCGGATGCGGTGGTCAGTCCGGAAGCTTCATTTCTGGAAAAATTCAAGACTGCGTCGGACACCGCGCTGCTACGCTATCTTTCCGACGGAAAACACAGGAAGCCGAACTAATCCCGCGTCGGACTTCAGACCTCCGCCAATCCCCTTACTCCAGTGTGACCGACTTCACCAGATTTCGCGGGCGATCGACGTCCAGGCCTTTTTTCACCGTCATGTAGTACGCGAACAACTGCAGAGGCACAATTTCCAGAAGTGGCAGCAGCAGTTCCGTGGCCTGTGGAACAAAGACGGTATGGTCCGCCAGGCGGGCAAGCTCTTCATCGTCTTCGGACGCGATTGCGATCACTCGCGCCGACTGCTGCTTGAATCCCCGGATGTTGGCCAGGTTCTTCTCATAGCGAAGCATCGATCCTGAATCTTCGTGGTCGGAAGTTGCGATGATCACTACCGGCAGGTTCTCGTCGATCATCGCATTGGGACCGTGCTTGGTTTCCCCGGTGGGATAGCCCTCGGCGTGGATGTAGGAAACCTCTTTGAGTTTGAGCGCGCCGTCCATGGCCACCGGATAATGAATGGCGCGGCCCATGAAGAGAAAGTCCTGCACCTTGTAGTATTTTTCAGCCAACTTCTCGCAAACGGGCGGTGCAGACTTTAGCAGTGCTTCCATCTTGCCCGGCAAATCGAGCAGTTCACGAATGTATTGGCGACGCTGCTCCTTGGCAAACTTGCCGCGCACCTGCCCCAGATAAAGCGCAAACAGGTACAGTACTGCCATCTGGGCGGTGAAGGCCTTGGTGGACGCGATGCTGATCTCCGGTCCGGCATGGGTGTAGAGCACGCCATCCGCCTCGCGCGCGATGGTCGAATCAACGACGTTCGAGATCGCAATGGTGCGTGAGCCTTTGGCTTTGGCTTCGCGTTGGGCGGCAGTCGTATCGGCGGTTTCACCAGACTGCGTGATGACAATGGTAAGTTCGCCGGGGCCGATCAGAGGATTGCGATACTCGAACTCGCTGGCGTAATCCACGTCCACGGGAATGTTGACCAGGTCCTGAATCATGTACTGGCCAGCCATGCCCGCATGCCGGCTGGTGCCTGAGGCCACGATGTTGATCCGGCGCAGGGCCCGAAGTTCATCCGTGCTAATGCGGACCTCATCGAGCCGCACCACGCCTTCCTCAAGCGACACGCGGGGCGCAATCGTATCCCGCAAGCCCTGCGGCTGCTCGAAGATTTCCTTCAGCATGTAATGGGGGAATCCCCCTTTGTCAGCCATTCGATTCTCCCTAAGAAGTGTGCTCGCACTCAGATTCCCGCTCCGCGGATTATCGTACTTCTTACTTCGCCGCTCGCGCTCAAGACCACAAGATCGGCAGTCGCGCTCGCCTCGAGCGAGCCACCCTTCTTTAAGCCGCCGTTATTCAAGTTAACGACCCGCGCCGGATTCACAGTCGCGAGCCGCACCGCCTGCTGCAAGTCCCATTGAGCAAACTGCATGACGTTGCGGACCGCCCGGTCCATGGTCAGGACGCTGCCTGCCAGTTTTCCTTCAGCCAGGCATCTGCCATCTTTCACTTCCACTTCCAACGCACCCAGGCGATAGCGGCCGTCGGGCATGCCGGTGGCGGCGGTAGCGTCGGTGATCAAGACGGCGGCGTCCGCTCCCTTGGCTCTCAGGAATAACACTACGATCAAGGGATCCAGATGAATTCCGTCCGCGATGATGTCGGCGGAGAGCCGCGAATCGGCCAGCACTTCGCCAAGAATTCCGGGATCGCGATGATCCAGCGGCCGCATGGCGTTAAACGTATGAGTCGCATGTCGCCCGCCCGCGGCGAAACCAGCGCGAGCTGCATTCAGGTCAGCGTCGGAGTGGCCCATGCTCACACAAACTCCGCGTGCGGCCGCTTCCGCCATGACCTCAATCGCCCCGGGCAATTCGGGCGCAATCGTTATTACTCGAATGTGCCCACGCGCCGCCTGCCAAAAGCGATCAAACGCAGCCAGAGACGGAGTCAACAGGTTCGCTGGAGGATGAACTCCCCGCCGGCTGTGGCTGATGAACGGACCTTCAAGATGAATTCCCAGCGGCCGCGCCCGCAGGTCGCCGGTCGGCCGATCAGTGGAATGCGAATTTCGATCTGCGGCTTCGATTGCGTCCGCCAGCCGCGCCAACGCGGAGAGTGTGGCATCCATCGGCGCCGTAACGGTCGTGGGGAGATAGCTGCTGACGCCGTGCGACGCCAGAAGCCGCTCAAGCGGCGGCAGTGCGTCGGCTCCAGCTTCCATCACGTCATGACCGGCGCCGCCATGAATATGGATGTCAACAAATCCGGGCGCCAGTATGCCGTCGCCAAAATCCACCGTGCGGCAATTTCTCGGAACTTCGCGGCGCACCCGCGACGTCAGTTCAACGATGGTGCCGTCTTCCACCAGCAGCAATGGCTGCTCGATCCGCTCCAGTGGAGTAAACAAGGTTGTGGCGGTAAGCGCGATCATGGATGACAATCTTGTGAGCGAAGCACTCATTCTATAGGAAAATCCAGAGAACCTTCCGCAGAGGACGATGCACCCTCACGCGCAGGTGTTGCGGACCACAACGGTTCATGCCGAGGGAAGCCGGCCACCTCAGGATGCTATACTTCTAATGGAATCAGACGCGCGGGCCCCATGCCATCGTACCGCGCAGTTCCGATCGTCGCTTCAGTTCGTGTAGTCGGGGCGTGGCTCACCCTGGTAGAGCACCTGGTTCGGGACACAGTGGAAATTTATTGATTCGGCGTCGCTTAGCATCGAAAATCCACTTCAAAACCCACTCTGGTTAGTCCCAATTCTTAGTCCCAAACTTCTTATACGATGGTAGGAACGTCGCCTAACGAAATTCGCAAGACATATGAGCACTGGATTCCCGCAGCTATGCAGCGTCTTGATGACGTACAGCGACAGGCTTGGCTTGCATCTGGATTGGACTAGGACGGCAATCCGCGTAAAGAAGTGGGGCAGTAAACCGGCTGTGGGATCACAGTTGAAAAAACTCACCCAGCTCGGGAACCTCCACGCGCGCCTCAAACCTGGAGCGCGCGTCGATGTCATCGTCGAAGCAGACTCAAATGCCACGCTAAAGAAGCCGTAAGGGAAGCCCGACATGATAGTCATCATGCGTCAAGGAACACGGGCATAAGAATGCAGAGAAATACGATGTCAAGTCCTACATAATCGTCCCCGCCAAATCTCAGGTTTCCACCTTTGATAGTGATAAAGTTGTCAGCAGATTAGTTTGGAGGCGACCTCAACGATTGACCTCAAATCGAAACTGGGAAAAGGGATGACACCTTCGGGTGCTGTCCCTTTTGTCTTGGAGGTGAACGGCGGCACCCAGTGGACGCTAGCGTACCGACATGGATTTTAATCTCAAATAAATTGGGGGTGGGTCTGGCCGTAGGAGATGTCCATGACGGGACAGAAATGGGAACAGCTTTACAACGTAGCCGTGCTCGAAAGCGATTGGACAACGGCGAAAATCGATGAGCGCATAGAGGCTGCCGAGGCCGCGATAAAAGGACGACTCCATGAGTTCTCCTTGAATCACGGGGGGTACTCCCGAAGAAAATCAGGCGATCATCGATGTCGCGAACAGATTGGCAAATCTGCGTGAGGAAGTGAAGGCTTGGCGGTCATCGACACGAGTAAGCTGATCTAGGCGGCGTTCCTCAGATCATGCGCTACGGCGATCAGTTCCGAGGCCTCTTCCTTATCCACCACCGCAGAAATGCCAGCCGAGAGGAGCATATCTAGTTTTTGTAGGTGAGCGTAACCACTGAAGAGAATGATCGCAATCGTAGGCATAGCGCGATTTATCTCACGGGCGGCATCGAGTCCATTCATCCTGGGCATCGCCAAATCCATGACAATCAGTCCAGGGCGTAACTCCACCGCCTTCTCCAGACCTTCCAGACCATTCTGCGCTTCCCCACAGACCTGAAACGCAGGATCGCTCTCGAAAGATCTCGTACAGCACGTCTTACCATCGGGTTGTCGTCCACAATGAGGACATCCACGGCGTCGCCTCAGGACTGACTAAGATGCGTCGCACTCTTGGTGTTTTGCTCCATGCGTGGAAAAGTCTCTCGACGCCTTATCCGAAAACGCCATTCGCCCTCCTTTCGCCGTCGCCCTTGCTACGCTATCGGCATGGCATTCCAGCCCATGCCGCTCTCGCGCCGTCCTGCGCCCTTCGACCATCCCGAGTGGATTATGAATTGAAGTATGACGGGTTTCGGGCTCTCGCCGTCATCGAGAATGGGCGCACTCAGTGGATCTCGCGCAATGGTCATGCGTTCAATTCATACTCAGACCTCGGCAAAGAAATCTCCGTACCATTCGGAGGGAAAACCGTACTCGACGGCGAAATGGTCTGTCTCGATAGACGTGGCCGACCACAATTCCGTGATCTATTGTTTCATCGCGGAGAGCCCTGCTTCTTCGCCTTCGATGGACTTGCGCGCAGAAAGGCTCGTAGATCGTAAACAGGAATTAAGACGCCTACTGTTTGGTCATCCATCATCTCGGTTGCGATATGCGGACCATGTCGAGCGCCAGGGAACAGCGCTGTTCGAACGTATCTGCAAGTTGGACGTGGAGGGCATCGTGGCGAAGCTTTCGCACGGCCCATACGTCACCGAGCCGCAGCAAGTGACGTGGTTCAAGATCCGAAATTCTAAATATTCCCAGATGGCGGGACGCGAAGAATTGTTCCAGCGAGAACGCCACACCGAGCCCGCTCCTGGCTGACATTGTTGTGAGCTAGCAAGTGCGGAATTGGAGCAAGCTATTGTCTAGCGGTCGAACGGAAGAACCTGGGTGTGGCGCGGGAATCCAACATGCGATTTGCTTGCGCATATTTCTAGATAATCCTGAGGTGCTTACATGAAGGACGTTTGGGAGGTTTTGGGACAGAAGGCACTTGAGTTGTCACGGGTGGAAGAACAAGTGGAGGCGTTACGTGTAGCAGCCCCTCTTCTCTCGGAAAATGAGGAATCGGACAACGATAACGATTCGAGTGTCCACTCGGTTGCGAGAAATGTTACGCCGGAGCCCGACCATAGCGGATGGGAAATCTCTGGCACGCCGCAAGAATCCAACTCTGCTGCGAGTCCAGAGGCATCTAGGCTCAAGTTTGACAAGGCAAGCTAATCAGCTGGGCTGGGAGGCCTACATTATAACTACCGAGAATCTCGGGTCTTTAGCCGATGTTCAGCAACGCCCAAAGACGTTTATCTTAACGCGCCACTTCGTATTTTGTGTGCCATGAACGAAAAGGATGGCACCCGAGAGGGCGTCGTCCCGTTCTTCTTGTCTAGATGCTTGGTCTGACTTCTTTGTGAAAGTCGGGTAATCGCCACCCGCGCTACAGCAACAATTGTATTGATCCAATCTCGAATGTCATCGCATTATGCCAAGCATGTCATCGTCCAGCCTGCAACACCAAATCCGCTACCGCCCAGGCTATTGCGGCCAAGAGCGAAGCTGATTCAAACGTCATCCTGCCTCAACTTCAAGCAGCCATCCGAGACCACATTCGCTACCTGCGGGCCATCGCCTTTGAGACAATTCCCGAGGCGTTTGGGAGGAGCAATCGTCCACCAGCATAGTCCGGTGGGAATCGCCCGCGCGGCAGAAGAATCCACAGAATACCAACGTCAACCCCGCTACAAAATTATTCCTGCTAAATATCAGGTCTCCACCTGATAGTGATGAAAATCATCACCAAATTAGTGTAGTCTCCGCAGTGCTTAACCTCTGATATGCAGAGGGTTCTCGATGAAACACGAAAATCTCACATGGAATGCCGCTACGCGGGAATGGTTCTGCAAGCGATGTGGACGAACCTCAGACAATGCAAGTGTTTTTGAGGCTCAGGCGGAGTTAGAACAGTTTGAATGTCGGTTGCCATCGAGGGAGACCCCGAGTGCTGCACCAGGTACGGAAACGGTACGTCTGATAAAGAAGCCGTTCAAGATGACGCCTAGAGTTGAGCGGAGCGGTTGTCGATTTCTCGTCGTGGAAACGGATCACGGCCCCGAGATCAAATTAGAGCTACTTGATGACGCGCCAAGTCTCACCTCGCTATCGATTGGATTTGAAATGTTACGAGGTGCGACGTTGGCGCAGGCACGAACAATTGTGGATGCGATGAACGAAAGAATCGTAGGAGTCATCGTCACTCCCAAATAACGGCGTAAGCTCAACCTCTCCGGGAAATCATGACTTTCCGAGCACACTGTAACGAATGCAATGCTGACGTTGAGGTTTATGTCATGTTGGGCGACGGTGAACTGAAAGGTGCACTGGCCAATGATTTGGAGATTAAAGTGATGCACAGCTCAGCGCACGGTGACCACGCTTGGCTTCTGAACAATGAGGGGAAGGACAGACTAAGGCACGCAATTGCCACTAGGGCGATCTAAGCTCAGTACTACTACTTCCTACCGTACGACAGGCACATCCTGTTACAGCCCTAACAAACTTGAATTAGCCGATCCTTTTGTGGTATATGAGGCCTTGCAGAGCTACCTACGTGCAGCTGCAACGCTCCTCCCCACTGCGCGACTGGGAACTTGGGACCGTTTGTCTCGGGGAGTCAGACGGTCCTTGGTTTTTGATCCCATTCCTCGCATTCTTCGCTATGCTGTCCGAATGTTTCGGCCAATACGTGTTCAGGTTGTGGCAAAAGGACGACATGGTTACGCTGTCGACCACGATGGCCACGTACACCGAGGCCGTCAACAAGTTCACCAGGTGCGCCGCAGCCTTCTTTGATCACGAGCGTCTCTTAGCTGAGGCGCAGATACGACAAAAGGAGATTGAGGCTGTAAGGCTACGCAAAGAAATAGCTGCGCTGAGACTTGTCATTCCCCTGCTCATCGAGGAGATGAATACGAATGCTTGCCAAATCGAATACAGTTCAGGTGATGCAGACGTAACGCCCTGTGGGAAACTCGCCGTGGCCACCCAGATGGAGTGCGACAGTCTGTGGGCAATGTTATGACTACCACGTAACGAGTTCATGCGCGAGAAAGCCAGTTCAGGGCGAACGCGACCTGCGTAATGATTCTCTCGATACAGGTTCTATAGCTTCGTAGGCTCGAACCGTCGAGGACGCCTTGGCAACCTGACTCAGGCACCTGTTTACGTATCTAGGAAATCCCACTCTGTGCCGAGTACCCAGCGTAATGCCGAGAATTTCCCTTGCATATAGCCCCACTCGAAGTCTGACATTCTACGAGTGATGCCGCGACCG